>NZ_JASGDD010000132.1:0-29721 GCF_047607365.1 Nocardioides sp. | reverse complement strand
GTGGAAGGCCGGCTCGGCGCTCCCGCCGCACCCACCGGCCGCGGCGACCAGCACGGCGGCCGCGAGGAGCGCGAGGGCGCGCCTCACCGGTCGGTCTTCACTGGTCGGTCTTCGCCCAGCAGATCGAGCGCCGGTTGCCGGCCTTCCACTCCGCCTTGCCGAACCACGTGTAGGCGTAGTTGTAGTCGGTGGGGTAGTTCAGCCAGGCGGCGACGCTGCTGGAGCAGAACTGCTTGGTCTTGGACTCCACCGCCTTCTCCCCCGGCCACGGGTCGCCGGCCTCGCCGACCTTGATCGTGGTGACCGCGCGCCAGCCGTGGGCCTGGTTGCAGGCGACCCGCGGGCTGTCGTTGACGTCGGAGCCGCGAGCGCAGGCCATCCACTGGTCGCCGGCCTTGCCGGTGAGGAGGCCCTGGGTGGTGGTCGGCAGGTCGAGGTAGTGCTGGCCGTGGTCGCCGCCCGCGAGCAGGTCGCAGCGGTACCAGCGCGCGCCCTCGTCCCAGGCGTCCTCCGAGGGGCGGAACCACACCCAGGTGAAGAGGGAGCGCATCAGGGTGGAGTCGCCGGCGTCGAGGTACTCCTCGAGCGCGCTCATGCAGGTGCCGTAGGCCCAGGTGTCGAGGTCGGGGTCGTCGTAGTCCGCCTTCGCGAAGTCGTCGGGCAGCTCGCCGGAGGCGAAGGTCGTGGAGTTGTGCGGCTCGCTGCACGCGACGTGCTCCCCGGCGTTGCTCGGCTCGGCCATCTCCACGCGGGTCAGGTTCCGGCAGATCCCCGTGGCCGGCGGCTTGGCCGAGTCCGCGTCGGCGTTGGTCCCGCTCGTGGTCGACCCGTCACCGCATGCGGCCAGCAGAAGCAGGCCCGCGAGCAGCCACGCGAAGGTCGGCACGATGCGGCGGACGCGGGACAACACGAGGGACAAGGATAGGGACATGCGGTTGCTCCTCCTCCATCACGTGCCGTCGCGCTCGCTCGCGGCGCTGGCCGACGCGGTCCTCGCCGGCGCGCGCGACGACGCCATCGGCGGGGTGGACGTCGCGGTCGCCGACCCGCTCGACGCGACGGCGGACGAGGTGCTCGCCGCCGACGGGTACGTGCTCGGGACGGCCGCGCACCTGGGCTACATGAGCGGCGCCCTCAAGCACCTCTTCGACCGGACGTTCCTGTCGATCGGCGGCGCCCTCGACGATCTCCCGGGCGGGAGCGCGCCGTCGACGGCGGGGCGCCCCTACGGCCTCTGGGTCCATGGCCGGTACGACGTCACCGGAGCCGTCCGGTCGGTGCAGTCGGTCGTCGGCGCGCTCGGCTGGCGGCAGGTCTCACCGGTGCTCGAGGCGGTCGGCGACGTGGGCGCGGACGAGCTGGCCTCGGCGTACGAGCTCGGGGCCACGCTCGCCGCGACCCTCATGGAGTGAGTCTCAGAAGCCGAGGCGGCGGAGCTGGCGGGGGTCGCGCTGCCAGTCCTTGGCAATCTTCACGTGCAGGTCGAGATAGACGGGCACGCCGAGCAGCTCGGCGATCTGGAGCCGGGCGCGCTTGCCGACGTCCTTGAGCCGGCTGCCCTTGTGCCCGATCACGATCCCCTTCTGCGAGTCGCGCTCGACGAAGAGGTTGGCGTGGACGTCCATCAGCGGCCTGTCCTCGTCGCGGCCCTCGCGCAGCCCCATCTCCTCGACCACCACGGCGATGGAGTGCGGCAGCTCGTCGCGTACGCCGTCCAGCGCCGCCTCGCGGATCAGCTCGGCGACCAGGATCTCGTCGGGCGCGTCGGTGAGGTCGCCCTCGGGATAGAGCGGCGGCCCCTCGGGGAGCAGCGGCAGGAGCACGTCGGCGAGCAGCCCGACCTGCCCGGCGGCACCATCGGAGGTGGCGGAGACGGGGACGATCTCGGCCCACTCGATGCCCAGGTCGGCGCCCAGCGCGGTGATGTCGAGCAGGTGCTCCGCGATCCGCTCGGGGCTCGCGAGGTCGGTCTTGGTCGCGACGGCGACCCGTGTGATGCCCTTCTTGAGCTTGGCGACGTTCTCGGCGATGCGCCGGTCTCCGGGCCCGATCCGCTCGTTGGCCGGGAAGCAGATCGCGACGACGTCGACCTCGGTCCAGGTCGCCTCGACGAGGTCGTTGAGCCGCTCGCCGAGGAGCGTGCGCGGGCGGTGGATGCCGGGGGTGTCGACGAGCACGAGCTGGCCGTCGGGCCGGTGCACGATGCCGCGCACGACGGTGCGGGTGGTCTGGGGCTTGTCGGAGGTGATCGCCACCTTGGCGCCGACGAGCGCGTTGGTGAGGGTCGACTTGCCGGCGTTGGGACGGCCGACGAAGGAGACGAAGCCGGACCTGAATTCTGGGGAGCTCATTGGTCGTAAGCCTCCCAGATCTGCGCGTCGCTCAGCCCACGGGCCTTGCCCTCGCGGTAGATCGGCCCGGGGTCGACGGCCCGCGGCTGCCGGCCGGCGCTGGAGCGCCAGTAGCCCATCACGTCGTAGGCGTGGCTGGGCAGGCCGCGGTCGCGCATCAGGTGCTTGCGGATCGCGCGCATCTGCGCCGACTCCCCCGCCATCCAGAAGTAGCCGTCGCCGTCGGGCCAGTCGATCCCCTCCACCAGCGCGGCGAGGTGCTCGCCGTGGCCGGGCACCCAGGTGACCTCGGCCGCCTCCCCGACCGTGTCCGCAGAGAGGTAGGCCGTGAGCTCGTCGGGCACCTCGGCCCAGACCCTCACCGGCAGCTCCGGATGTGTCTCGGCGATCCGTGCCATGGCGGGCAGTGCCGTGAGGTCGCCGACCAGCAGCAGCCACCGCGCCTCCGGCGGCAGCTCGAAGGAGCCCTTCGGGTCGGTGATGGTCACCGTCTGGCCGGTCACGTCGCCCTGCGCCCACTCGGTCACGAGTCCGACGTCATGCACCACGACATCGAGCGTGAGCTGCCCGCCGCCGTACGAGCGGACGGTGTAGTAGCGCGACTGGAACTGCCCCGGGACGATCAGCCCCACCCACTCGTCGGGCACCCCGGTCGAGGCGAACCCGGTCGCGGGGTCGACGTCGAGGACGAGCCGCACCAGGTGATCGGAGAGCCGCTCCCGGCGTACGACGGTGGCGGAGTGCTGCTGGGCCCGGACGCTCACCGGGTCAGGCTACTCACCTACCGGACCCCGGTCGGCGGCACTAGAGTCCGCGACATGGCCTACTTTGTGACCGGCGCCACAGGATTCATCGGCCGGCGGCTCGTCGCCGAGCTGCTCGATCACCGCGAGGGCACGGTCTACGTGCTGTGCCGCGGCGGCTCGCTCGGCCGGATGGAGCGGCTGATCGAGCAGTGGGGCGCGCGCGACCGGGTCGTGCCGGTGGTCGGCGATCTCGGCCGGCCCGGACTCGGCGTCGACGAGGGGTGGACCCGCGAGAACGCCGGCGCGATCGACCACTTCTTCCACCTTGCCGCGATCTACGACATCACCGCCGACGCCGCGACGAACGACGCGATGAACATCGAGGGCACCCGCAATGCGCTCGCCCTCGCCCGGGCCCTCGACGCCGGCTGCTTCCACCAGGTCTCCTCGGTCGCCGCCGCCGGGGACTACGAGGGCGTCTTCACCGAGGAGATGTTCGACGAGGGCCAGCCGCTCCCCTCGCCCTATCACCGGACGAAGTTCGAGTCCGAGCAGATCGTGCGCGAGGAGTCCGAGGTGCCGTGGCGGGTCTACCGCCCGGCGATCGTGGTCGGCGACTCCGACACCGGCGAGATGGACAAGGTCGACGGCCCCTACTACCTCTTCCCGATGATCAAGCGGCTGCGCGACGCGCTCCCCAAGTGGCTGCCGCTGATGGGCTACGACCTCGGGGACACGAACGTCGTTCCCGTCGACTACGTCGCCCGTGCGATGGACTACCTGGCGCACCTCCCGGGGCGCGACGGCGAGGCCTTCCACCTGGTCAACCCCGAGCCGCAGCCGGTCGTGGAGATGCTCAACCTGTTCTGCGAGGCGGCCGGCGCGCCGACCTTCGCGACCCCGATCGACCGCAGGGTGGTCGGCCCGCTGCGGCGCCTGCCCAAGGCGATCCGTCCCTCCGCCCTGATCAGCGGCGCGGTGCGCTCCACGCCGGTGCAGCTGGCGCTGGGGCAGACGGTGGGGCGTGCCGCCGGCATCCCGCCGGAGGTGCTCGCGCACGTCAACTTCACCGCCGTCTACGACAGCGGGATCACCCAGGACGCGCTGGCCGGCTCCGGCATCGAGGTGCCTCCGCTGGACACCTACCACCGGCCCCTGTGGACCTACTGGGAGGACAACCTCGACACCTCGCTCGTGCGGGAGAAGAAGATCCGCAAGGCGCTCGAGGACCGGTACGTCGTCATCACCGGTGCCTCCTCGGGCATCGGCCAGGTCACGGCGCTCAAGGTCGCCCAGGCGGGCGGCATCCCGGTCCTGGTGGCGCGCGGCCGGGAGAAGCTCGAGGCGCTGCGGCTGACGATCGAGCTGCGTGGCGGCACCGCGCACGTCTTCCCGTGCGACCTGTCGGACCTCGACGCGATCGACGGGCTGGCCAAGCGGCTCGAGGACGAGCTGCCGCAGGTCGACTTCCTGGTCAACAACGCCGGCCGCTCGATCCGGCGCTCGATCAAGCTCTCCGGCGACCGCTTCCACGACTTCGAGCGGACGATGCAGCTCAACTACTTCGGGGCGATCCGGCTCGTCATGGGGCTGCTGCCGGGCATGCGGGAGCGCAAGGCCGGCCACATCGTCAACATCAGCTCGATCGGCGTGCTCACCAATCCCCCGCGGTTCTCCGCCTACGTCGCCTCCAAGGCCGCCCTGGACGCCTGGAGCAACGTGGTCTCCTCGGAGCTGTTCAGCGACGGGATCAGCTTCACCTCGATCCACATGCCACTGGTGCGGACGCCGATGATCGCGCCGACGAAGATGTACCAGAAGTTCCCCACCATCTCGCCGGCCCAGGCCGCCGACATCGTGGTGCGAGCCCTGGTGGAGAAGCCGCACGAGGTCAACACGCTGTCGGGCACCGTGGGCGCGCTCGCACACACGCTGACCCCGAAGACCGCCTTCCGCGTCCTGAACGTGGCCTACCACGCCTTCCCGGACTCGGCCGCCGCCCGCGGCGCGGACGGCCCCGGTGACGCCGCCGAGGAGAAGAGGATGTCGCAGCAGCAGATGCTCAAGAGCCTGCTCAAGGGCGTCCACTGGTAGCGGCCGCCGCCCGGCACCGCCCGGACCGCACCCTCAGACGCCGAAGGTGTGCCGCATCGGGTAGTCGGTGAAGCCGGCGTTCGGCGTACCGTTCTTCGGGGTCTTGGTGGCCAGCACGTGGTGGAGCTGGATCTCGTTGGTCTCGAAGCCGACCCGCGAGCCGGCCATGTAGAGACCCCACACCTTCGCCGTGCCGAGGTCGGTCTCGGCGACGCACGCGTCCCAGTTGTCAACGAGGTTCTCGTTCCAGGCGGCCAGCGTCTTGGCGTAGTGCCGGCGGAAGTTCTCGTGGTGCTGGACCTCGAAGCCGGCGTCCTCGGCGGCCACGACGATCGTGCCGGAGCCGGCGAGCTCGCCGTCGGGGAAGACGTAGCGGTCGATGAACGCCCCGGCGGTCGCCTTGCCCGCGTTGTCGTTGCGGGTGATGCAGTGGTTGAGCAGCGGCGCGCCCTCCTTCAACTTCGAGTGGAGGAAGGAGAAGTACGCCGGGTAGTTGCCCACCCCGATGTGCTCGGTCATCCCGATCGAGCTGATCGCGTCGAAGTCGGTCTCGACCACGTCGCGGTAGTCGGAGAAGCGCACCTCGGCGAGATCGTCGAGACCGTCGCGCTTGATCGCCTCGGCGGCCCAGTTGGCCTGCTCGCGCGACAGCGTCACGCCGAGGGCCGAGACGCCGTAGTGCTTCGCGGCGTGGCGGACCATGCCGCCCCAGCCGCAGCCCACGTCGAGCAGCCGCATCCCGGGCTCGAGTCCGAGCTTGCGACAGATCAGGTCGAACTTCTCGGCCTGCGCCTCCTCGAGCGTGGCGTCGTCGCTCGGGTAGACGGCGCAGGTGTAGGCCATCGACGGGCCGAGGACGTGCTCGTAGAACGTGTTCGAGACGTCGTAGTGGTGATGGATGGCCTCGGCGTCGCGCTCGGCGGTGTGGCGCCTGAACGCGTTGACGCCCGCCGTGCGCACGCCCTCGAGAGCGGTGCGCCACACGGGCAGGTGCTCGTGCGGCGGGGGCTTGGGCGGCACGAAGCTGCCCACGCCGAGCTCGCGCACGATCCTGGCCAGGTCGGTGACGCTCGGCCGGGCGAAGTCGGTCGAGCCGACGATGAGCCGCAGCAGCGGGTAGGGGTCGCCGGGGTGGGTGCCCTCGAGCTCGAGGTCGCCGCTGACGTACGCCCGGGCGAGGCCGAGATCGCCCGGCGCGGTGAGGATGTACTGCAGGCCGCGCTGGTTGAGGATCCTCAGGCCGTACGGCGAGTCGAGGTCGCCCGCGACGGAGCCGTCGTACGCCGACAGCCGGACGGGCAGGCCGCCGCTGAAGAACCCGTTGATCGTGCTCGAGATGCTCATCGACGCCTCACTGTCTTGTCGTAGAGGCTGGTCAGCCTGCTGTCGGGGTCGTGGATCGCCTTGACGGCGTCCAGGTTGGGAGTGTTGTAGAGGCCGGCGAAGGTCTCCTCGTCGTAGAAGGCCTCGGAGTAGAGGCTCTTGTGCCCGCCGAGCTCGTGGACGCGGGCCTCGATGGCGCGGTTGACCGGCGCGCTCTCCGCACCGGGGCCGACATGGACCGTGCCCCAGAAGCCGGCGTTGACGTAGACCTCGCCGGGCGCGAGCGGGTAGGAGCGCCAGGGCCGCTGGGCGACCAGCGGGCAGAGCCAGACCGGGCGCATCCCGACGTGCTCGTCGAACCAGTCGAGAAAGGCGGGCAGGTTGCCGACCGGCACCTCGATGTCCTGCACCACGCGCTCCCGGCGCGGCCGGCCGGCGCGGTCGTCGAGCCGGTCGGCGATGCCGAACCGACGGTCGAGGCCGAGGAGCCTCATGTAGACGTCGCTGCGGCGCCAGCGCTTGGGCCAGAGGCGGCGGATCCTCGAGTTCTGCGCGCCGAACGCGCCCGAGCACCAGAACCAGTCGGTGTCCCAGCGCCAGAGGTAGTCGTGGATGGTCAGGAGATCCGTCTCCCGCTCCTGGATGGAGCGGTAGAAGATCCGCTGGCCGCCGACGTAGTCCGACGGGGTCCGGCCCTCGGCGGTGTCGGTGAACCGGGCCAGGGTGAGGTAGTACTCCCCCGGCGCGAAGGCGACGCCGTCGAGTCCGTGCACCTCCTGGCCGTCGTACTCCCGCGACTCGGTGATCGCGGTGATGGTCTTGGCGAGCAGCTCGGCGTCGTCGAAGCGGACGTGGCGCAGCGCGACGAGGGGCGGCACCTTCTCGAGCCTAATCTTGAGGCGGGTGGCGTAGCCGAGCGAGCCGTAGGAGTTGGGGAAGGTCTCGAAGAGGTCGGCGTGCACACCTTCAGACGACGCAGTGCCCGGGGTGGCGGTGACGACCTCGCCGGCACCGGTGAAGACGTCCATCTCCAGCACGGACTCGTGCGGCAGGCCGTTGCGGAAGCTGGTCGACTCGATGCCCAGGCCGGTCACCGCGCCACCGAGGGTGATGGTGCGCAGCTGCGGGACGACGTACGGGATGAGGCCGTGGGCGAGAGTCGCGTCGACGAGGTCCTCGTAGGTGCACATGCCCTGCACGTCGGCCGTCCGCGCGACCGGGTCCACCTCGATCACGCCGTCCAGGCCGCTGACGTCGAGCCCGGGCGCATCGGTGGCCGAGCGCACCCGGAAGAGGTTGGTGGTCTTCTTCGCCAGCCGCACCGGCGACCCGGCCGGGATCGCGTCGTACGACGCCTTCAGCCGCTCCACCGCCGCCTCATGGTCCTGCCACCTGCTCACAGGTCGCACGCTACTCCCGATCCTTTACCTCGGTGTTTCGGGGGACGAGGTAGCGGTCGATGCTGGGGCCGACGTGGGCGGCGATCACCTCGAGATCCGCCTCCGCCAGCGCGGGCAGCCGGCCGAGATGCCGGGCGATGGCGGTGCCGAGCAGGTGGGACAGCGCCAGCTGGGCTCCGAAGTGGTTGCTGTCCGGCACCGCGGCGAGGAGCGTCCCCAGCATGGTGTCCCTGAGCAGCTCGATGGCCCGCTCCGAGCCGAGCGTGGCCCGGACGAGGGCGCGGATCGCGGGCCCGGAGTCCTCGTCGTCCCAGATCTCCAGGTAGCGCAGCGCCAGCTCCCGGCCGGGGGCACCCTCGCTCAGCGCGGTCAGGACGGGCCTCAAGGTGCCGGCGACCTCCTCGACGACCTCCTGGAACAGCCGCTCCTTGGTGCCGAAGAAGTGCAGCACCGTCGAGGGATCGACCCCGGCCACCGCCGCGATCCGGCGCACGCTGGTGCCGTCGTACCCCGTCGCGGCGAAGGCCCGCTGAGCCGCCCGCAGGATGTCGGCCCGGCTGCTGTCCGGTCCGGGGCGTCGACCGGACGCGCGCGGGGAGGTGGGGGCCGGGTCCGTCATCGGGGCGAGTATCTCACCGCCCGCGTCCCCTGCCGACGTCATCAATCCAACAACTGTTGGATAGTGTGGGACCCGCCCCACCACGAAGGAGACACAGATGACCGAGCAGCAGCCCGCCGGGCGGCGCCAGCTGAGCACGCCCGTCAAGCTCGCCACCGTGGTCGCGGGGCTCGCCACCGCGCTGACCGTCATGGTGCTGGCCTTCGCGACGCCGTCGGTCAACTCCGGCGCCCACGATCTGCCGATCGGCATCAGCGGCACGGACACCACCGTGGCTCAGGTGAGGGCCTCGCTGACGTCTCAGATGTCCGGCGTCTTCGACGTCACGGCGTACGACGACGCCGCGACGCTCCGCCCGGCGATCCTCGACCGGGACGAGGTGGGCGGCCTGTCGATCGCCCAGGACGGCAGTGTCGACGTCCTCACGGCGACCGCGGCCGGGGCGTCGTACGCCTCGGTGCTCAAGACGGTGGGGGCGGCGCTGACCGCCGGCGGTCAGACGGTCGCCTACGAGGAGCTCGTGCCCTACACCGACGACGACCCCATGGGCGCGGGCTTGAGCGCCCTCGCGCTTCCGCTGGTCTTCGGCGGGATGATCTCCTCGGTGGTGCTCGCGCTGGTGCTCAAGGGGATCGCCGTGCCGCTCCGGCTCGCCACCGGAGCGGCCTTCGCCCTCGTCGCGGGGCTGGTGGTGACCGCGCTGCTGCAGTTCGGCTTCGGCTCCCTCGACGGCAGCTACCTCCTCACCGCGCTCTGCGTCGCGCTGGGCATCGCGGCGATCAACTTCCCGATCCTCGGCCTGCAGTCCCTCCTCGGCACCGCCGGGATCGGGATCGGCGCACTGGTGATGATGTTCGTCGCCAACCCGCTCTCCGGGTTCGCCACCGGTCCCGCCTGGCTGCCGAGCCCGTGGGGCGCGATCGGCCAGCTGCTGCCGGTCGGCGCGGCCGGGACGGCCATCCGGTCGGTGGCCTTCTTCGACGGCGCCGGGTCGGCCCACGGCCTGATCGTGCTGAGCTGCTGGGTGGTGGCGGGGCTCGCTCTCGCCGCCCTGAGCGCGCGGCGTGCCGCGCCGGTGGCCGCTACGGATTGACGAGGACGGTCGCGCCCCCGAAGTCCTCGAGTGCGGCCAGGTCGGTGGGGGTCGCGCGCCCGGGGGTGAGGAGGACGACGGTGTCCAGGCCCGAGGAGCCCGACGAGACCGCCATCGCGAGGCACACGCCGATCGCCGACACCTGGAGGTGCGGCAGGTCGACCGTCGCGCCGGCGTAGGTGCGGCCGTCGACGTCGCGGACGGCCGCGCCCTCGGCGGCCTGGGTGCGGGCGCGCGCCGACCGGGCGAGCGTCACCAGCTTCTGGTCCTCGGGTGTCATGTCTCCTCCAGTCTCTCCGGCACCCGCTCGGCGAGCACCTTCTCGATCAGCACGGTCCCGATCTTGTTCCGGCGTCCGGCCGTCTCCTCCGCGGTGAAGCGCAGCCCGCCGACCTCGACGACCGATCCGGGGATCGGGACCAGGCCGAGGTGCTTGGCCATGAGGCCGCGCACGGAGTCGACCTCGTCGTCCTCGATGCTGACCCCGCCGAGGCCGTCGAGCTCGTCGAGGTCCGCGAGCTGGAACCGGGCCGGCACGCGCACGCCGCCGTCGTCGAGCACGTGGGGCGCGTCGTCGGTCAGGTCGTACTCGTCGGTGATCTCGCCGACGATCTCCTCCAGGACGTCCTCGATGGTGATCAGACCGGCCGTGCCGCCGTACTCGTCGACGACGATGGCGATGTGCTGACGCCTGCCCTGCATGTCGCGCAGCAACTCGTCGACGGGCTTGGACTCCGGCACCCACACCGGGGGGCGCATGACGGTCTCGATCCGCTGCACGGTCTCGGCCTCCGGCGCCTCGAAGTCGCGGCGCACGACGTCCTTGAGGTAGGCGATGCCGACGATGTTGTCGAGGTTGTCGTCCACGACGGGGATCCGGGAGAAGCCGCTGCGCAGGAAGAGGCTCATGGTCTGGCGGAGGTTCTTGTGGCGCTCGATGAAGATGACCTCGCCGCGCGGGACCATGACCGAGCGGGCGGTGGTGTCGCCGAGCTCGAAGACGGAGTGGATCATCCGGCGCTCGTCGCCCTCGATCAGGGAGGACGCCTCGGCGAGATCGACGAACTCGCGCAGCTCGGTCTCGGTGGTGAACGGGCCCTCGCTGAACCCGCGGCCGGGGGTGATCGCGTTGCCGAGCAGGATCAGCAACCGCGGGATCGGGCCGAGGACGCTGGTGATCAGGGTCAGCGGGGCGGCCGCGACGAGGGCGACCCGCTCGTGGTGCTGGCGGCCGACGGTGCGCGGGCCGACGCCGATCACCACGAAGGAGACGACGAGCATGACGCCGAGCGAGGAGGCGATCGTCGGCAGCCGGGCGCCGTCGAAGAGCGCGTCGAGCTCGAGCGTCACGAGGATCGTCGCGGCCACCTCGCACAGCAGTCGCAGCAGCAGGGTGGTGTTGAGCACGCGGGCGGGGTCGCCGGCGATGGCCAGGAGCCGGCCCGCGCCCGCGCGACCCTCGTCGAGGAGCTCCTCCGCGCGGGCGAGGGAGAAGCCGCCGAGTGCGGCGTCGGCGGCGGAGAAGAGGCCGGCGAGGACGACGAGCAGTCCCGCCGCCGCGACGACCCAGACGTCGGACATCAGGCCGACCTCACCCAGGGGGCGGCGGGGTCGCGGCTGACCCGAAGGCCGCCAGGAGCTCCGCCTGGAGCGTGAACATCTCGGCCTTCTCGTCCGGCTCGGCGTGGTCGTAGCCGAGCAGGTGCAGGATGCCGTGGGTGGTGAGCAGCTCGACCTCGGCGAGGGTGCCGTGGCCTGCGGTCGCGCCCTGCGTCGCGGCGATGGCGGGGGCGATCATGAGGTCGCCGAGGACGCCCTCCTCCGGCTCCTCGTCGAGCAGGCCGGGCCGCAGCTCGTCCATCGGGAAGGCGAGCACGTCGGTCGGCCCCTCCTTGCCCATCCACTGCTCGTTGAGGGTGGCGATGGTGGGCTCGTCGACGAGCTTGATGCACAGCTCGGCCTGCGGATGGACCCGCATCCGGTCCATCACGAACCGGGCCAGCCGGGCGAGGTGCTCCTCGTCGAGCTCGTCCGCGGCGATGCCGGCCTCGTTGAGGATCTCGATGCTCACTCGGGCTCCCTCGCGTCGTACTCGTCGTAGGCGGCGACGATCTTGCCCACCAGGTGGTGGCGTACGACGTCGTTGCTGGTCAGCTTGTTGAAGCTGATGTCCCTCACCTCGTCGAGGATGGACTCGACCACCCGCAGGCCGCTGGCCTGCCCCCGGGGCAGGTCGGTCTGGGAGGTGTCGCCGGTGACGACGATCTTGGAGCCGAAGCCGAGCCGGGTGAGGAACATCTTCATCTGCTCGGGCGTGGTGTTCTGCGCCTCGTCGAGCACGATGAACGCGTCATTGAGCGTGTTGTGAGTGACGAGGAAGTCCTCCGTCACGTAGAGCGAGTCCGGCGCCGCGACCTGGATGCAGACACACTCAGCCCGGCCTTCGGGCTCGATGCTGGTGATGAAGCGCATCGGCCGCCCTGCGTTGGTGCCGTCGTACTGCTCTCGCTTCCGCGGGAGCCTGAAGGCAGGCAGCCCGATGGGCAGGCGGATGTCCAACACATAGGAGTCGTTCCGGTAAGGCACTGGCCGGCCGTTTGCCAGGCCCGGCCTCCTGCCCTCGGCCGGACGAGTTCGGACGTACGCGACGCCACCGAGGGACCGGACCAGGAAGACCACGTCATCGCAGAGCTGCCTCGACGTGGTCGAGTACTGGATCCGTGGCGTACGGCCCCGCTGCAGGACCGGACCCCCGTCGGTGTCGAGCAGTCCCTTCAAGACCTCGTGCCGCACCTGCGGAGTGTTGAGCTTGTAGACGTCCGGCACGAACTTCGTCGACGACGTCGCCCCCGCGAGGCCCAGCTGCCGAATGGCGGCCGTCACGGGGTTGGCCGTCCGCAGGCCTCCACGCCCGCCCGAAGGGTTGCGAAGCACGTAGTCGTACCCGGACTTGTGGGTCACCTCGATCCCCAGCGGCTCGAGCGCATCCCCCAGCAGTGAGACAAGCTCCGGATCCGCTGTGGCGAAGGACGGCGTCGTCCGCGTGGTGATGCACCCGTCACCCAGGAGGAGGCCCAGCGCGTAAGGGTCGAGCGGAACGTCCTTCGGGACGAATTCGACGGCGCAGACGATCGGGAGCTCGTAGCGATGGGCATGCGCGGCGCGCAGGCTTCCGATCATGTCCTTCGTCTGCAAGGTCCGGGACGTGCGCCGACGCTTGTCCGACGCCGTGCGGACAGTCCACAGGTGCTCGTCCGACGCGAGCACGCTCGCGCCGTCCTGGGTCGACACTCGGTAGACGTCCTTCGTGCCCTGGGGATAGACGCCGAGCACGGGTGTCGGCAGCCCATCGGAGCCGATCACCAGGTCGCCGACCTCGAGAGACCCGATCTCCTGCCACCCGTACGGCGTCAACACCTTGGTATCGACCGGCTGGGCCCGCCCGCGCATGTAGGCCAGGGGGGCGATCTCGATCGTGCCGGCGGCCATGAGCTTGGGGATCAGGTCGGGGTCGAGCATGTCGTGGAGCGCGTCGTAGAGCGGCCGCATGTAGGGGTCGATCTTCTCGGTCAGGGTGCCGGGCAGGAAGCCGAGCCTCTCCCCCGACTCGACCGCCGGGCGGGTGAGGATGATCCGGTTGACCTGCTTGCCCTGCAGCGCCTGCACCGCCTTCGCCATCGCGAGGTAGGTCTTGCCGGTGCCGGCCGGTCCGATGCCGAAGGTGATCGTGTGCTTGTCGATGGCGTCGACGTAGCGCTTCTGGTTGAGCGTCTTCGGCCGGATGCTGCGCCCGCGGTTGGACAGGATGTTCATGCTCAGCACGTCGGCCGGCTGGGCCTGCGTGTCGGCCCGGAGCATGCCGATGATCCGCTCGACCGCCTCGGCGCTGAGGCCCTGGCCGGTGCGGACGAGGGTGATCATCTCCTCCAGCAGGCGCTCGATGAGGGCCAGGTCGCCGGGCTCGCCGTGGAGCGTGATCCGGTTGCCGCGGACGTGGACGTCCGCCTCGAAGTGCGACTCGATGGTCCCGAGGAACTCGTCGGCCGGGCCGAGCACGGACACCATGTCGACGCTCGGGGGGACGACGACGGTGTGCTTGGCGACACGCCGCTGGGGCTGCTGGCCGGGCTGGCTGGACTCTGTCATGTGGCTGCCCAGCCTACCGGCCGCTCAGCCTGGGCCCCGCCTGGGCTCAGACGGGGAGCTCGGTGAGCTTCCCGCCGGCCAGCACGTGGAGATGGGTGTGGAAGACCGTCTGACCCGCCGCCTCGCCGGTGTTGAAGAGCAGGTTGTACGCCGGCTGCCCCTCGCCCGTCGCGATCGCGTCCGCCACGGAGACCAGCTCCCCGATCAGGGCCGGGTCGGCCGCGGCGGTGGCGGCGGCGTTGGGCTTGTGGTCACGGGGGACGACGAGCACGTGGAGCGGCGCCTTCGGGGCGATGTCGCGGAAGGCGACGACGCGCTCGCCCGTGTGGACCAGGTCGGCGGGGATGTCGCCGGCGACGATCTTGCAGAAGAGGCAGCTCTCGTCGGTGTCGAACGCTCCATCGGCAGTGCTCACGGGCTCGATGGTGTCACACTGGTCCCATGCGCAACAGCACCCTTCGTCGTACGGGCCGGTCGGCGGCCGTGACCGCCGCCGGCCTGAGCCTGCTCGGCCTGCTCACCGCGTGCGGCAGCGACGACTCCGCGGCGAGCGACCCGGAGACGACGGCCGCCACCTCGGCGACGCCGACCCCCACGCCGACCCCGACCGACGCCGCGACCGCGACGTCCAGCTCGCCGGCGGCCGACGACGCCCTGATCACCCTGGACACGCCGACGGCCGGTGCGATCGTGAGCGGCAGCTTCGACGTCTCCGGCACCGCCAACTCCCCCGAGGCCAACGTGCCGTGGAAGCTGGCGGACGCCACCGGCGCGACGGTCAAGGAGGGCTACTTCACGGCCGAGGGCTGGATGGACAAGCTCTACCCCTACGCCGGCACGGTCGACGTGAGCGACGTGACGCCGGGCGAGTACACGTTCCAGGTGCGCGTGGACGACGAGGCCGACGGCGACGAGGCGGCGGGCTCGACCGGCGGCCAGGTCGTCGTCCCCGTCACGGTGAAGTGACCGGCGTGACGTGAGCCTCCCGGTCCACCTGGTTGCGTCGCTGTCGGGCGTCGCGGTCGGGGAGGTGGTGACGGTCGACGGACCCGAGGGACATCACGCCGTCGCCGTACGCCGGCTGGAGGTCGGCGAGGCGGTGATGCTGACCGACGGCGCCGGCACGACGGCGACCGGCACCATCGCCGCGACGCATGCCAAGAGGTCGATGGACGTGCTCGTCGATCGCCTCGTGGCCGACGAGGAGCCCGCACCGCGCTTCACCGTGGTCCAGGCCCTCCCGAAGGGCGATCGCGGCGAGCTCGCGGTCGAGCTCATGACCGAGATCGGCGTCTCCGCCATCGTGCCCTGGGCCGCCGCCCGGTCGATCGTGTCGTGGAGGGGCGAGCGCGGCGCCAAGCCGCTGGCGCGCTGGCGCTCCACCGCGCGCGAGGCGAGCAAGCAGAGCCGGCGCTCCTGGTTCGCGCAGGTCGCCGACCTCGCGAGCACCGCCGAGGTCGCCGCGCTGGTGGCCTCCGCCGACCTCGCGGTCCTCCTCTGGGAGTCCGCCGAGACTCCGGTCGCCGCGCTGACCCTGCCCGCCTCGGGCGAGATCGTGCTGATCGTCGGGCCCGAGGGCAGCTTCGCCCCCGAGGAGGTCGAGCTGTTCCGGGATGCCGGCGCGGTGACGGTCAGGCTCGGCTCGGAGGTCCTCCGCACCTCCACCGCGGGGGTGGCCGCCGTCGCCGCCCTGCTCTCCCGCACGTCCCGCTGGACGTGACGCGAGGGGCCGAGCGGGGGTGGGCGGTCGACCCGTGAGTGCTCAGTGCTCGCCGAAGGCGTCGCGGATCCGGCCGAAGAAGCCCTGCCTCGTGGCCTTGAGGCTGCCCAGCGGGTGCTCCTCGCCGCGGAGCTTGGACAGCTGGGTGAGCAGCTCGGCCTGCTCGTCGTCGAGGCCGGTCGGGGTCTCGACGAGCACGGTGACGACGAGGTCGCCGCGACCGCGGCCGTGCAGCCCGGGGACGCCCAGCCCGCGCAGCACCTGGTCGGAGCCGGGCTGGGTGCCGGGCTTGACCTCCAGGTCGAAGCTGGTGGGGGTCTCGGGCGTGACGTCGTCGGTCACCAGGTCGGCCTCGAGCGTGGGCAGCGTGATCACCGTGCCGAGCGCGGCGGCCGTCATCGGGATGGTCACCTGGCAGTGCAGGTCGGAGCCCTGGCGCTGGAAGACGGGGTGGCGGGCGACGCGCAGCTCGACGTAGAGGTCGCCGGCGGGACCGCCGCCGGGGCCGACCTCGCCCTGCCCGGTGAGCTGGAGCCGGGTGCCGTTGTCGACGCCCGCGGGCACCTTGATGGTGATGGTGCGGCGGGTGCGGACGCGGCCGTCGCCGCCGCAGTCGCGGCAGGGATCCGGGATGATCGTGCCGAACCCGCGGCAGGCCGCGCAGGGGCGCAGCGTTCGGATCTCGCCGAGGAAGCTGCGCTGCACGTGCGCCACCTCGCCGGCGCCGCGACAGGTCTCGCAGGTGACCGGCTTCGACCCGGGAGCCGCGCCCTCGCCGTGGCAGGTGTCGCAGACGACCGCGGTGTCGAGGGTCATCTCGTGGCTGGCGCCGAAGGCGGCCTCGGCGAGATCGATCTCCAGGCCGACGAGGGCGTCCTGCCCGCGACGGCTGCGCGAGCGGGGACCCCGGCCCGACGACGTACCGCCGCCTCCGCCCTGGCCGCCGAAGAAGGCGTCCATGATGTCGGTGAACGAGAAGCCCGCGCCGGCACCGGCGCCGCCCCCGAAGCCGAAGCCCATGTCGCCGCCGCGGTCGTAGGCGGCGCGCTTGGTGGGGTCGCTCAGGATCTCGTAGGCGTGGGAGATCTCCTTGAACCGCTCCTGCGACGCCTCATCGGGGTTGACGTCGGGGTGGTACTTGCGGGCGAGGGCCCGGTAGGCCTTCTTGATCGCCGCGTCGTCGGCGTCGCGGGAGACGCCGAGCAGGTCATAGGGGTCCATCGGTCACTTTCTGGGTCACAGTCTCAGTCGCGCTCGGTGGCGCTCAGTCGCGTTCGTCGAGGATGCGGGAGACGTAGCGGGCGACCGCGCGCACGGCGGCCATCGTCCCGGGGTAGTCCATGCGGGTGGGGCCGATGACGCCGAGCATCGCCAGCGCGTCGTCCTGGGGGCCGTAGCCGGTGGTGACGACGCTGGTCGAGGAGAGGTGCTCGACGGGCCCCTCGGCGCCGATGCGCACGGTGACCGTGCCTCCGGCGCTGGCCTCGCCCATCAGCTTGAGCAGCACGACATGCTCCTCGAGCGCCTCCAGCAGAGGGCGTACGGCGGTCTCGAAGCTGTCGCTGTAGCGGGCGAGGTTCGATGCGCCGGCGATCGCGATCCGCTCGGCGGAGCGGTGGTCGGACATCGCCTCGACGAGTGCCTCGACGATGGCGCTGGTCAGCGCGGGGAGCGCCGGCTCGGCGGCACCGGGGAGGGCGCGCAGCGCGACCGTGGCGTCGGCGATGAGCTGGCCCACGGCGGCCAGGTTGATCCGCGACCGCAGCGCGGCGAGCGCATCGTCGTCGAGGTCGCCGGGGAGCTCGACCACGCGCTGCTCCACGCGGCCGGTGGAGAGGATGAGGACCGCCAGGACCCGGGTGGGCGCGAGCGCGATCAGCTCGACGTGGCGCACGGTGGAGCGGGCGAGCGTGGGGTACTGCACCACGGCGACCTGGTGGGTCAGCTGGGAGAGCAGGCGGACCGACCGCTGCACCACGTCGTCGAGGTCGACGGCGCCGCCCATGAAGTCGGAGATGGCGCGTCGCTCGGCAGGACTGAGCGGCTTGACGCCGTCGAGGCGATCGACGAAGAGGCGGTAGCCCTTGTCGGTCGGCACCCGGCCGGCGCTGGTGTGCGGCTGGGCGATGTAGCCCTCCTCCTCGAGGACGGCCATGTCGTTGCGCACCGTGGCGGGCGAGACGTTGAGCCGGTGGCGCTCGACCAGGGACTTCGAGCCGACCGGCACCTCGGTGGCGACGTAGTCCTCGACGATCGCGCGGAGGACGGCCAGGCGGCGCTCGTTCTGCATGGGTCCTCCTCGCTCCTGCTCGCTGGCACTCGTGGGTCCGGAGTGCCAAGACTAGCGCGAGCCGGCGACGACACCGTGGACCGTTGCCATGGTCGAGCCAGTGTCATAGGTTAGGCTCACCTAACTCAGATGATCTGTTCCGATCCGCTCTAGGAGAGACATGAGCGTCCCCCAGCTCGACCAGCACACCGCCGCGGCCGCGGCCCGGAGCATCCTGTCGTGTGCCCGCGACGTGGAGCTCGACATCGCCGACGTCGCGCACTCCCTCGTCGACGAGCGGCTCGGCCTCCTCGACATCGACGGCACACCCGGGTTCCTCTGCCCTCCGCAGGGCGTGGTGGCCGCCTCCGGGCGGGACCGGTCGCGGGCGACGCTGATGATGACCAGCGGCGTGCGCGGGGCGGCGCCCGAGGGCGACCCGACCGCCACGTGGAGCCTCCTCTTCCTCCGGGGCACCCTGCGGAGCGAGGGCGTGGAGTCGTGCACCTGCTGCGTCGACGTACGCGAGCGGGTCGTGCTCGACCTCGACACGGTCGAGATCTCCGACGCCGACGGCCGTCGGGTGTCGATCCCCGTCGCGGAGTTCCACTCGCAGGCCCACGCGCTCAACCGTGGCTACCTCCAGCGCGCGGCGGAGCACGCACGGGAGGCTCACCAGCACGAGCTGCGCGAGGCGGTCGCCGAGCTGAGCCGCACCGACGTCGACGAGATCCTCGGCGCCCAGCTGGTCGACCTCACGACGTGGGGCACGACGCTGGAGTGGGTCGACCTCACCGGCTCCCACCAGCGCCCGGTGTGGTTCCCCCGCGTGGCCGAGACCCCGGCCGACCTGGCCGCGCTGCTGCGCGGCTGCCTGCATCCCGGCATCTGCTGAGCGCGTCGCGGGGCCCTGCCGCGCGTCGCGCGGTGTGACGGGAGTGACTGCTGGGACAATCGCTCCCATGGCTGACCGCTATGGCTCCGATGTCCTCTCGACCGACTGGCGCGCGCCGCGCAACGGGCGCGCGACCGAGGCGCCGGCCATCCTCGGCGAGGTCGTGGAGTGGCCCACCGACGACTGGGTCGGCGAGATCGTCGCGGTGGACCGCGACCTCGGCACGGTGACCCTGGAGGACCGGCGCGGCAAGCGCCGCTCGTTCCCGCTCGGGCCGGGCTTCCTGCTCGAGGGCCGCCCGGTCATCCTCGCCGCTCCCCCGCGGGCCACCGCGGCTCCGTCGGGTCCCGCCCGCACGGCCTCGGGCTCGCTCGCCGTCGCCGGCGCCTCCGCACGCGTCGCGCGCGCGTCGCGGATCTTCGTCGAGGGCCGGCACGACGCCGAGCTGGTCGAGCGGGTGTGGGGCGACGACCTGCGGATCGAGGGCGTGGTGGTGGAGTACCTCGGCGGGGTCGACGACCTCGCCGACCACCTGCGGGAGTTCCGCCCGGCGCCCGGCCGGCGGGTCGGCGTACTCGTGGACCATCTGGTCGCCGGGTCGAAGGAGTCGCGCATCGCCGACGCCATCCGCCGCTCCCCCGTCGGTCGCGACGTTCTGATCGTAGGCCACCCGTTCATCGACATCTGGGCCGCGATCAAGCCGTCGCGGGTCGGCCTGGAGGCATGGCCCGCCGTGCCACGGTCGATCGAGTGGAAGAAGGGCATCTGCCAGCACCTCGGCTGGCCCCACCGCGACCAGGCCGACATCGCCCGCGCGTGGCAGCAGCTGCTGAGCCGGGTGAAGTCCTACGACGACCTCGAGCCCGCCCTCCTCGGCCGGGTCGAGGAGCTGATCGACTTCGTCACGGAGTGACGAAGCAACCGCTCAGCGTCACGGAGTGACGAGGCGACCGCTCAGCGTCACGGAGTGACGAGGCGACGGCCCGGCGTCACGGAGTGACGCTCAGCCCTCGGCGGAGCACTGCCGCATCGCGCCCTTGAGCTCGGCGACGTCCGGCGCGGGTGGGAGCGGCTCCGGGTCGGGGCGGTTGCGGATCGCCTCGAGGAACAGGGCCGCGCTGCGGTGGCGCGCGGTGTCCGAGCGGCCGTCGAGGCGGCGCACGATCCCGCTGTTGCCGAGCATGAAGAGCATCAGGTCGGCGGGGTCGAAGTCGGGCCTCAGCGAGCCCGAGTCGCGGACCCGGGCGATGAGCGCCTCCAGTCGCGACTGGACCAGGCTCAGAGCCTTCTGGACCCCCGGGGTCTCGGCGAAGGACATGGTCAGCAGCTCGCGGAGGCCGGCGTCGCGGGCCTGCAGGTCGCTGAGGTCGTGCACGAGCGCGACGATCGACTGCCAGGGGTCCGGCTGCGCCGCGGCGGCGTCCACGACCTCGGCATAGTGGCTCAGCTGCTCGGCGAAGGCGGCGGCCGCGAGGTCCGACCGGTTCGGGAACCGGCGGTAGAGCGTGGCGATGCCGACCCCGGCGCGCCGGGCGACCTCCTCCAGTGGGACCTCGAGCCCCGACTCCCGGAACAGGTCGCAGGCAGCGTCCAGGATCCGCTGCCGGTTGCGCTCGGCGTCGGCGCGCAGGCCCGGCGGGCGATCGGCGGTCTCGGTCACGCCAGGGATCGTATCAAGCGGAGGGCACACTCCACTTGTGCTATGTTGCACAACCGGAGGGAGTCCTCCAGTTGGGATCGGAGCGACGGGAGGATCCGGGCATGAGCACGGCATGGGGGCACCGGGAGGCTCAGCGCGCGACGTTCCACCTCCTGCACGACGCCGCGGCCGGCGTACGACGGTGGCTCGGCGCTCACCGGGCGGTGCGCGAGCTCGTGCTGGTCGTCACCCTGTACGCCGGCTACACGGTGTCGCGCACCCTCGCGGACGGTCACCTGGCACCGGCTCTCGAGCGGGCCGGGCGGATCGTCGACGTCGAGCGGTCGTGGCACCTGGCGGTCGAGCCCTGGCTCAACACCCTGTTCGTCGAGCACCGGGTGCTCGGGATCCTCGGCGACTACTGGTACGCGAGCGCCCACTACGTCGTCACCGTGGCACTGATCGTGTGGCTCTTCGTGCGCCGGCCGGCGCTCTACGTGCACGCCCGGCGCGCGCTGGTGGCCGCGACGGTCGTCGCGCTGGCGTTCTACCTCACCTCGCCCACGGCTCCGCCGCGGATGGGCTTCGGCTTCACCGACGTGATGAGCCTCCACGCCACGGCGGGATGGTGGGGCGCCGACGCCTCGGCGCCGCGCGGGCTCGGCGGGCTCACCAACGAGCTGGCGGCCTTCCCCTCGATGCACGCCGGGTGGGCGCTCTGGGCGGCGCTCGCCGTCCGGACGACGCTGTGCCACCCGCTCGCACGGGCCGCGACCTTCCTCTACCCGCTGACGACCGCCGTCGTCGTCCTCGGCACCGGCAACCACTGGACGCTCGACGTGCTCGTCGGCTTCCTCATCATGGGGGCCGCGTGGTGGGTCACCGGTCAGGCCCGCCAACCCCGGCAGCTGCCCGTGCCGGCTCGTCCGGCCTCTCCCGCCGAGTCCTAGCGAGTCCTCGCCGCTGCCCCGTCGGATCGCGCTCGGATCGCGCTCGGATCGCGCTCGGCGGGCGGTCCCGGCAGTGGGCGGCCCGTCTCGTGGTCCAACAGACCGGTCCAACAGCGATAGCGCTTCGCGGCCGCTCAGCCTGAGTCCGGCGATTCTGCGCGCAGGCGCAGGATCGGCGGACTCAGGCTCAGGGGAGGAGGTCGCGGACGACGCCGTCGGCGAGGAGGCGGCCGGGATCGGTGAGCTTGAGGCGCGGGCCGTCGGGGGCGGGGTCGACGTACGCGAGGCCGGCCTCGACCGGCCCGGCGACCAGCGACGGCTCGGGGAGGGCGGAGAGCGGCAGGCCGGTGGAGAGCCGCAGCTCCAGCAGGATCCGCTCGACCTGACGGTCCGCGGGCGTCAGCACCTCGCGGGCCGCGGCCGGCGACGCGCCGGCGGCGATGCGGTCGGCGTAGGCGACGGGGTGCTTGACGTTCCACCAGCGCGTGCCGCCGACGTGGGAGTGCGCGCCGGGCCCGACGCCCCACCAGTCGGCGCCGGTCCAATAGAGGACGTTGTGGCGGCACCGGGTCTGGGCCGACGTGGACCAGTTGGACACCTCGTACCACTCCAGGCCGGCGGCGCGGAGCGCCTCGTCGGCCATCGCGTACTTGTCGGCGACGTCGTCCTCGTCCGGCATCGGGAGCTCACCCCGCCGGACGCGGCGGGCCAGTGCGGTGCCGTCCTCCACGATGAGCGAGTACGCCGAGACGTGGTCGGGCGCGCAGGCCAGTGCCGCGTCGAGCGATCGCGTCCAGTCCTCGCGCGACTCCCCCGGCGTGCCGTAGATGAGGTCGAGCGACACCTGCGCGATGCCGGCGTCGCGGGCGGCGGCGACGGCGAGCGGGACGCCCGCCGGGTCGTGGGTGCGGTCCAGCACGGCGAGGACGTGCGGGACGGCCGACTGCATGCCGAAGGAGACCCGGGTGAAGCCGCCGGCCGCCAGCTCGGCCAGCGACGCGGGCGTGACCGAGTCCGGGTTGGCCTCGGTCGTCACCTCGGCGTCGGCGGCGAGGCCGAACTCGTCCCGGATCGCGCCGACGATGGCGACGAGGTCGCGCGACGGGAGCAGGGTCGGCGTACCGCCCCCGAAGAAGACGGTGGAGACGGGGACGTCGGCGTCGCCCAGGACGCGGCGGGCGAGGCGGACCTCGGCGATCGCGGCCTCGGCGTAGGTCTGGCGACTTGCCCCGGGGTGGCCGCCGGCGGCGACCGACGGGCCGAGCTCGAGCGCGGTGTAGGTGTTGAAGTCGCAGTAGCCGCAGCGCACCGTGCAGAACGGCACGTGGACGTAGAAGCCCAGCGGGCGGGTGCCGAGTCCGGCCAGCGCGGAGGCCGGCAGCTCGCCCGAGGCGGGGGCGAGGTCGCCGTCGGGCAGCGTGGAGGGCACCGCCCGATCATTCCTCAGGAACGCCCCGGACCAGCAACTGCTGGACGCGCGGCTCGAGGGTCGGCGCGATCTTGATCTCCAGGTCGTAGCGGCCGCGCTCGGCCGGGACCGACCAGGTGATGTGGCCGAGCCCGTCGGCCTTCGGGGTCGGTCCCTCCGCCGGCACGAGCATGAGGCCGGCCTTGTCGCGCTCGGCGGCGAGCTGGAGCCGGCGCTCGGGCTCCGGCGTGTCCATCGCGACGTTGAAGGTGAACAGGTCGTCGTCGGTGAACGGCGTCGGGCCGTGGCCCGCGAGGGTCGCGGCGACGCGGTCGGTGACGGCTCGCACGAGCGTGAGCGTCGTCGGGACGGGGTACGCCGGGGCCGGCTCGTCCGCGGAGCCGGCGAGCGCGGCGACCAGCTCGCGCAGTGCCCGCGTGGAGGTCGCGACCGGAGCGGCGTAGGTGCCGTTGGCCAGGGCGATCACCCCGAGCCCCGACGCGGCGTGCCAGCGCATGTGGGAGCCGTAGCCGGGGTAGCCGCCGCTGTGCTGGGCGACGTGGCCGTGGTCGAGATGGTGCTCGGCGATGAGCCCGAAGCCGTAGCCGAAGGCGGTCGCCTCCGCCGCCCGCTCGGTGCCCGCCTCGACGGCGATGAAGCGATGCGACTGCTGCATCTCGCGGCGGCTCGCGGCCGAGAGCGGATGCGGGGCGGTGGGATCGCGGAAGGCGTCGGTGAAGCCCGCGACCCACCGGGCCAGGTCGGTGATCGAGGAGTGCAGCCCGCCCATCGCGGAGAAGGTGCCGGGCGCGACCGGTGGCACCGCCTCCCAGCCGCCTGCCCGCTTCTCGTGTCCGACCGCGAGGGCCGGGCCGGCCAGCGTGACGTCGTACGTGGTGGCGGTCATGCGCAGCGGCGCGGCGATCTCGTCGAGGACGAACCGCCGGAACCCGCCGTCGACCGACAGCACGCGGTCGATGACGCGGCCGAGGACGGCGTAGCCGAGATTGGCGTACTCGAACGTCTCGCCGGGCCGGGCGCCGGTGAGGAAGCCCCCGGCGAGGAAGGCATCGAGCTCGGCGGGCGTCTGCGGCTCGTTGCGGTCGCCCCACGGGTCGTCGGTGAGGAGCCCGGCGCTCATGGTGAGCAGGTGGCGCAGGGTGATCGGCGCGGAGTCGGCCGAGTGCGACTGCCGGAGCTGCGGGACGTAGCGCGAGACCGGGTCGTCGAGCGCGATCTCGCCGCGCTCGACCAGCAGCAGGACGGCCGCGGCGGTGAAGGACTTGCTCATCGAGGCGATCCGCTGGACGGTGTCGACGCCCGGAGGGACGTCGGCGCCGAGCACGGTGGTGCCGAGCGAGCCGGTGTGGAGGATCGCGCCGTCGCGTACGACGGCCCAGACCAGGCCGGGCGATCGCCCGGTCTCGAACTCGGTGGCGAAGAGCGCGTCGACGGAGGCGAAGGCGGTGTCCTGGTCAGCGGGGGTCACAGCGGCATCCTGCCGGACGTCGGGCCCCACTCGGCGGGACGGGAGGCCCCACTCGGCGGGAGGGGAGGCCCCATTCGGCGGTCAGCGGAAGTCGCGGGAGCGATGGCGGGCATGCAGCGCGCTGGCGGCGCCGGGGGCGATCTCGCTCAGCGGCGCGAGGCGCTCGGCGACGAGGTTGAGCACGCCGTCCTCCTGCTCGACCCGGCCGCGGATCACCATGACCGAGACCGTGGCGGCGACCGTGCGGTGGCGTGCCCAGACGCCCATCGAGCAGACCACGTTGAGCATGCCGGTCTCGTCCTCGAGGTTGAGGAAGGTGACCCCGCCGGCCGTCCCCGGACGCTGGCGGTGGGTGATCGTGCCGCTGACGGTGACCCGGGTGCCGGACTCGATCTCGCGCAGCGAGGCGACGCTGCGCACCCCCGATCCCGACAGCTGGGCGCGCAGGTGGGTGAAGGGGTGACCGCCCGGGCTGATCCCCGTGGCCCACAGGTCGGCGAGGGTCTCCTCGACGTCGTTCATCGCCGGCAGCACGGGAGCCTCGGCGGTGGGAGCGGTGCCGGGAAGGTGGTCGAGCGACTCGCTCCAGCCGGCGGCCCACAGCGCCTCGCGGCGCGACAGGCCCTCCCCGAGCGAGCCCAGCGCGCCGGCGGTCGCGAGCGCCTCGAGCTGGTCGGTGCCGAGCTCGGCCCGTCGCGCCAGGTCGGTCACGTCGGCGAAGGGCCGCTCGTCGCGGGCGGCGACGATCCGCTTCGCCGTCTCCTTCCCGATGCCGCGCACCCCGTCGAGCCCGAGCCGGACGGCGAAGCCGCTGTCGCGCCGATGCTCCGGCGTCGGGTCGGGGGTCCCGGGCACCCACGGCGTGGGCCCCTCGACGTCGAGCAGGCACGAGTCCAGGCCCGTCGTGACACCGCCCCGCCCACGATCGCCCTCGCCATCGACGAGCTCGAGGTCGGCAACGTCGGACGAGTTGACGAGGCAGGGCCTTCGCACCTCCACGCCGTGACGCATGGCGTCCTGGGTCAGCGACTGGGGCGAGTAGAAGCCCATGGGCTGGGAGCGCAGCAGCCCGGCCAGGAAGGCCGCCGGGTAGTGCAGCTTGAACCACGAGGAGGCGTAGACGAGCTTGGCGAAGCTGAGGGCGTGGGACTCCGCGAAGCCGAAGTTCGCGAAGGAGAGGATCTGGACGTACGTCGCGTCGGCCTGCTCGGGCGTCATGCCCTTCTGGAGCATCCCGGCGTAGAGCTGGTCCTTGAGCGACTCGATCCGCTCGATCCCGCGCTTGGAGCCCATCGCCCGGCGCAGCAGGTCGGCGTCCTCGGCGTCGAAGTCGCCGAGGACCATGCCCATCTCCATGAGCTGCTCCTGGAAGAGTGGCACGCCCCTGGTGCGCTCCAGCACCGGCCTCAGGTCGTCGTGGACGTAGGTCACCTCCTCCCTGCCCGTGGCCCGGCGGATGTAGGGGTGCACCGCGCCGCCCTGGATCGGGCCGGGTCGGATGAGCGCGATCTCGATCGCCAGGTCGTAGAACGAGCGCGGCTGGAGCCGCGGCAGTGTCCCGATCTGGGCCCGTGACTCGACCTGGAAGACGCCGATCGAGTCGGCCCGGCAGAGCATGTCGAAGACCGCCGGCTCCTCCTTGGGGATCGACGCCAGCTCCCAGTCCTCCCCCGTGTGGGTGCGCACGATCGTCATGAGATGGTCGAGCGCGCTGAGCATCCCGAGGCCGAGCAGGTCGAACTTCACCAGCCCCATGAACTCGCAGCCGTCCTTGTCCCACTGCAGCACGGTCCGCTTCTCCATCCGGCCGCGCTCGATCGGCACCACCTCGCCGATCGGCCGCTCGGTGAGGATCATCCCGCCGGAGTGGATGCCGAGATGGCGGGGCGCCCGGTGGAAGCGGGAGGCCAGGGCGAGTACGCCGGCGGGGATCCCGACCTCCCCCTCCACCTCCGTCGCGACGACCGAGGACCAGCCGGAGACCAGCTTGGACCAGGCGTCCTGCTGGCCGGGGCTGTGGCCGAGGGCCTTGGCGGCATCGCGCACCGCCGACTTCGGCCGGTAGCTGATGATGTTGGCGACCTGGGCGGCGTTGTGCCGGCCGTAGGTGTCGTAGACCCACTGGATGACCTCCTCGCGGCGGTCGGAGTCGAAGTCGACGTCGATGTCGGGCTCCTCCTCGCGGTGCTCGGAGATGAACCGCTGGAAGGGCAGGCCGTAGAAGACGGGGTCGATCGCGGTGACGCCGAGGGCGTGGCAGACCGCGCTCGAAGCGGCGCTCCCCCGGCCCTGACAGAGGATCTGCTGCGAGCGGGCGTAGGCGACGATGTCGTGCACGATCACGAAGTAGCCGCAGAAGTTCTTCCGCGTGATCACGTCCATCTCGTGCTCGATCCGCTCCCGGGCCTCGGCGACGAAGTCAGGCTTGTCCGGGTTGGCGTCGACGTACCGCTTCTGGAAGCCGGCCTCGACGAGCTCCCGCAGCCAGGTGGCGGCGGTGTGGCCCTCGGGGATGCCGCGCGAGGGCAGCTCCGGCTTGGCCTTCTGCAGGTCGAACGCGCACTCGTCGGCGAGCTCGACGGAGCGCGCGACGGCTCCGGGATAGCGGGCGAAGCGCCGCGTCATCTCCTCCCCGCTGCGCAGGTGGGCGGCGCCGTGCGGGGCCAGCCAGCCCGCCATCTCCGGCAGTGAGCGGCGGGCCCGGACCGCGGCCATCGCGTCCGCGAGGTGGTTCTCCTCCGGCGTCGCGTAGTGGACGTTCCCGGTCGCGACCACGGGCAGGCTCAGGTCGTGCGCGAGCGCCCAGAGCGCGTCGTTGGTGCGCGAGTCCGTGGGCAGGCCGTGGTCGGTGAGCTCGACGGCGACGTTGCCGGCGCCGAAGCGGTCCACGAGCCCCGCGATGTCCTCGCGGGACCGGAAGCCCTTGCGGCAGCCCGTGAGGATCAGCCAGTGCTCGCGACCCGCCCGGTCGACCAGCTCGTCCAGGTCGTAGACCGGGCGCCCCTTCTCGTCCCCGCGCAGCTGCGCCTCGGTGATCGCCCCCGCCAGCCGGTGATAGCCCTCCACCCCGCGCGCCAGCACCAGCAGGTGCCGCCCCTCGGGGTCGGCGACGCCGTTCTGCGGTCCGCTCAGCCCGAGGGAGAGCTCGGCGCCGTAGATCGAGGCCAGCGAGTACGCCGTCCCCTCCGCCTGCTGCTCCTGAGCCTCCTGGCGCCGGACGAGCTGGATCGCCTCGGCCATCGCGGGCGCGCCGTAGAACCCGTCGTGGTCGGTGATCGCCAGGCCGTGCAGGCCGAGCCGGATCGCCTCGGCCACCAGGTCGCTCGGTGACGACGCCCCGTCGAGGAAGCTGAAGTGCGAGTGGGCGTGCAGCTCGGCGTACGGCACCACGGGGTGCTCCGGCGGCGACACCTGCGGCGCGGTCCTCCTCCGGCGTCGCGACATCGGCACGTCCGACGGGTCGACCGACTTCCCGGAGAGCGTCCGCTCCAGCTCCCGCCAGGAGACGGCGGGGTTCTCCCAGCCCATCAGTCGGCCCTGCTGGCGACAGCCACGAGGCATGTCCTAGTCATAGGCCGCCTCGGTGACCCATTGATCGCCATCGCAGGTGACCAGCCATGCCCGGCCGTCGGCGGCGACGAGCTGGAAGCGGGCGACCTTCCGCGCGCCGGGCTCCCACCACGCGTCGTCGACGGGCCACGGCCCGGCCCAGGCGGTGACCGGGAGCCAGCCCTCGCCCTCGGGCCCCTCCAGCACCGGCCGGAAGCGGCTGGGATCGGCGCTCATCGCTCCCCGCGAGCCCATCACCACGGGCCGGCCGCCGGAGTCCCTCACCCCGGCCGGCACCGCCTCGGGCAGCACCCGCGACGGGAAGGGGGGCGGGATCGAGCCGGGCCACGGCAGCTCCCGCGGCCGCAGGCCGGTCGACCGAGTGCCCCACGGCACCATCGCCTGCCGCTCGGTGGGCGTGCGACCACCCTGGAGCACCGGCGCGAGCACCGCCTCGGGGCCGAGCAGCCCCTGGACCCGGGCGACCCCCCGCTCCACCCGGGCGTCGGCTCCGCCCCAGAGCCCGTCGGCATGGACGGCGTCGGCGGCGACCTCGACCGGGACGAGCCGCACCCGGGTGACGGGCGTGCCGATCGACCCCGCACGCAACGACCCGACCAGCTGCCAGTGCAGCCGGTCGATCAGGTCGGCGGCGGTGAACCAGCGCGGATGCAGCCACCGCCGCGCCGCGACCGTCTCGGACACGCCGCCGGCACCCTCCGCCTCGACCTCGATCAGCACGTCGGTGCAGACCATCTGGTGGCGGGCCAGCCGTCCGGTGAACTCCTCGGCGGTACGCCGGGTGGAGAAGCAGATCGCCTCGGCATCGACCAGCGGCGGCTCGAAGCCGACCTCGACGCAGAGGTCCGGCGGCACCTCGCGCGTCGCCAGCCCCTCGACCGCCGTGCCGTGGAGCACCCGGTGGATCCACGCGACCGACGGCCCGAAGCGCGCCAGCACGCCGGCCGCCGGGATCCCCGCCAGGTCGCCGAGCGTCATCAGCCCCAGCCGCTGCAGCAGGCTGGCCGCCTCGCCGGCGTCCTCGACGCCGCCCGACGCCGCCGACGCCGCGATGGCCTCGACCGGCAGCAGCCGGAGGAACGCGCCGGATCCCCCCGCGGGCACGATCCGCGACCCCTGCACGTCGGCCAGGCGGGCGGCCTGCTCGGCGGTGAAGAGCTCGTCGGCGACGCCGACCCGGACGTCGCGCACCCCGAGCCCGACCACGGCCTCGAGCAGCACCGCGGCCGCCTCCTCGTCGCCGCCGTAGAACCGGCCCGGCGAGCGCAGCGCGACCAGGCCGGGCCGCAGCGGGGCCACCCCCGGGCGCAGCGCCTCGAGCACCCCGAGCACCTCCTCGAAGGAGCGGGCGTCGCGGTCGGGCGCGGACTCGAGCACGTGCAGCTCGGGGCAGCGGGACTGGGCGTCGCGCCGCCGCATCCCCCGCCGGACCCCGCTCGCCCGCGCGGTCTCGTTGCAGGCGATCACCCGGTTGGCGTGGAAGACCGCCGCCGCCAGGTGCGTGGCCAGCCCGCACGCCCGCAGCCCCGACGCCACCGGCCAGTCAGGAAGCCACACCACCAGCACCCGGCTCATCTCGCACCCTCGGGAAGCCGAGTTGGGTGATGACGGAGCAGATCCGCACACTCGACCGCAATCGATTGAGGGGCCACATTGCCGAGTGCTCCGAGGAGGCTGCGGCAGCGGTGCGAACCTGGCTGTTCGACTCGCTCGACCTCTGACGCCACGCCGGCCATCTCAGCCCGCCACCTGACGCAGCGACGCGGCCGACCCGGCCGACCCGGCCGACCCCAGGGGGGCGGTCGCCACGAGCGCGAGGTCGGCGGCAGGGAACCACAGGTCCGCACGGCGTACGGGAGCGGTGCCACGGCGGGCCTCGACGCCCAGCACCCGGGCGCGCAGATGGCCCTCGCCGGCACCCGCGCCGCCCCACCGGATCGCGTCGACACGCAGGCGCACCTCGGCGCGCGGCCAGGGCCCGAGGGAGACCAGCGCGGCCTCCCGGCCGC
>NZ_JASGDD010000131.1:0-11298 GCF_047607365.1 Nocardioides sp. | reverse complement strand
TCGTTGTCGACGCTCAGCGCAGCCCGCTGCGCTTTCGCGCCTCCGCCTCGCCGGATCGGGCGCGGCGCCGCCGGATGCGCTTCGCCCGAATTGAGAGGCACACCCTCGTGGTCACCCCCGTGATGCGCCGGCTTCCCGGGCCGGTCGCAACCGCCGTACTCGTGCTCGTCCTCGCCGCGTGCGGCGCACCGGACCTCACCGCGCCGAAGGAGAAGGACCTGCCCGTCGACACGCCGGAGATGGTCGCGCTCAAGCAGGCGGCAGGGCTCGAGGACTGCCCGGCGGCCCAGGTCGCGAGCGGCGCGGGCGCGCTGCCGAAGCTGACCCTGCCGTGCCTGGGCGGCGGCTCGGACGTGGACCTCTCCACCCTGAGCGGCCCGCTCGTCATCAACGTGTGGTCGAGTCAGTGCGAGCCCTGTCGCAAGGAGATGCCCGCGCTCGGCGAGTTCCATCGTCGCTACGGCGACCAGGTGCCGCTGCTCGGGATCGACATCGCGGACACCACTCCCGTCATCGCCCTGAAGCAGGCGAAGCGGCGCAAGGCGACGTACCCCCAGCTGTTCGACCTCGACGCCGCGATCCAGGAGACCAAGGCGCTCCACATCTCCGGTCAGCCGACCTTCTTCTTCCTCCACGCCGACGGCACGGTGACCAGGCAGGCGGGTGGCCTGGAGTCACTTGCCGAGGTGGTCGCGATGGTGAACGAGCAGCTCGACCTGGACCTCGCGTGACGGACTCCAAGCCCGCGTGGCTCCAGGAGGTCGTCGACGGCGCGGCCTCGATCACCGCCGACCGGATCACCGCCTTCACCGCCCCTCCGGGCTCGAACGCGCGCCGCTCGGCCGTGCTCGTGCTCTTCGGCGAGGGCGCGTCCGGCCCCGACCTCGTGCTCACCGAGCGCTCGCACACGATGCGCTCCCACCCCGGCCAGGTCTCCTTCCCCGGGGGCTCGCTCGACCCGGGCGAGACCGTCGACCAGGCGGCGCTGCGCGAGGCCGAGGAGGAGGCCGGCATCGCGCCGTACGACGTCGAGATCATCGGCCACCTGCCGGAGCTGTGGCTGCCGCCGAGCAACTTCGCGGTCACGCCGGTCATCGGCTGGTGGGAGCGGGCCGGCGAGCTGGTGCCGACCTCGGTCGAGGAGGTGCACGCGATCTACCGCGTGCCGATCGCCGAGCTGCGCGACCCCGCCCACCGCATCACCGTCATCTCGCCCTCGCGCGGGTGGCGCACGCCCGGATTCCTCATCGGGCCGGCCAAGGACGTGATCCTGTGGGGCTTCACCGGGGGTGTCGTCGAGCGTTTCCTCATCCATCTCGGTTGGATCGACGCCATGCCCGGCGCCCCCGAGATCGAGCTGCCCGACTACATGCTGTCCGGCCGTGAGCGTGCCGGCGGCCGCGACGTCCCCGAGGTCAGCCCCGACCTGGGCCGTGACAGGGACCATGAGGTGGGCCGGTGAACTGGCTCGACTGGTGCCTGGTCGTCCTGCTGCTGGCCTACGCGCTGTCGGGCTACTGGCAGGGCTTCATCACGGGCGCGTTCGCCACCGCGGGCCTGCTCCTCGGCGGCGCCATCGGCGTCTGGGCGGCGCCCAAGCTGCTCGGCGACGCCAACCCCTCGGTCTGGGTCTCCCTCGGCGCCCTCTTCGCCGTCATCCTCGCGGCCTCGCTGGGGCAGGGCATCCTGCAGTACGTCGGCGCGCGGGTGCGCGACTCGATCCGATGGCGCCCGGCGCGGGCCCTCGATGCCTGTGGCGGGGCGATCCTCTCCGCCGCCGCCGTCCTGGTCGTCGCCTGGGCGCTCGGCGTCGCGATCTCGGGCGCCAACATCGGCCCGATCACCTCGGCAGTCCGGGGCTCGGCGGTCCTCAGCCGGGTCGACGGCGTCATGCCGATCACCGCGAGCAAGGCGCTCGACCGGTTCAACAACGTGGTCGGGGCGTCGTTCTTCCCGCGCTACCTGGAGCCGTTCGCGCCGGAGCGCATCGTCAAGGTGGGGCCTGGTCCAGAGCGGCTCAAGACCGACCCCGACGTCGTACGCGCCGAGGCGTCGGTGCTGAAGGTGCGCGGCGCGAACTCGTGCGGGCGCGGGGTCGAGGGCAGCGGCTTCCTCATCGCCCCGGGCTACCTCATGACCAACGCCCACGTGGTCGCCGGCGTGACCAAGCCCGAGGTGCTCGTCGGGAAGTCCGAGCGGGAGGGCACGGTCGTGCTGTACGACCCTGGTGTCGACATCGCGGTGATCGCCTTCGACAGCGACGACCTCACCCCGCTGACGTTCCGGAAGGACGCCAAGGCGGGTGACGGCGTCGCGATCCTCGGCTATCCCGAGGACGGCCCCTTCGACATCGAGGCCGGTCGTGTCCGCGCCCAGCAGCGGCTCCGCTCGCCGGACATCTACGGCTCGGGCACCGTCATCCGCGACGTCTACTCGCTGCGCGGGCTGATCCGGCCGGGCAACTCCGGCGGTCCGATCCTCGACAGCGCCGGCCAGGTCCTCGGCGTCGTCTTCGCCGCCTCGGTGACCGACGCCGACACCGGCTACGCGCTCACCGCGAGCCAGGTCGACTCCCTCGCCGAGCGCGGCGTCACCCTCACCCAGCGCGTCTCGACCGGCGCCTGCGCCTGAGTGCCTGACCCTGCCGCCTGACCCGCCTACCCGCCGGATGGGGCCTTTGAATCCACCGAGTGGGGCCTAAGATCCGCCGAGTGGGGTCTCCCCTGCCCGCGAGTGGGGCCATGGGTTCGCCCGACTATGCGCAAAGCCCCACTCGGCCGGCTCCAAAGCCCCACTCGGCGGGTTCTCAGGCCCTATTCGGCGGGTCTTAGGCCCCACTCGGGGGAGGGAGGCGGCGGGTGCCGCCGTCGGCGGTGGCCTCGATGGCGCAGGCGAGCGTCAGGAGGGCGGTGTCGTCGTACGCGCGGCCGGCGATGGTGAGGCCGACGGGCATGCCGATGTCGGCCATGATCCCCATCGGGACGGTGACGGTGGGGATTCCCAGATGCCGGGGGACGAGGTTGCCGTTGGCCACCCAGACGCCGTTGCGCCAGCCGAGGTCCGCGGAGTCGGCCGACACGTCCATGTCGGCGGGGCCGACGTCGGCGACGGCGGGGAAGACGACCGCGTCGAGGCCGAGCAGGCCCATCCACTCCTCGAGGTCGACGCGCCGGGTCTCCTCCAGCCCGGCCAGCCCCGCGGCCAGCTCCGGGATCTCGGCGAACGAGGCGTAGGGATGGTCGGCGACCTGCCGTGGATAGTCCGCGATGTCGTCCTCGAAGCCGGTGTAGCGGTCGGGCAGGGCGCCCGGAGGCGGAGGGAAGATCGAGGCGCCGTCGACGCCGACCAGGGTCGAGAGCGCCGGATCGCCGTTCGCGGCGAGGAAGTCGTCCCAGGCCCACGCGGACAGGTCGACGATCTCGCGGCGCAGGAACGCAGGGCTGACGAGGCCCCGCGTCGCGAGAGTCGGGGCCCCGGCGCGGTCGCCCTCGTAGTTGGTGACCGCCGGGAAGTCGACCTCGACCACCCGGGCGCCGGCCGTCTCGAGATCGGCCCGCAGCGCCTCCCAGAGCGCCAGCACGGACGGCCGGGTCTCGATCCGCTCGCCGGTCGGGCCGCCGATGCCCGTCGCGCCGACGCCGGCCTCCGGGTCGGCGTTGACGTACATCCGCGGCACCCCGAGCACGACGCCCTCGAGCGAGGCGCCGGAGGCCAGGGCGGGGTAGGAGGCCGGCCGCACCGAGCTCGCGGCCGGAAGGGGGACCCACGGCTGTGCCCGCCACAGATCCCCGCGCACGACCGGATCGTCGGCGACGATCACGTCCAGCACCTCGAGCAGGTCGGTCATCGAGCGGGTGTGCGGCACGACGACGTCCATCGTCGGCACCAGCGGCCAGTTGCCGCGCACCGAGATCACCCCGCGCGACGGCGTGTAGGCGCACAGCGCGTTGTTGGTCGCCGGCCCCCGGCCCGACGACCACGTCTCCTCGCCGAGGCCGAAGGCGCACAGCGAGGCCGCCGTCGCCGTGCCGGAGCCGTTGGAGGAGCCCGAGCCGAAGGGCGCCGTCAGGAACAGGCGGTTGTACGGCGACTCCGCCCTGCCGTACAGGCCGCGCTGCATCCCGCCGTTGGCCATCGGCGGCATGGTGGTCTTGCCCAGGCAGATCGCCCCGCCCGCACGGAGTCGCGCGACGGCGAACGCGTCCCACTGCGCGACCAGCCCGGCGAAGGCCGGAGAGCCGGCGGCGGCGGTGAGGCCGCGGACGAGGTAGGAGTCCTTCGCCGTGTAGGGGATCCCGTCGAGCGGCCCGAGCAGCGTCCCGGAGTCCCGGCGGGCGTCGGAGGACCGGGCCTCGTCGAGCGCGTCTGGATTGGCGACGACGACGGCGTTCAGTCCGTCGGGACCGTCGAGCTCCGCGATCCGGGCGAGATAGGCCGCCACCAGGCCGACCGCCGTGACCTCACCGGACTCGAGGGCGCCGCGCAGCGCCGGGATGGAGGCCTCGGCGACGTCGTACCCCTTCATGGGCAGCGCGTCAGGCCTTGCCCTTGAGCGCCTTCGGGATCTCGCGGCCCTGCGCGATCGCCTTCTCCGGCGCGCGCACCTTCTTGACCTTGCTGATCCCGACGAGCACGAGCACGAAGGCGAGCAGCACGTAGAACCCGAAGACGATGAGGAAGGACCACTGCAGCGCGAGACCGTCGCCGTTCCAGTGGATCAGGAACGCGATCGCGATGGAGAGCATGATCACGGCCAGCACGAGCAGGAACCCGGCGGCGGCGAACAGCCCGGCGCCGATGCCGCCGTTGGTGAGGCTCACCTTGAGCTCGGTCTTGGCGAGCTCGATCTCCTTGGAGATCAGGGTGGAGATGTCACGGCTGGCGTCGGCGACGAGGCGGCCGATCGTCGGCTCTTCGGGCCCAATCTGCTCGGTCTGCTCGGTCATGGGGTCGACCCTACTAGGCTGCCCGCCTGACACACCTCCGCTTCTGCTCGGGAGTTCGATCATGGGGATCGCCGCTCGTCCTGTCCTGTTGGCACTGGTCCTGACCGGCCTGATCGTGCTGCCGTCGTACGCCGACGACGACTCCGGCGGTGAGGCAGCGGCTCCCACGCGCCTGGTCCTGCTGCTGGACTCCTCCGGCTCGATGAAGGAGAAGGCGGCCGGCGGGACCAAGATCGCCGCGGCCCGCTCGGCCCTGACCAAGGTGGTCGCGGCGCTGCCCGAGGACGCGCCGGTCGGCCTGCGGGTCTTCGGCTCGAAGGTCTTCGAGCGCACCGATCCCGGGGCGTGCGACGACACCGAGCTCGTCGTCCCGGTGGCGACCGACAACCGGGACGCCCTTCAGGCGGCGGTGCCGGCGTACAAGCCGTGGGGCGAGACCCCGATCCCGGCCGCGCTCGAGGCCGCCGCGACCGACCTGGGGGCCGAGGGCAGCCGGGCGATCATGCTCGTCTCCGACGGCGAGTCGACGTGTGGCGACCCGTGCCCGGTGGCGCGCCAGCTGGCCGGCGCGGGCATCGATCTCACCATCAACGTCGTCGGGCTCGCCGTCTCGGGCAAGGCCCGCGAGCAGCTGCAGTGCATCGCCGACGCCGGCAACGGGCAGTACTACGACGCCGACTCCGCCGCCGACATCGAGGCGACCCTGGAGCACGTGGCGACGCGCTCGATGCGCCCCTTCCAGTACGTCGGCACGCCGATCGTCGGCGGCAGCGAGAGCGACCTGACGCCGATCGAGGCCGGTGAGTGGACCGACACGCTCGCCGGGCAGGGCGCGACGAAGAGCTACTCCTATGAGCTGAAGGACGCGGCCAGCTCGGTGCGGTTCGTGTTCTACGAGCAGGACGAGGGCCGGTCCAGCGCGGCGATGTACGTCAAGGCGTTCAAGCCGGACGGCGAGTCGTGCTGGCGTCAGTCGCCGATGTCGCAGCGCACCTTCGACGTGCGCGACGTGATGGCGGCGCAGGTGCGGATCGGAGCGATCGCGAAGGACTGCGGCGACGTCGGGACCTATCGCTTCGAGGTCTCGCGGGACAAGGCCGCCACCACCGAGGTGCCGATCGGGCTGCGGGTGATCGAGGAGCCGGCCATGACCTCACCCGGCTGGGTCTGGACCGCCGACGAGGCCACGGCCGCGCCGGTGCCGGCCGCCGGCTCTCCGACTCCGCTCACCGGCGCGCAGACGTTCGTCGACGCGCCGCTGCTCACGCCGGGCAGCTACTCCGGGACGATCGTGTCGGGTGAGTCCGACCTCGTGAAGGTGCACCTGGACTACGGCCAGTCGCTGCGGGTGGGGGTCGACCTGCCGGCCATCACCCCGGCGATGAAGGCGGCCCTCGAGGACGTCTCGATCTGGGAGAGCCAGGTCAGCCTCGTCCTCTACGACCCGACCTGGGCGCAGCTGCCGCATGCGAAGGGCGCCGTCTACGGCGAGTTCGCGGGGATCGACTCCGGCGGCGCTCCGGAGGCGACGCGGCTGTTCGAGGCCACCACCGCGGTCAGCTCCGCGGCCGACGGGAGCTTCACCTTCTACGGCGGGACCACGGCTCGTTCCGGGGACTACTACGTCGGTCTGTCGAAGCGGACGGGGGAGAACTCCGTCGAGTTCCCGTTCACCCTCACGCTGGCCGTCGACGGCACCGCCCAGGAGGCGCCGACCTTCGCCGAGGACACGTCCGCTGCGAGCGAGGAGCCGAGCACGTCCGAGGAGTCTGCGAAGTCCGAGCGCGACGATCGCGACGACGGCGGGGGCGTGCCGCTGCCGCTGATCGGGGGCTTGGCCGCACTCGTCGTGGTCGCCGGGGGCCTTGTCGCGTGGCTGCTCAGCCGACGCCGGAAGGACGTCGGCTGAGTCCTCATCGGTTCGGCGATCGCGGCGCGGGGAGCTCGTTCTCCGGCTTCATGGCGCGAGTCTCTCACCGCTGGAACGCGTCGGGGATGCCGTCGTCGTCGGCGTCGATCGACTCCAGCTCGGCGAGCCGTCGGTAGGTGCGGTTCCGCAGGCGGAGCACGCCGGCGGCGAGGACGCCGGCGGCCAGGGAGCCGACGAGGACGCCGACCTTGACGTGCTCGTCGCGGACCGACCCCGATCCGTACGCGAGCTCGCCGATCAGCAGCGAGACGGTGAAGCCGATCCCGCCGAGCATCGCCATGCCGACGACGTCGACCCAGTGGAGCTCCTCGTCGAGCTCGGCCCTGGTGAAGGTGGAGAGCAGCCAGGTCGCGCCGGTGATGCCGACGGTCTTGCCGACCACGAGGCCGGCGACGATCCCGAGCGCGACGGGGTCGGTGAGCGCGTCTCCGAGGCCGTCGATCCCGCCGACGGTGACGCCGGCGGCGAAGAAGGCGAAGACCGGTACGGCGATGCCCGCGCTGATCGGCCGGAGCAGGTGCTCCAGGTGCTCGGCCAGTCCGGGGGCCTCGGACGAGGCAACTGCTGGTGAAAGCCTGTTCGGTTTGCCTTCCGGCAGGCTTTCACCAGCAGTTGCCTGTGGGTGGACGGGGACGGTGAAGGCCAGGAGGACCCCGGCGACGGTGGCGTGGATGCCGCTGGCGTGGACCAGGCCCCAGGTCAGCAGGGCCAGCGGGATGAGCAGCCACGGGCTGCGGATGCGGCGCTGGACCAGCAGGGCGAACGCTGCCAGAGGGACGAGCGCGGCCGCGAGCCACCCGACGTGCAGCTCGTCGGTGTAGACGAAGGCGATCACGACGATCGCGAGCAGGTCGTCGACCACCGCGAGGGTGAGCAGGAACGTCCGCAGCCCGCTCGGCAGATGCGTCGAGATCACCGCGAGGACCGCCACCGCGAACGCGATGTCGGTCGCCGTCGGGATCGCCCAGCCACGCAGCGCGCCGTCACCGGTGCCGAGGTTGACCGCCGTGAACACCAGCGCCGGAGCGATCATGCCGCCGACCGCGGCCGTCACCGGCAGCATCGCCCGCCGGGGATCGCGCAGGTCGCCCGCGACGAACTCCCGCTTCAGCTCCAGCCCCGCCACGAAGAAGAAGATCGCCAGCAGGCCGTCGGCCGCCCACGCCCCGAGCGTGAGGTCCAGATGGAGGCCGCTCGGCCCGATCCGGAGGTCGCGCAGGTCGGCGTACGCGCCGTGCCATCCGGTGTTGGCCCAGACCAACGCGATCACGGCTCCGGCGATCAGCAGCAGGCCGCCGGTCGTCTCCGCGCGCAGGATCTCCGCCGTGCGGGAGGTCTCGAGCCACGAACCGCGGCGGAACAGTCGGTCGGCCATGGTGTCTCCCGGGGGTCGAGGGGTCGTGAGGACAACGCCGACCAGACTTCCCGGCACACCACGAGGAACCCTATCGGCATAGGGTCTCGCCATGGGCAATGTGATGCCGCCGGAGTGGGCGCCGCAGGACCGGATCTGGATGGCCTTCCCGGCGCCGGGCTACTCGCTCGGGGAGAGCGAGGAGGAGGCTGCCGAGGCGCGTACGGCGTGGGCCGCCGTGGCAGGAGCGTGCGTCGAGTTCGAGCCGGTGACCGTGGTGGTGGACCCCTCGGAGGTGGCGTCGGCGCGGGCGCTGCTCGACCCGCGGATCGAGCTGGTCGAGGCGCCGCTCAACGACGCCTGGATGCGCGACATGGGGCCGACCTTCGTGCACACCGAGTCCGGCGACGTCGCCGGCGTCGACTGGGTCTTCAACGGCTGGGGCGCCGCGTCGTGGGCCCGGTGGGATCTCGACGAGAGGATCGGGGTCTTCGTGGCGGAGGCCGCCGGCGTACCCGTCGTGGACTCGCCGATGATCAACGAGGGCGGTGGCATCCACGTCGACGGCGAGGGGACGGTGCTGGTCACCGAGACCGTCCAGCTCGGCGAGGGCCGCAACGAGACCTGGACGAAGGCCGAGGTGGAGGCCGAGCTGGGGCGCACCATCGGCGCCACCGACGTGGTCTGGCTGCCGCGCGGGCTGACGCGGGACTACGAGACCTACGGCACCCGCGGCCACGTCGACATCGTCGCCACCTTCACCGCGCCCGGTCAGGTGCTGCTGCACTGGCAGGACGACCCGGAGCATCCCGACTACGAGGTGTCGCGCGAGCTGGAGGCGATCCTCGCCGAGCGCTTCGAGGTGACCCGGCTGCCGGCGCCGGCGACCCTCCGGGACGGCGCCGACCAGGAGGGGGGCTGGGTGGACTGGTCCTACGTCAACCACCTCGTGGTCAACGGCGGCGTGATCGCGTGCTCCTTCGACGACGCCCACGACGCGGCCGCCGTCGCGATCCTGGAGAGGGCCTACCCCGGCCGCCGCGTCGTCACCGTCGACGCCCGCCCGATCTTCGACCGCGGCGGCGGGATTCACTGCATCACCCAGCAGCAGCCCTCTCCGGCGCCGGTCTGACGGCGCGTCTCCGGCGTCGCTCGGAGGTCGGCGACCGCTTCGCTCCAAGGTCGCCTTTCCTCCGGCTCCTTGGATCCGCGCGCGTCAACCGGCGCCGGTCTGACGGCGCGTCTCCGGCGTCGCTCGGAGGTCGGCGTCCGCTTCGCTCCAAGGTCGCCTTCCCTCCCGCTCCTTGAATCCGCGCGCGTCAACCGGCGCCGGCAGGTGCGGGGCAGGGTTCACGGCATCCAGACGGACGCGTCGTGGGCGAAGTAGACCCGCTTCGGGTCGAACGCGAGCAGGCGCGGCATCCACGGGCTGCTCGGTGGCAGCGGCGGGGCGTGACCGAGGCCTCGCGCCTGGGCGGCCAGGACGTCGGCCGACCATGTCGAGGCGTCGTCGTGCGCCTGGCCGGCGAGGACCACCGTCCCGTCGTCGCACCGGAGCACCACCGACTGGTGCCCGTCGACGTGGCCCGGCGTCGGGACGATGTGGACGCCGGCCGCGATCTCCGTCTCGCCGTCGAGCAGCTCGTAGCGGGCGCCGGGGAAGTCGACGAGTCCCGGAACGGTGTAGCCGGGCCGGTGTGCCGCCTCGAGCTCCTGTCGCTGACAGTGGATCGGGCGCCCGGTGAAGGCGGGGTTGCCGCCGATGTGGTCGAAGTGGAGGTGGCAGTTCACCACGAGGTCGACGTCGTCCGTCGTCATCCCGACGGTGGCGAGGCCCGCGTGCAGGTCTGCCCGCCGGGGCCGGTACCACGACTCGGTCTCCTCATCGGCCTCGCCCAGCCCGGTGTCGAGGAGCAGGACGCCGGCGGGGGTGCGGGCGACGTAGCCGAGGACGGTCTCGACCCGGGGCGCGCCGACGCCCGTCTCCGCCGCAGGCCGCACGAACGTCCCCAACGGGATGCGGGCCACCTGCTCGATGCGCACACGACGACAGTAGTGGCGGCCTCCAGGGTGGGCATGACCCAGAGGACGCCGCTCGCGAGGGCGCCGCGCTGATCGACGATCGGTCGGTGCGCCCTAGGATCGGAGTCATCGCGTGTCCTAACACCAGAGCAGCCGGCTCGGGCGGGGACTGACCCCTGAGGAGCACGCCATGAGTGATCAGTCAGCCGACCTCGCCTTCGTCGACAAGTCGTCGGCGGGAGCCGACGAGCGGCAGTTCCACATCCGGGTCGCGCCGGGCGAGGTGTCGACCGTCGCGCTGCTGCCCGGCGACCCGGGGCGGGTGCCGCTGGTGGGGGAGTTCCTCACCGACGTGGTCGAGGTCGCCCACCACCGTGAGCACCGGACCATCGTCGGCACCTACCGCGACCGGCGGATCACGGTCACCTCGACCGGGATGGGCTGCCCGTCGACCGCCATCGCGGTGGAGGAGCTCGCCCGCGTCGGCGTCACGTCGTTCATCCGGGTCGGCTCCTCGGCGGGCCTGCAGCCCCAGGTGGCGCCCGGTGACCTCCTCGTCAGCGAGGGGTCGCTGCGCAACGACGGCACGACGGCGGCGTACGTCCATCCGGGCTTCCCCGCCGTGCCCGACCTCGAGCTGACCGTCGCCCTGAAGCGGCACGGCGAGCGCATCGCCGCGCGCGCCGGGGTGGCCTGCCACAGCGGCATCAACGCCACCGACGACGCCTTCTACGCCGAGACGCCGGAGTGGATCGAGCTGCTCAACCGCCAGGGCATCCTCAACGTCGAGATGGAGTCCTCTGCCCTGTACGTCGTCGCGCGGCTGCGCCACCTGCGCGCGGGCATGGTCTGCAGCGCCTCGTCCAACCTCGTCGCGGGACAGAGCCTCTACGGCGACACCCACGACCGCCTCGCGCAGGGCTGGCGGCTCAGCATCGAGGCCGCCCTGGAGGCCGCCGTCGAGCTCGCGCTCTGAACGCCGACCGCGGGCTCTCAGCGTCACCCGGTGACGCTGAGAGCCCGCGGGTAGGACTCCGAAGTCCACG
>NZ_JASGDD010000130.1:0-5970 GCF_047607365.1 Nocardioides sp. | reverse complement strand
GCGCTGGCCGTCGCGCTCACCCTGCTCCCGGTCGCGCTGATGACCGACGCCGCGTGGGGTCTGCGTGGCACGCTGCGCCCCAGCGACTACCCCGCCGAGTGGCTGGCCGCGCGGAGCATCGTCGCGCCCGGGCACGGCGACGCGCTGCTGCTCCCGCTGGGCAACTACCGGGCGCCTGCCTGGAACCACGGCACGCCCGTCATCGACCCGCTCGCGCGGCTGCTGCGCGTCGACACGACGATCGCCGACGACCTGGTCGTGGGCGGCGTGGTCGTTCCGGGGGAGGACCCGACCGCGCGCCGCGCGGCGGCGGCCCTCGAGCTCGCGACGCCCGAGGAGCGATCCGCCGCCCTGCGGCGCCTGGGCTTCGGCTGGGTGCTGGTCGAGCGCGACGCGGGCGACGCGCCGCAGGTCGCGGGTGCGGTCGTGCACGACGGGCCGCTGCTGGAGATCGTCCGGCTCGGCGGGTAGCCACGAGTCACGCGGAACGGAGCACGCGGGATTTGTGACGATGACCACACATCGTCCCGCGACTGATACGCTCGTTTCGTCTGGGAGGACAGGGAGGAGAGATTCAGTGTTTGGATCCGTGTTTGGACTTGGGTTCTTCGCGACCGTCGGCAGCGTGGTCGCGGGCGCGACCATCGCGACCGTCACGGTCGTCGGCGTGGTGAACACGACGGTCGACAGCGCGCCGCCGTCGGCCGGCAACGTGTCGAAGGCGACGACCATCGCCTACGGCACCCGCTGAGCGAAGAGCCGCCGGCAGGCAGAGACAGCGCAGAGACAGCTGAGCCCCGATCCACCGCGAGGTGGATCGGGGCTCAGCTCGTGCCGGGGGACCGGGTCGGATCCGGTCGGATCAGTCAGGTCGGATCGAATCAGTTCGTGGCGGCCGTGCGCTCGCCCCGGAGCGCGCCTGCGAGCACGCCGGCGAAGGCGTCGGTCGAGCGGGTCCAGGAGAACTCGCCGGCGTGGGCCAGCGCCCCCTGGGAGAGCTCCTTGCGCTCGACGTCGTCGGTGAGGACCGTCCGCAGCGCGTCCACGAACTCCTCGGCGTCGTCCACGAGCAGGCCGGAGACGCCGTGCGCCACCGACTCCTGCGTCCCGCCGGCGGCGCGGAACGCCACGGTCGGGGTGCCGAACCGCGCGGCCTCGGAGACGACCAGGCCCCAGCCCTCCTTGAGCGAGGGAAGCGCCATCGCCCACGACCGCTCGTAGACGGCGGTCTTCGTCTCCTCGTCGACGAAGCCGGTGAACTCGACGGCGTCGGCGGGCGCGTGGGCGCCGGCGTACGCGCGAAGCTCGTCCTCCCACCACCCGGAGCCGACGATCGTCAGCCGCAGGCCCGGGACCTCCGCGCGCAGCCGGGCCACGGCATCGATGGCGAGCTCGACCCGCTTGTGCGGGACGAGGCGGCCGACCACGCAGATGCTCGGCTGCTCGCTGCGGGTGGGGTGCTCGAGGACTGCGCTGTCGGTGCCGTTGTGCACGACGGCGATCCGGTCGGCGCCGATGCCCAGCGCGACGAGCTCGTCGCGGCTGGCGCGCGAGACGGTGACGTACTGGCACGCGCGGTACAGGCGCGGCGCCAGCCGGGACTCGATCCACCAGCCGACCCGGCCCATGAGCCCCGGGTAGACGACCGGCCACTGCTCGCGGTGGGAGTGGTGGACGAGGACGGTGACCGGGAGCCGGGTGACGAGGCGGCTGAGGAACGGCATGCCGTTCTGTACGTCGACGACCAGGTCGACGGGGCCGATGCCGCCGGGCAGGCGGCGGGTCAGCAGCGCGAGCATGCCCATGAGGTAGACGCTGAGCTTGCCGCCCCGGCGCAGGTAGTCGATCCCCTCGCGCCGCTCGCGGGTCGGGGCGCCGTCGTAGGCGGCCGTCACGATCGTCACGCGCGCTCCGCGCGCGACCAGGCCGAGGGCGATGCGCTCGAGATAGTGCTCGGCGCCGCCGCCCTCCGGATTGCCGGTGTCACGCCACGACAACATCGCCACGTGGCATCCACGGACGTCGCCAGTGACGGGTTCCCTCCCCAGAGCTCCCATGCCGCCAGCGTACGTCGTGGTGTGACGTCCCGCACATTCTTCGCCGACACCGGGGCGGGTCGGGGTGTCGGATAGGGTGCGCCGGTGCGCCGGAGAACTGACCTGCGGCTGGTGGCCTGCTGTGCCCTGCTCGTGGGCATCGCGTTCGTCCAGACGCCCGGGCTGATCGTCTCGGACACGAAGTTCGACCTCGCGGTCTCGCCGGTGGAGTTCCTGCGCCGGGCGCTGCACCTGTGGGAGTCCACGACCTCCTTCGGCCAGCTCCAGGACCAGTCCTACGGCTACCTCTGGCCCACCGGCCCCTTCTTCGTCGTGGGCCACGTGCTCGGCGTCCCGGCCTGGATCGTCCAGCGACTCTGGTACGCCGTCGTCCTCTGCGTCGCCTTCGCCGGCGCCGCGCAGGTCGTCCGTGCCCTCGGGGTGCGCCGCGACCTGGCGGCCCTCGTCGCCGGGTTCGCCTACGCGCTCTCGCCGGCGCTGCTGACCAAGCTCGGGCCGCTCTCGAGCGAGGCCTGGCCGTTCGCGATCGCGCCCTGGGTGCTCCTGCCGCTGATCCTCGGGTCGCGCGGCGGCTCGCCGCGCCGCGCGGGGATGTGGGCCGGTCTCGCTGTCGCCATGGCCGGGGGCATCAACGCCGTCGCCACCGCGGCCGTGCTGCCGCTCGGCGTGATCTGGCTGGCCACCCGCTCCCGCGGCCGGCGGCGCTGGTCGCTGCTCGGCTGGTGGGCCGCGTTCACCGCGCTCGGCACCGCCTGGTGGGTCGTGCCGCTGCTGATCCTCGGCCGCTACTCCCCGCCGTTCCTCGACTTCATCGAGAGCGCCGACACCACGACGTACGCGAACAACGTGGCGGACGCCCTGCGGGGCACCACCGACTGGATCGCCTACCTCGACACCAGCTGGCAGGCCGGGCATCAGCTCGTCACGACCGGCTTCCTCGCCCTCGACATCGCCGTCCTCGTCGGGCTCGGGCTGGTGGGCATCGCGCACCGCGGCCAGCCGCACCGGCTGTTCCTGCTGCTCAGCCTGCTGACCGGCCTGCTGCTCGTCACGCTCGGCCACCAGACGGGCGCGCACGGCTGGGGCGCGGGCTCGATCAACGACCTGCTCGACGGGCCGCTCGCCGCGATCCGCAACCTGCACAAGTTCGACCCGGTCATCCGGCTGCCGCTGGTCGTCGGCCTGGCGTGGACCGTGGACGTCGCGCTCGCCTCCGCGGCCCGGCCGGCCGTCCGCCGCGGCCTCCCGGCGCTGGTCTGCCTGGTCGCCTTCGCCGCCGCCACCCCCGCCTGGGCGGGCAGGATCGCGCCGACCTCGCCGGTGGAGAGCACCCCGCCGTACTGGTCGCAGGCGTCTGCCTGGGTCGACGGGCAGGACAGCGGCGTCGCGCTGCTGCTGCCGGGCTCCTCCTTCGGCCACTACCTCTGGGGCTCGCCCGACGACGAGCCGATGCAGTACCTCGACGCCAGCTCGTGGTCGATCCGCAACGCCGTCCCGCTGGTGCCCGCCGGCGACGCCCGGATGCTCGACGCCGTCGAGGCGAGACTCGCCCAGGGCGAGGGCTCCTCGGGGCTCGCTCCCTACCTCCGGCGCGCGGGCGTCGGGCTGCTGCTGGTGCGCAACGACCTCGTGCCCGACGACGACGTCCCGGAGGACGCGCTGGTGGTGCAGGCGCTGACGACGTCGCCCGGCATCGAGCTGGTGAAGGCCTTCGGCCCCGACGTCGGCGGCGACGCGGTCGTCTCCTCGAGCACCGGCCGGCTGGTCGCCGACGCCGGCTGGCGCCGGCACCGTCAGGCGATCGAGATCTACCGCGTCGAGGGCGCCGGCGACGCGCCGGTCTCCACGGACGCGACGCCCGTCGTGGTGGGCGGCCCCGAGGACCTGCTCGACCTCGCCGATGAGGGCGTCCTCGGCGAGGAGTCGACCGTGCTCGCCACCGACCTCGACAGCGCCGGCGGCCGCGCGTCGAAGGTCCCGACCGGCGACGTCATCCTCACCGACGGGCTCCTCGACCGCGAGCAGACCTTCGGCCGCGTGCACGACGCCGCCTCCGCGGTCCGCACGCCCGGCGACGTGCGCCGCACCGGCAACCGCGTGCAGGACTACACCCTCGGCGACGGCACCCGATGGCGTACGACGGCGCGGCTGGTCGGCGCGCGGGCCATCTCGGCCTCGTCCTCGGCCTCCGACGCGACCGCGCTGGGGGGCTCCGTCCAGGGCGAGCTGCCCTTCGCCGCCGTCGACGGCGATCCCGGCACCCAGTGGGTCTCCGGCTACGAGTCGGCCAGCCCGTGGTGGCGGATCGACGCCGGCCGCCGGATCACCGCCTCCCGCGTGCAGGTCACCCTCGGCGACGCCGTCGGCGCGGCGACCGTGCGGGTGCGCACGGCCGGCGGCGTGAGCGAGCCGATCGCGTTCGAGCCCGGCGCCACGCACGGCTTCGCCCTGCCCGCCGGCACGACGACCTGGGTGCGGGTGGAGGCCGCCGACGGCGGCGCGGGCGACGGCGGCCGGATCGCGCTGAGCGAGGTGACGATCCCCGGCGTCTCCGTACGACGCCAGCTCGTGCTGCCGACGCTCCCCGAGGGCTGGGCGCAGCCCTCCACGATCAGCCTCCACGCCCTCCAGGACGCGCGGACCGGCTGCGTCACCCTGGGCAAGCAGGTCCCCTGCCTCGCCGAGCGCGCCCGGGCCTCGGAGGAGCCGGCCGGCTTCGAGCGCGTCGTCACCCTCCCCGGCTCGGCGAGCTACACCGGGGCCCTCACCGTCCGCGCCCGTCCGGGCACGGCGCTGACGAGCCTGCTCACCGAGGGCTATCTCACCGGCGCGTCCGCCTCTTCCACCGGCGTCGACGACCCGCGCGCCTCGATCGTCGCCGCACTCGACGGCAAGCCCGGCACGACCTGGCTCGCCGACATCGACGACACCGAGCCGTCGGTCGAGGTGCACTGGGTGGGCACGCGCACCATCACCGGCATCACGGCCTCGGTCGCCGACGCCGCCCCCGCCCGCCAGCCGACCACGATCGAGGTGACCTGGCCCGGCGGCAGTCAGCGGGCCACGCTCGACGCCGACGGGCACGCCGACCTCGACCAGCCGGTGGAGACCGACCAGCTCCGGATCACCGTCACCGGCAGCCGCACCTCGGCGTGGGTCGACGACCAGGGCGGCTGGAACGCGCTTCCGGTCGGGATCAGCCGGCTCCGCCTCGACGGCCTCTACCGCCGCCCTCTCGGCCTCTCCGCCGAGACGCGGGACTGGGGCTGCGGCTCGGGCCCGGACATCACGGTCGGCGGCCGGACCGCCCCGTCGCGGCTGATCGCCTCGCCCGCGGACCTCTACGCGATGAAGGAGGTCACCGCCGTCCCCTGTGCGGACATCGACCTCACCTCCGGCGAGAACGACGTCACCGTCTCCGCGACCGACGCCGTGACCCCGGTGGGTCTCGTCCTCCGTGCCGGCCCGTCCAGCCCGGCGGGTACGACGTCACGCCCGTCGATCGCCTCCGAGACGCTGCGCGCCGGCGGCGCGGTGACCCGCACGATCGAGGCCGACCCGCGCACGCCGGTGATCGACCAGCGCGAGAACGTCAACGCCGGGTGGACCGCCACCCAGGGCGGCCGCGCGCTGCGGCCGGTCACGCTCGACGGCTGGCGGCAGGGCTGGATCGCCGACGGCAGCGGACGACCGGTCTCGGTGCGGTTCGGGCCGGACACGGCGTACCGCATCGGGCTCGGCGCCGGCCTGGCCGGGCTGCTGCTCCTGCTCGCCCTCACGCTGTGGCGCCGGTGGGGGAGCACCGCGCTGCCCGCCTGCGGCGACGCCGTCGCGCCCGCCCCGCTCCTCGTGCTCGTCACGCTCGGCAGCGCCGGGGTGCTCACCGGCTGGCCCGGCCTGGCGGCCGTGGCGG
>NZ_JASGDD010000129.1:0-28072 GCF_047607365.1 Nocardioides sp. | reverse complement strand
CGCCGGGGCGCGCGCCGGACCGCGCCCTTCGCGGCGGGAGTCGGGGCCCGGGTGACGGCCGCGGGCGTGGGTGCCGGCGTGGGGGTGGGTGCCGGAGTAGGGGTCGGCGTGGGCGTGGGTGCGGACACCTCGCCCGTCGGCTCGGCGCGCCGCGCCGGAGGCTCCGGCGTGTCGGGGGCGGCGGGCTCACGTCGTGTCGCGGGCGGGGCCGACCGCGGCGCCTCGTCCTCGTGCTCGACGAAGGCGGGGATCGCCCGGGTGTCGTCGGGACGGAGCGCTCGCTTGCCGCCCTTCACCCGCCTGCCACCGCGCGGCGCCGGCGTCGCCGCGCGACGACGTCCGGCAGGCTCACTCACGGTGCGTGACCTTAGGGCATGTCTCCACATGCCCTACATCCGACGGTTGGCGAGGGACGGATTGGTCGAGCGCGCCTCGGCGAGCCGGGCGGCGTGCAGCGTCGCGGTGAGGATCTCCTCGCCGTCCCCGGCCTCGGCGACCACGTCGCCGAGCGGATCGACGACCATCGAGTGCCCGGAGTAGCGCGGCGCCGGCTGCCCGCAGGCGACGACGTACGCCGTGTTCTCGATGGCCCGCGCGCGCACCAGCGTCCGCCAGTGGTCGACCTTCCGCTCGCCGACGACCCAGGCGGCCGGGAGCACCAGCACCTCGGCGCCCTGCTGCACGAGGGAGCGGGCGAGCTCGGGGAAGCGCAGGTCGTAGCAGGTCATCAGGCCGACCGGCACCCCCGCGATCTCGACCACCGTCGGGTCGATCGGCCCGGCGCTGAGGCGGTCGGACTCGCGATAGCCGAAGGAGTCGTAGAGGTGGATCTTGCGGTAGCAGGCCGAGGAGCCGGTGCGGCCGTCCGCCGCGACGAGGGTGTTGTACGGCGTCGCGCCGGTGTCCTCGGCCGCGCTCCCCGCGCTGTTCTCGAACATGCCCGCGATCACCGTGGCGCCGCGGTCGGCGGCGACGCGGGCGAGCTCGCTCGCGAAGGGCCCGTCGAGCCCCTCGGCATGGGCGCCGAGATCGTCGTCGACCGGGCCGAAGTCGCGCTGGGAGGCCTCCGGCAGCACGACCAGCCCGGCGCCGCGCGGCACCAGCTCGTCGAGCCGCGCGGCGTTGACGGCCGGGTCCAGCGCCGACGCCGTCTGGATCAGGGCCACGTCGAGCCGGCTCCATCGGGTCATGCGCTCCAGCGTAGGGCTGACCAACACGCCATCACCCTCTAGATTGTCCCAATGCTGGACTCGTGGGCAGCGATCATCCTCGCCGGGGGGCGCGGCAGCCGGCTCGACGGCGTCGACAAGGCGGGCATCGAGGTCGGCGGGAGGACCCTCCTCGCCTGGACCCTCGACGCCTGCATCGACGCGAGCGAGGTCGTCGTGGTGGGCGACGTGGTGCCGTCCGAGCGACCGGTCACCTTCACCCGGGAGAGCCCGCGGTTCGGTGGCCCGGTCGCCGCGCTGCTGACCGGCGTCGACGCGCTGCTCCGCCGTCCGGCGTACGTCGGGGTGCTGGCGGTCGACATGCCCAACCTCTCGATGGGCACCATGCGCCGGCTCACCGACGCGGCCGAGGGCGGCGACGGGTCGGTGCTGGTCGATCCGACGGGGCACCGCCAGCTCGCGCTGGTGCTCCGCCGCGACCGGCTGATGGAGATCCGGCCGAGCCACGAGGCACAGCACGCCATGGCCCTGCACCGCCTCCTCCTGCCGCTCTCCCTCGTCGAGGTCCCCGCCGTCGGCGCCGAGCACCGCGACATCGACACCTGGAGCGACCTCCGCGACCTCGAGGACTCCTGACACCCCGAACGCCCCGAGCGCCCTGAGCGGCCCCGAGGCCCGGATTCGTGCGCGTGGATAGCGTGGAGCGCATGCAGGCTGTGCTGGCACCCGAGCCCGGAGGGCCCGACGCCCTCGTGCTGACCGAGCTTCCCGACCCGGAGCCCGCACCCGGCGAGGTGGTGATCGACGTCGCGGCCGCCGGGCTCAACCGGGCGGACCTGCTCCAGCGGCAGGGCCACTACCCGCCACCGCCGGGCGCGAGCGACGTCCTCGGCATGGAGTGCAGCGGCACGATCGGCGCGGTCGGGGAGGGGGTGACCGAGTGGCAGGTCGGCGACGAGGTGTGCGCGCTTCTCGCGGCGGGCGGCTACGCCACCCAGGTCGCCGTGCCCGCCGGCCAGGTGATGCCGATCCCGGCCGGCGTCGACCTCGTCACCGCCGCCGCCCTGCCCGAGGTGGCCGCCACGATCTGGTCGAACATCGTCATGCATGCGGGCCTGGCCGAGGGCGACCTCCTCCTCGTCCACGGCGGCGCCGGCGGCATCGGCTCCTTCGCCATCCAGCTCGCCTCCGCGCTCGGCGCGCGGGTGGCCACGACCGTCGGCTCTGCCGAGAAGGCGGCGTACTGCCGCGAGCTGGGCGCGACGTGGACGATCCCCTACCGCGAGGAGGACTTCGTGGAGATCGTCCGGGCCGAGGGCGGGGCCGACGTCATCCTCGACAACATGGGCGCGAAGTATCTCGCCCGCAACGTCCAGGCCCTCGCGGACGGCGGCCGGCTCGTCATCATCGGGATGCAGGGCGGCACCAAGGCGGAGCTCGACATCGGCGCGCTCATGCGCAAGCGCGGCTCCGTGATCGGTACGACGTTGCGCTCGCGCCCGACCGACGGCCCACGCGGCAAGGCGGCGATCTGCGCCGAGGTGGTCGAGCAGGTCTGGCCGCTGGTGGCGTCCGGCCGGGTGGTCGCCCAGGTCGGGCGGACCTTCCCCCTCGCCGAGGTCGCCGCCGCGCACGCGTGGATGGAGTCGGGCGACCACACCGGGAAGATCCTTCTTAGGGTGGAGCCATGAGCCAGCCCATGAGTGAGCAGCCCGAGCAGACGCCCGTGATCCTCGATTCCGCCACCGAGGGGGAGGACGACGGCGAGCGCTCCATCGCCGACCTCGTCGAGCAGCCCGCGAAGGTGATGCGGATCGGCTCGATGATTCGCCAGCTCCTCGAGGAGGTGAAGGCGGCGCCCCTGGACGAGGCCAGTCGCGCACGGCTCAAGGAGATCCACCAGGCCTCGATCAAGGAGCTCGAGCAGGGTCTCGCCCCGGAGCTCGTCGAGGAGCTGGACCGGCTGACGCTGCCATTCGGCGAGGAGGCGCCGAGCGAGGCCGAGCTCCGGATCGCGCAGGCCCAGCTGGTCGGCTGGCTCGAAGGGCTCTTCCACGGGATCCAGACGGCGATCTACGCGCAGCAGGTCGCCGCGCGGGCGCAGTTCGAGCAGATCCGCCGGGGGCTCCCGCCGGGCGCGAGCGCCGCACCGGAGCCGGGTGCGGAGCCTCAGGCGGCCCCCGGCCATCCGGGCGGGCTCTATCTCTGAGAGCGTGTCGGGAACGAACGCGGGGAGTGCGCGGTCAGGCGAAGCGGCGGCGCACCAGGAACCAGCCGAGCAGGCCGGCCAGAGCGAGCGCGATGCCGGGGGCGGCGGCGCGGAGCGCGGGCGTCGGGGTCGCGTCGCCGACGAGCTGGAAGTCCACCTCGGGCGTCGCGGGCTCGGCGTTGAGCGGCGTGCCCTCGCCGAGCGCGGCCTGGACCTCGGCCATGAGCGCGTCGGTGGCGAGCGCGGTCCCGGAGGCTCCGGACGCGACCAGCTGACCGCCCTTCGCCGTGACCATGAGGACGTACGTCGACCCCTCGGTGAGGGCGCCCAGACCGCACGACCCGGCCCGCGTGCGGACCTGGACGACCGACGCAGCGACGTCGCCCTTGAAGATCCGGTCGACGGCGATCGGCGTGTGGAAGGCCGCTCCGTTGGCGGTGCCGGCACCGGCGACCCCCGTGAAGACCGCCTGCGCGTTGCCGATCGCGGTGGCCGTGTCGGGGTGCGCGCAGGCCGCCGCGGCAGGCGCCGCGAGCGAGCCGAGGCCAGCGACACTCAGCACGGCGCCGACGAGCGCGAGGGCCGCGAGCGGCCGGAGTCTGCGGAGCACGCGCCCCATCCTCACAGACCCAGCAACTCCGCGAGAACCTTGGCCACCCCGTCGTCGTCGTGGCCGGGCGCGAGGTGGGTCGCGCAGGAGACGACCTGCGGGTGAGCGTCGGCCATCGCGTAGGACAGCCCCGCCCAGGTCAGCATCGGCAGGTCGTTGGGCATGTCGCCGAAGGCGACCACGTCCGCGGCGGCAACGCCGAGATCGTCGCAGACCATCTTCAACGTCGATGCCTTGGTGACGCCTCGCGCGCTGATCTCCAGCAGGGGGAAGGACGAGTGCGTCACCTCGACCACATCCCCGACGAGCTCCGTGGCGGCCGCGACGAACTGATCCGGGTTCGCGCCGTCGCGACGGGCGAGGAGCTTGAGGACCGGCTGCGCGAGGATCCGCTCCAAGCGGTCTTCACGCACCGGGGGCAGGCGGCGGCCGTGGGTGTGGCCGGTCTCGGTCGACCAGCCTTCCACCGTCTCGACGGAGAAGAGCACATCGGGCATCGACTCCCGCAGCGTCCCGGCGACGGCGAGCGCGACCTCGGCGGGGATCATCCGCTCCAGGCACGGCCCGTCGGCCGCGACGTCCCACACCAGGGCGCCGTTGGTCACGATCGCGAGGCCGTGGCTGCCGACGTACGGGAAGACCTCACGCGCCCACCGGAGCGGCCGCCCGGTCACGAAGACGACGGGCACGTCGCGGCGGTCGAGCTCCGCGAGCACCGAGGCCGTGTACGCCGACACCGACCCGTCCGACCGGACGAGCGTGCCGTCGAGGTCGGTCGCGACCAGGCGCGGCGTCGTTGCCGCGGCGAGACCTGACTCTGACATCCCCGCCATTGTCTCCCCTCGCGCCTACGGCGTCGCGGTCTAGACCAAGGCACCCCAATCACAGCGATTTCTCAGCGAAGCGGCCCGTTCCGGCCTAGGGTCCCGATCAACCCGCCGGACTGCCCGGCGGACGAGGCCGACCGGCCTCTCACCTTGTGGACGTGGACCATGCCGAAGTCGTCGCTCACCGCCAAGCTCGCCACCCTGATCGCCGCCGGTGCCATGGCGCTGGCCGGCCTGGCGGTCGCCGAGCTCCCCGCCTCCGCCGCCGCTCCCGCCAACGACAACTGGTCGGCGGCCGTGGCGCTCACTCTGGGCTCACCCGTCACGGGCACGACCGTCGGAGCGACCGCCGAGGCCGGCGAGCCGTCGCTCTTCGACGACGGGCCCTACGCGTCCGTCTGGTATCGCTACACGCCGGCCTCGTCCGGCCTGGTGCGGATCTCGACCGAGGGCAGCGACTACGACACCACCCTGGGCGTCTACACCGGGAGCTCGGTCAGCGCCCTGACCGAGGTCGCGACCAACGACGACAGCCCCGACGCGACCTGCTCCGACGCGGCCTGCAACGACCTGTGGAGCTCGCTCGCCTTCGCCGCCACCGGCGGCACCACCTACTACGTCGTGGTCGACGGATACGACGGTGACACGGGCTCCTTCGACCTGGCGGTCACGCCGGTGACCGGCAACGCGATCACGGGAACGGTCCGCGGGCCCGGCGGCACACCCCTCCGGGGCGTCCAGGTCGAGGCCTACCGCAGCACGGAGGACGACGACGAGTACGGCTCGGCCACCACCGCGGCGGACGGCTCCTACGTGATCACCGGCCTCGGCGCCGGCACCTACGGGGTGTACGCCTACCACGGCGACAACAACGTGGTGAGCGCGACCTACGGCGACCCCGTGACCGTGTCCGACGACGCCGTCAGCACCGGCATCGACTTCTCCCTGGTCGCCGGCGGCATCGTCTCCGGCGTCGTCACCAGCGCCGCGGGCGGGGGCGCGCTGGAGGACGTCTGCGTCGACGCTGACGGCGACGACGCCTACGGGTCGGCGGTGACCGACGCGACCGGGCACTACTCGGTCGTGGGGCTGGCCACGGGCGACTACGACCTCTGGTTCTACGACTGCGGGGACAACAACGTCCTGACGGCCAGATACCCGTCCTCGGTGTCGGTCACCCAGGGCTCCACCACCTCGGGCATCGACATCGCCCTCCAGGCAGGTGGCATCGTGACCGGCACGGTCTCGTTCGCCAACGGGATCCCCGCGGAGGACCTCTGCGTCTATGCCGGACAGGCGGAAACGGACGACGGGGAGGAGTACTTCTCCGCCTACGCGGGGGCCTGGACCGGCGCCGACGGCACCTACCGCATCGACGGCCTGGCGAGCGGGTCGTACGTCATCATGTTCGCCGACTGCGCCGAGGAGTACGGCGACGACGAGTTCCTGGAGTACTACGACGACGCCACCTCGCTCGACGACGCGACGCCGGTGAGCGTCACCGCCGGGCAGACCGTCTCCGGCATCGACGCGCAGGTCGTGGTGGACAACCCGGCCACCACGGAGAGCACCAGCAGCGCCAGTGCGAGCGCCACCGCGTCGAGCACGGCCACGACCACCGCGACGACCACCGCGACGAGCACCCCCAGCAGCAGCAGCACCAGCGGTGGCGGCAGCACGACGACGCCGCCGTCGGCCGCCTGCGTGGGCGCCAAGTCCGCGCTCGCCGCCGCGCAGGGCTCGGTGTCCAGCGCGCAGGCAGCCGTGACCAAGCTGCAGAAGAAGGTCAAGAAGCTCAAGAAGGCGCACAGCAAGAAGAAGCTGAAGAAGGCGAAGAAGCAGCTCGCCAAGGCCGTCGCGGCCCTCAAGAAGGCGAAGGCAGCGCAGGCCAGCGCCGCCGGCGGCGTCACGGCCGCCTGCCGGGTGAAGCCCTGACGGGTCGCGTCGCCGCCCCTCGTGTGAGTGTCAGGCCGGCCCCTGGGCCTGCCTGACACTCACGAGGCGGGGAACCAGCGGTCGATCTCGACGGCGGCGCCGTCCTCCTCGACGGAGAGGGTGACGACGTCGGCGATCTCCTTGACGTCGTCGGTGGCCTGGCCCATGGCGACGCCGCGGCCGGCCCACTCGAGCATCTCGATGTCGTTGCGGCCGTCGCCGATGGCGAGCACGTCGGACGGCTCGAGGTCGAGCTGGTCGAGCACCCAGGTGAGGCCGGCGGCCTTGGAGATGCCCACCGGCGCGAGGTCGAGCCAGGCGGTCCAGCCCACGTGGTAGCTGATCCCCGTCAGCCCGAGCCGACGGCCGGTCTCGAGGAAGTCGTCGGGGGAGAGGCTGGGCTCGCGGATCACGACACGCGAGACCGGCCCGGCGACCATGTCGTCGACGGTGGCGATGATCTGGTCGCCGGTCAGCTCGCCGGGCGGGAAGGGCCGGTTGACGCGGTAGCCGACGCCGCGCTCCTCGACCGCGACCAGCGCCTCGGGGTGGATCGCGAGGATCTGCGCGACCGCGTCGCTGGCGTCGAAGGTCTCCTCGTGGACCAGCTCGGTCGGAGGGTGCCGCACGACGACGGCTCCGTTGGAGGCCACGATCCACAGCCGCTCCTCGCCGTCGAGGGGCAGGCCGAGCAGCTCGGCGACGCCGGTCATGGCGTGGGCGCTGCGCCCGGAGGCCAGCACGATGTGGGCGCCGGCGCGGGCGGCGCGCTGGATGGAGGCGCGTACGCCGTCCGAGACCACCTCACGGGTGGCCCCCTCGCCCGGGATCCACTCGAGGAGGGTGCCGTCGATGTCGAGGGCGATGACGCGCGGCTGCCAGCCGGGGGGAACGGGAGGCTTCATCAGCGGGCGACCGGCTCCAGGACCTCGCGGCCCAGCCACTTCTGCAGGGCCTTCGGCACGCGGACCGACCCGTCGGCCTGCTGGTGCGTCTCGAGGATCGCGACGATCGCGCGGGTGACGGCGGTCAGGGTGCCGTTGAGCGTGGCGACCGGCACGGTGGCGCCCCCACCCTCGGGCCGGGTGCGGATGTCGAGGCGACGCGACTGGAACTCGGTGCAGTTCGACGTGGAGGTCAGCTCGCGATACTTCCCCTGCGTGGGGATCCACGCCTCGAGGTCGTACTTCCGCACGGCCGACGAGCCGAGGTCGCCGGCCGCGATGTCGACCACCTGGTAGGCCAGCTCGAGCTTGTCGAGGAAGGCCTTCTCCCACTCCAGCAGCCGCAGGTGCTCGGCGGCCGCGTCCTCGAGGGTGGTGTAGACGAACATCTCGACCTTCTCGAACTGGTGGACCCGGATGATGCCCTTGGTGTCCTTGCCCGCGCTGCCGGCCTCCTTGCGGAAGCAGGAGGAGTAGCCGGCGTAGCGCCGTGGCAGCGTGGTCACGTCGAGGATCTCGTCGGCGTGGTACGCCGCCAGCGGCACCTCCGACGTGCCGACGAGATAGAGGTCGTCGACCTTGTAGACGCCCTCGTCGACCTGGTCGAGGAAGCCGGTGCCGGACATGGCCTCGGACCGCACCAGCGCGGGCGCGATCACCGGGGTGAACCCGGCCTCACGGGCCTGTTCCATCGCGAGGTTGATCAGCGCGAACTCCAGCTCGGCGCCGACGCCGGTGAGGAAGTAGAAGCGCGAGCCGGACACCTTGGCACCGCGCTCGAGGTCGATGGCGCCGAGGAGCTCGCCGAGCTCGACATGGTCGCGTGGGGTGAAGCCCTCCGCACCGAAATCGCGAGGAGCACCCACCCGCTCCAGGACGACGGAGTCCTCCTCGCCGCCCGCCGGCGTGCCGTCCTCGACGACGTTGGGGATCGCCCGGAGCGCCGCCTCCCAGGCGGCCTCGGCCTCGCGGTTGGCCTCCTCGAGCCGCTTGACCTCGGCCGACAGCGCCTTGGTCCGGGTCAGCAGCGCGGCCTTCTCCTCGCCCTGCGCCCGGGCGACCTGCCCGCCCAGCTGCTTCTGCTCCGCCCTCGTCGCCTCGTACGCCGCGATGGCGGCCCGTCGGGCGGCGTCGGCGGCCAGCGCCGCGTCCACGACATCGTCGCTCGCGCCCCGTTTCGCCTGAGAGGCGCGGACGCGGTCGGTCTCGTCACGGAGGATGCGGGGGTCGATCACAGTCGGAGCCTAGTGGTCGTGCCGTGGGCGGGAGCCAAACCTTGGGGTCCCTCCCCCATGCCAAGCGCCTCCGGCCGGGCGGAGGGTGGCACCATGCGTCTCCTCTCGGCCCTGCTCGTGCTCGTCGGGTCCCTCCTGCTGCTCCCCTCGCCGTCGTACGCCGCGACGAAGCGAGCCGACCTCGTCACCGCCTCGCTCACCGCACCGGCCACCATCACCGCCGGCGCGCCCCTGACGATCACGGTGAACGTCCGCAACACCGGACAGGCCTCCGCGAAGGCGAGCACCCTGCGGCTGACCCTCGGCTCCCTCAAGACCGCCGTCACGGTGCCCCGGCTCGCCAAGCGGAAGGCGAAGACGCTCACCGCCCGGCTCACCGCCCCCGCCGCCGGCCGCTACACCCTCACCGCCTGCGCCGACGCGACCGCGAAGGTCAAGGAGAAGAGCGAGCGGAACAACTGCCGCACGCGCACGCTCACCGTCGTCGCGGCGCCCAGCACGACCGCGCCGACCACGGCCCCCAGCACGCCGAGTGGCGACCCCACCGACGAGCCGACCGACGAGCCGAGCACCGAGCCCGGCGACGCCGATCCGGCGTCCATCTCCCTGACCGCGAGCGGTCCGGAGACGGTCACGATCACCTCTTCCGGCGGCACCGTCTCGCTCCACGTCACGGTGACCAACATCGGCGCGGTGGCGGTCCGGCCGAACTACTACGCCGCCGTCCGGAGCGAGGGCGGCAGCACCCTCGGGCAGATCAGCGGCACCGGCGAGGCCGACCTCGCGCCCGGCGCCAGTCTCACCTGGGACCTCGAAGTCCCGACCAGCCGACCAGCCAACCCCTGGTGGCACCCCGGCAGCCTCTATGTCTGGGCCCGCGGAGACCGCTCCCCCCAGCTTCCCGGCGAGGGCGTCGACGGCAACGTGAGCTACGCCGACGCCACCCTCCCCCTCGCCTTCGACGTCACCTCGCTGCCCGATCTGGAGATCACCGACCTGACCGCGACCGACATCTGGACCCGCGCCGGCAGCAGCGGCACCACCACGGTGACCGCGACGGTGACCAACGCCGGCACCGATGTCGAGAGCCCCTACGCGGCACTGGCCGCGATCATCTCCGACGGCACCGGGACCGGTGCGACCACCGACACCCTCCCCGAGGACCCGTACGACACCAGCGGCTTCTACCTCGACGGCGACTTCTGGGGCTACATCCAGCCCGGTGAGAGCGTCACCCTGACCCGGACGCTGACCTGGTCCGGCGCGGTCCCGGACAGCCCCCGGTACGTCGTAGCCTGCACCCGCGCCCCCATCGACGTGGACCCCGCCCACGAGTGGAACCGCGAGTTGGACACCACCAACAACTGCGCCCACACCACCGTCGGTTTCGAGGATCTCGACCAGCCGATCAGCGCCTCGGGCGCGGGCACCGACTTCCCGCACACGCCCGCGCCACTGGCACTGCGAGCGGTCGACGCCGTGGCGTGGACCAACCCCTGGGCCTACACCAGCGGCACCGCGATCGACGGCCCGGTCAACGCCGGCTACGACCTCGGCAACGGCGTGACGATGGACATCGCCCTCCCGGCGGACATGCTGCTGGAGGACAACACCCTCACCTACTACCCCGCCACCGTGAGTGACGTCGACGACGATCACCCGCTGCCGTTCACCCCGGTGGCCGCCTACTACCTGGCTGCCGACGACAACCTCGTCCCGAGCCACCCGTGGAGCACCACCTTCCACCTGCCCGAGGGCATCCCGGCGGCCGACCAGGTCGTCTTCGTCGCGGACGCCGATGGCGGCAACCTGCACCTCGCGCCGATCCTCCCCGGCAGCGACGACCGGACGGTGACCCTCAACCTCCGCCAGTTCGGCATCGTCGGCGTCGGCACCGCCACCGCGGAGCAGCTCGCCACATTGCAGGCCGCCTGGCCGACGTACGACGACCAGCAGCTCGACCACGCGCTCGGGGTCGCCTCGCAGACGAGCCGCTCAGCTGCCCGCGTTGCGCGCTCGAGCCGCGCCGCCGCCCAGGCGTCCGGCACCATCAGCGACGACGCCCAGCCGCTGATGGACTACTACGACGGCATCCTCGTGCCGGCGTACAACACCGCCCTGAACGCCGGGGCCGACACGATGATGTCGACAGTCCAGATGATGCTGGCCTGGTCGCGCCAGGTGGCCCTCCTCGGTCTGACCGAGGACCCCGTCGTCGGCCCCGCCGAGGCGACGATCATGCCCCGCATTCTCGATCTGACCCACCGCTACATGGACCTCTCGATCACCTCCTGCGCCAACGGGGGCGGCCTCGACGCGCTCCGCACGCTGCTGGGCGCGATCCGACAAGAAGCGTTACTGGGCGACGACTACCGCACCGCCGACGCGCAGAGCACCATCCCGCTCTGCTCCACCTTCGGCGTCGACGTCTCGCTCGACTGGGACGTCCAGACCACGCAGTCCAGCAGCGAGTCCGCCGTGACCGGCGGCGGCGAATACTGCACCGGGTTCCCCGACTTCCACCGCCAGTGGGACATCTCCCAAGGCGGCACGCTGACCAGCAGCGCCCAGCTCACCTTCAACCCGACCGGCTCCAAACCGGGCACCGACGCCGACGCCCAGCAGAGCCTCAACTTCGACCGCTCCGGCTCCGGCTTCGACCTCGACACGTATGCGTACGCCGCGTGCCCGACCAACGACTGGACCTGGTCCGAGAGCGGTGCCTCGGCCCCCACCGACGCCAGCGTGCGGATGCGGCTGGACCGCTTCGGCTTCGACCGCGCCGCCAACGGCGAGACCACGATGCGGCTCTCGCTCCTGCCCCTCGGCAGCTCGACGGTCTCCACCACGCGCCACACCACCGATGCGACCGGGACCAGCGACGGGGACTCGGAGGTCGACGTCTGGCGACCCGGAACGCTCGGTTTCACCCTGACCCGTGGCTCCGACGGCTACGTCTACGACCAGGACAAGACCACCGACTCGACCTGGACCGACGACCGCATCGCGATGGGCGGCCCCAGCAGCTCGGGCGTCCCGCTCTCTGAGGCGACCGGCGCCCAGACGCTGCAACTCGGTGCCCACATCACCGCCAGCAGCCCCCTCGGCTGAGCAGCATCATGCGAACTCGTCTCCTGGCGACCGCCGCTCTCGCCCTGGGGTTGATCGGACTCCACCCGCTGCCGTCGTACGCCCGCTTCGACGCGCTCGACGACTCCCGCACCCAACTGGCTCGCGATCTCGGCATCCGCGCCGAGCAGGGAGCCTGCCAGAGCCAGTCGTCGTCGGCGGCGGCGATCAGGTTCGTGGTCGGGACCGCGCGCCTGCTTCGCAACCAGGACGACAACGATCTGGCCGACGAGGTGATGACCAACGGCGGGCTGGGCTCCCTCTGTGCCTACCTGCTCCTCCACGTCACCCAGGACTGGACGATCGACCAGACCGGGACTAGCCCCCGGCAGGAGTCCGGCTCGCTCGCGACCGGGTATCCGGCCGGCACCTGGGACACCAGCGGCTGGGCCCTTCCCTCCGCGGCGCTGGGGTGGTCGGCGTACTCCGCGCCGTCCACGGTCCAGGCCTGCCAGTCCGGCGAGTACCGCACGAGCTACGCCGCGGGAGACGGCAGCACGGTCGGGGTGACCTTCGGCTCCTACGGCCTGACGCCGCTGCGCGGGGGCGGCACCACGGCGCCCACCGCGCTGGTGCGGCTCTACGCCACCAACGCCGACGCGGCCGGGACCGCCACGCTGCCGACCCGGGCCGTGAGCCACACCGGCGGCTGTGACGGCCTCGCCGACAGCACGACGACCGAGACGATCGGCGACCCGCCGTTCAGCGACCCGGAGGCCATCGCCCCGGCTGACCGGGCCGCGCAGGGCTGGGGCGGCGAGTTCAGGCTCTCGGGCGACTACCGGATGACCCACGACTTCGCGCTCACGACCAGCAGTCCGGTCAGCGACGGGACCCGAACGGTGACCGAGCACTTCACGGTGCTCATCCAGCCGACCTGACCGGCGACCCCACCCGTATCCTTCTCGGGTGCCGGTCCGCCTCCAGATCCTCCTCGCGGGGGCGGCGTCCCTCGGTCTCGCCCTGCTGCTCTGGGTGCTCGTCGACACCGGAGCCACCGACGGCCTCGACGGGTCGCTCTCGGGCATGGTCGCCCACGGCGGCTTCTGGCACGGCCTCGCCCGCGCGGTCGAGGAGGCCTTCGAGACCTGGCCGATGGTGGTCTACAACCTGGCGCTGATCGTCAGCCTCCTGGCGAAGGGGTACCGCCGCCCGGCCGCCTACGCCGCCATCGTCAACGTGACCGCGGCGATCGCCTCCCCCGTCGTGAAGAGCCTCACGGACCGGCCCCGCCCGGCCTGGCAGGACCCGGCCCACGCGTACGTGCACGCCACCTCGTTCCCGAGCGGGCACGTGCTGCACGCGACCGCCTTCCTCGGCACCGCCGTCGTGCTCACCCTCGTCTTCCTGCGCAAGCGCAGCCAGCGCCGCCTGCTGGTCGGCGCGTGCCTCGCCGGGATCCTCGTCGTGGCGCTCGACCGGCTGGCGCTCGGGCGGCACTACCCGACCGACGTCGCCGCCGGGGCCCTGATCGGCGCCGGGATCGTGCTGGTCGCGCTGGCGGCGTACTCCCCCGTCCCGCGGCTCACCGTGCCGCCCCAGCCGCTCGCGCTGCCCGCGCCGCAGCACCACGAGGCACGGCAGTGCGCGGTGGTGCTCAACCCGATCAAGGTCGACTCGGTCGGCGCCTTCCAGGCCATGGCCGCCGAGATCGCGGCGGCGAGCGGATGGGAGGAGCCGCGCTACTACCTCACCACGGTCGAGGACTCGGGCACCGGCCAGGCCGCCCAGGCCGCCATCGACGGCGCGTCGCTCGTGCTGGTCTGCGGCGGCGACGGCACCGTCCGGGAGGTCTGCGCTGAGCTCGCCGGGACCGGCATCCCCGTCGGCGTGATCCCCGCCGGCACCGGCAACCTGCTGGCCCGCAACCTCTCGCTCCCGCTCTACCTGCGCTCGGCGATCGACACCGCGTTCAACGGCCAGGACCACGCCATCGACATGGTCGAGGTCAGCGGCGACAACATGGAGCCGTCGCACTTCCTCGTCATGGCCGGGATGGGCTTCGACGCCGCGATCATGGAGGGCGCCAACGAGGCGATCAAGGCGAGGATCGGCTGGTTCGCCTACGTGCTCTCCGGCCTCAAGGCGCTGATGTTCCCGGCGGTCAAGGTCGAGATCTCCATCGACGGGGGCGAGTTCACCAAGCACCGCGCGCGGACCATCGTCGTCGGGAACGTCGGCACGCTCACCGGCGGCATGCCGCTCATCCCCGACGCCGCCATCGACGACGGGCTGCTCGACGTCGTGCTGCTGCACCCGCAGCGGTTCCTGTCGTGGCTGCCCCTGGCCTTCCGCATCCTCACCAAGCGGCCACACATCGACGACACGATCAACCGGTTCACCGGCCGCGAGGTCGTGATCCGCGCCGATCGCGAGACCCCGCGCCAGCTCGACGGCGACTCCGTCGGCCCGGGCCGCGAGCTCACCATGCGCAACATCCACGGCCGGCTCCTGGTCCGCGTCCCGCGCTAGTGGTCCGTACGCCGTCAGGCGCATCTCCCGACGTACTCCTGCGTCCCCGCCGTGGCGTAGCAGAGGTCGCCCAGCTCGACCGGCGTCAGCGTCGGCGTCGCACCGCCGCCGAGCTTCCAGCGGATCGTCCGCTGGGGCGCGCCCTCCGAGGTGTCGGCGCCGGCCCGGTAGCGGGTGTAGAGCTGGTGGTCGGCCCCGATCCACGTCTGCTCCGAGGTGCCGTCCGCCTCGACGCCGCTCCCGAGAGGAGGGGATCCCGCGGCCCGCGTCGCCTCGACCAGCGCGTCGTCCACCAGCGCCCACACGGTCCACTCGGTGTGGTCGCAGCAGTCCCGCTTCACGACGAACCCGACGGCGCCGTGGGGCCCTTGGACGTCGACGGGCAGCACGCTCCACGTGGAGCCGTCGTCCGGCTGCTGGGTGCCGACCCGCACCTCCGCCTCGGTGGGTCCGACGCCCTGGCTCCCGGAGGTCACGTGGAGGCGCACCTCGTCCCCGCCGCCGAGGAGGGCGACCGAGTAGCTCGCGTCCTGGAGGTCGGCGCCGCCGCCGACTCCGACCGGATCCTCCATCCCCGGGTCGGCGGGGAAGAGCTTCTCGAGGCCCTCGGTCGAGCCGAGGTCGGGCGCGGCCTCGGCGCGGGACCCGCAGGGCTCGGGGTCGACGTCGACGGAGGTGCCGAGGCAGTAGTCGTCGGTCGCCTCGCCGGAGAGCTCGAATCCCCCGGCACTCGGACGTGCCACGACCCGGAGGGTGCTCAGCCGCTGCGGAGACGCGCCGGCGTCGCCGAGCGACCCGACCAGGAGGTCGAAGGAGCCGTCGATCCAGATCCTCTGCCGGGTGCCCGAGCCGAGGACGGGCAGGGTCGAGGCGCTGTCCCAGCCCGGCTGCACCTGCCCCCACACCTGACGGAGCGCGCCGTCCCTCCACTGCCAGATGGTGGCGAGCAGGGCGTCGTCGCCGAGCCGGGAGGCCACCTCCTGCGCCGTCGTCGGCCGTGCCGCGTTCGACGATCCGGGCGGCTCCAGCGTGACGAAGACGGGCATCGAGCCGTCGTCGGAGGGGATCTCGGCGCAGCACATCGCCTGCGTGACGCCGGCGGGGCCGTTGACGTCGCCGGCCTTCGAGAGATGGACGGTCAGCGTGCCGCTCGGTCGGAGGTCGATGGTGTCGTCGATGCCGTCGCCGTCCAGATCCATGCCCCCGGCCAGCGGGACCCCGGTGGTCGGCGCGGGGGCGGGCGAGATGTCGTCGCCGCGGTCGCGATCCCCGTGGCCGATCCCGACGACAGCCACCACGGCGAGCGCGGCGAGGCCGGCGAGGCCGGCTCCCCACCAGCGGACCCGCCGACGCGGTAGCGCCGCGGGGAGGAGGAAGGGCCGGAGGTCGCCCGCCCGGACACCGTCGGCGCGGGCGGCCAGGGCGGCCCGCAGCCGCTCTTCGAGCGAGGTGTCGGTGGTCATGACCGGGCCTCCGTGTCCTGCGTGTCCTGCGCGTCATCGTGGGGGTCGTGGGCGGCCAGCGCGCGGCCGAGCGCGGCGAGCCCGCGGCTGGCCGTGGACTTCACCGCGCCGCGGGACAGGCCGAGGGTCTCGGCGATGTCGGCCTCCGTGAGGCCGGACCAGTAGCGCAGCACCAGCACCTCGCGCTGTCGCGGCGCCAGCCCGGCGAGCGCCGCCAGCACCTCACGGTGCTCGTCGGCGACGAGGACGGCATCGTCCGCGCCGGGGACCGGAGTCGGCGTGGGTGGCACATAGGCCCTCGCCGTACGACGTCGCCGCAATGCCGAGCGCGAGCCGTTGACCACCGCCGTCCTCAGATAGGCCACCGCCGCCTGGGGCTCCCGCAGCGCGCCGGCGCGGCCGAGCGCGGCGGTGACGGCGTCCTGCACGACGTCCTCCGCCAGCTCCCGGTCGTCGACGAGCAGGACCGCGAGCCGCACCAGGCTGAGCCGGTGCAACGCGTAGATCTCGGCCAGATCCGCTCGCGGGATCCCCATCTGCGCCTCCTCGTCGGACCAGGGCGGCCCTCTCACCTAGCAAGACGCGCGAGATCCGCGAAGGTTGCTCCGTCACACGAAGGTAACTCCGCCGGGCGGCGTTCTCTCGTACGCTGAGGCGGTGACAGTGCTGGGAGAGGCGGCCGCGACGACGGCGGCCGACATGTTCGAGTTGGCGCCGGTGGCGCTGTGGCTCGAGGACTTCTCCGGCCTCGTCGACCTCCTGACCGAGTGGCGGGCGGACGGCGTCACCGATCTGCGCGCCCACCTCGACGGCCGGATCGACCTCCTGGCCGAGAGCACCCGGCGCCTCCGGGTCCTGGCGGTCAACCGCTGCACGCTCGAGATGCTCGGCGCCCGCGACCTCGACGACCTGGTGGACAACCTCGACTCGGTCTTCCGCGGGGACATGTTCGAGGCCCACCTCGACGAGGTCGTGGCCTGCTGGGAGGGGCGCCGCGAGTTCACCACCCGCTCGGTCAACTACACCCTCGGCGGCAAGCGGCTCGACGTCGAGGTCAAGGTGACCGTGCTGCCCGGCCACGAGGAGACCTGGAGCCGGGTCATGGTCGCGGTCGAGGACATCACGGACCGGGTCAAGGCGCAGCAGGCCCTGGAGGAGAGCGAGCAGTACGCACGCGGCCTCTTCGACCACTCGCCGGTCTCGCTGCTGGTCCAGGACTTCAGCGGCGTCAAGCAGATCTTCGACCGGCTGCGGGCCGAGGGCGTGGACGACTTCGTGACCCTCGCGCGGACGCGTCCCGAGCTCGCGGCCGAGTGCATGGCCGGCGTACGCATCACGGAGGCCAACCAGCAGACGCTCGCGCTCTTCGGCGCGCGGGACCGCGACCACCTCCGCGCCAACGTCGCCACCGTGCTCCGCGAGGAGAGCCGGCGCAGCTTCGTCGAGATGATCGGCGAGATGTGGCACGGCCGCCTCCACCTGCAGCGCGAGCTGGTCGTCTACTCGATCCCGGGCGAGCGGATCGACGTGCACTACCAGCTCTCCGTGTTCCCGGGGCACGAGGACGACTGGAGCATGACGCTGTGCTCGATGATCGACATCTCGGCCCGCAAGCGCGCCGAGACCTACCTGGAGTATCTCGGCACCCACGACACCCTCACCGCGCTGAGCAATCGGGCGTTCTTCAACGACGAGATCGTCCGCCTGGCCGGGCGCGGGCCGTGGCCGGTGTCCGTGGCGGCCCTGGACCTCAACGGCCTCAAGGCGGTCAACGACGAGGCCGGGCACGCGGCCGGCGACGGCCTGCTCCGCCGCGCGGGGGAGGTGCTCGCGAAGGCGGTCGACACCGAGGCGGGCCAGTGCGCCGCTCGGATCGGCGGCGACGAGTTCGCGCTGCTCCTGCCCGCGACCGACGAGGCCGGCGCGCAACGGGTGGTCGGCCGGGTGCGGGAGCTGATCGAGCTCAACAACCTGCACTACGGCGAACCCGCCCTCGACTTCGCGATCGGCACGTCCACCGCGTCCAACCGGGCCGAGCTCCGGAAGACCCTGCATGCCGCCGACGAGGCGATGTACGTCGACAAGCGAGGCAGCCGGCGCTCACTAGGATGAGCCGGTGACCGTGACGCGCATCGCCTACCAGGGGGAGCCTGGGGCCAACTCGCACATCGTGTGCGCAGAGCACTACCCCGAGGCCGAGGCCGTGCCCTGTGCCTCCTTCGAGGACGTCTTCGCCGCGGTCGAGTCCGGCGACTGCCAGCTCGCGATGATCCCGATCGACAACTCGCTCGCGGGACGGGTGGCGGACATCCACCACTTCCTGCCCACCAGCGGCCTGCACATCGTCGCCGAGCACTTCCTGCGGATCCGCTTCCACCTGATGGGCCTGCCGGGCACGGCGATCGACGACATCAAGACCGTGCACTCCCACGTCCACGCCCTCGGCCAGTGCCGCAACCTCATCCGCGAGCACGGCTTCACACCGGTGATCTCCGGCGACACCGCGGGCGCCGCGCGCGAGGTCAAGGAGGCGGGCGACCCGACGATGGGCGCGATCGCGCCGCCGATGGCCGCCGACATCTACGGGCTCGACGTCCTCGCGACCGACGTCGAGGACGAGGACCACAACACGACGCGGTTCGTCGTGCTCGCGCCCGATCCGGTCGTCCCGGCGCAGGGCAGCGGGCCGACGGTCACGAGCTTCATCTTCAACGTGCGCAACCTCCCGGCGGCGCTCTACAAGGCGCTCGGCGGCTTCGCGACGAACGGCATCAACATGACCAAGCTGGAGAGCTACATGGTCGGCGGGGAGTTCGCCGCCACCCAGTTCCTCGCCGAGGTCGACGGGCATCCCGACGACCTCGGCCTGGCCCGGGCGCTGGAGGAGCTGACCTTCTTCACCACCGAGGTGAAGGTGCTCGGCGTCTACCCCGCCGACCCGTTCAGGAGCAGCTGACCAGCGTCCGGGTCGGCGAGCCCTCGACGGCTCGGAGGGTCAGCGACACCTGGCCCAGGCCGGGCGCCCACCACTCCGTGGTGTTGTGGATCTTGTACAGAGGCCGGAACTGGTTGGCGATCCGGCGCTTCCACTTGGCCTTGGCGTGCGCGACCTTGACGCTGGTCAGCACCGTCTTGGCGCCGACGGCCTTCACGTTCTGACCCCCCACCGAGATCGTGCGGGTCCCGAGGCCGACGATCCGGTAGCGGCCCGTGATGGTGATCTTCCGGCCACTCGTGAGGTACTTCTTACCCTCGCTCTTCGCCGCCTTCTTCGAGTAGCGGAAGGTCGTCACCCACGTGGCGGACCCGTGGGCGCGGTGCGCCAGGGAGGTCGGCGACGGATAGCGCGCCGCGAAGGCCTCGCGAATGGCGATGTCGGTGCTCCCCCACGACGACACGTGGGTGTAGCGGAGCGAGCTGCCCGCGATCTTGTACGTCGAGGGGTAGCCGAGGCTGACGAGCGTGGCCTTCGACCCGGAGCGCACGATGTCGGTGCTGGTGCTGCCGGAGCTCTCGCCGGTGTAGGTGCACGTCTCCGTGGTCGGCCAGAGGTAGGAGCCCCACGAGCCTGTCCCCGCCTTGGCGGCCTGCGCCCCCGGACTGCTCACGAGGAGCAGCGCCGTCGCGAGCGACAGCGTCACGGACCATGTCAGTGCGAGCATCCCGAGTCTCTTCATGGTCGCCAACCTACCCGCGATCACCACCGGGAAACCGGATCGGGAGCAAACCTGTCCGCGTGGAGGTCCCCGCGACCGACATCGGGGACACGGACCGCCGGCCCCGTCAGGAGCAGCTGACCAGCGTGTGGGTCGAGCTGTAGGCCGCGTACTCGAAGGAGACCTCGCCGACGCCCGGAGCCCACCACTCCGAGGACCTGATCGCGGCGAGCGACGGGCGGACCGAGGCCGCGTAGGCGCGCTTCCGCTTGGCCCGGACGTTGGTCAGCTTCACGTGCTTGAGCTCGGTCTTCGCCCCGACGGCCGTCACCGACGCGCCGCCGACCGTGAAGGCCCGCGTGCCCAGGCCCGTGATGCGGTAGCGCCCGGTGATGACGAGGGTCCTGCTGCCCTTCTTCAGGAGCTTGCGCACCGACGGGTCCTTGGCGGCCTTCTTGGTGAGGACGAGCTTGTTCACGACGGTCGCCGACCCGCGCTTGTGACGGGCCAGCGCCGAGGGTGACGGATAGTGCGCGGTGAACGCGGAGGTGTAGCGACCGAAGGAGGAGGAGAAGCGCATCCGCGTGGTGTAGACGAGCGAGCCGTCCTTCTTGGCACGGAACCTCTCGTCGTACGTGCCCTGGGTGCTCGACACGACCAAGCCCGAGCGCTGGAGCTCCTTGGTCTCGGTGAAGTGGTCGGAGGGGGTGACGACGTCGTACTGGCAGGTGCCGCTGGCCGGCCAGAGGTAGGACTTCCACGGCGCGTACGACGCCTTCGCGGCCTGCGCCTGCGGGCCGCCGGCGACGAGGAGCGCCGCGGTCAGGGAGAGCGTGGTGCACAGGGTGAGGGCGAGAGCGCCGAGTCGCGTCATGGCCCAGACCCTGCCCGCCCGCGCGGCTTCCCAAACCAGGCGCGCTCTCGACGCTGTGGCGTACCTCTGTCACAGTTGCGTCGTTGAAGCGATGTAACCCGCCTCACACTCCGGAGGATCCGTGTCCGAATCGTTCTTCTCCCTGTTCTCACCCCAGGAGATCGCCAAGATCAGCGCCGCCGGCACGCGGGTCTCGCTGCCCGAGGGCTGGTCGCCGATCTGGGAGGACACGCCGGCCGACAAGGCCTACATCATCCTCGCGGGCACCGTCTCCGTGCGCCGCGACGGCGAGGAGATCGTCCAGCTCGGCGAGGGCGACATCGTCGGCGAGGCCGCGATCCTCAATCGCGCGCTGCGCAACGCCTCCATCGTCGCGCTCACCCCGCTCGACCTCATCCACCTCTCCGCCGAGGCGCTCACCCGGCTCGACGTCGAGATGCCGACCTTCCACCAGGCTCTGGAGAAGGTCGCCGCGGAGAGGGTCTCCTGAGCGGCGAGGGGCCCGAGCGATCCGACGGCTCCGGCGGCTCCGGTGGAGCCGGCCCGTCGGGTGGGAGCGACGAGCCCGGGATCGAGCTCGCCGCCATCGAGGACCTCGTGCAGCAGGTGCTGCTCGGTGAGGCGCCCAGCCTGACCCGTCAGCAGGCGGCCGACGCCGCCGGGGTGCCGCTCGCCCTGGCCGACGAGCTGTGGCGGCTGCTCGGGTTCCCCCAGCCGGCGCCCGACGAGAAGGCGTTCACCCCGGCCGACGTCGAGGCGACCAAGCACACCAAGGCGCTGATCAAGGCCGGCGTGCTCTCCACCGACGAGCAGGCGGCCCTGGTGCGCACCTGGGGCCGCTCGTTCGCCCGTCTCGCCGAGTGGGAGGTGGCGCTGCTGGCCGAGGTCGCGCGGGAGCGGCCCGGCGACCTGCTGACCGAGGCGACGGCGCTCGCGAGCGACGTCCTGCCGCGGGTCGAGGCACTGCAGTCCTACATCTGGCGACGGCACCTCGCCAGCGCGACCGCCCGGGTGCTGTCGGTCGCCAGCGGTGAGGGCCGGGTGATGGCGGTCTGCTTCGTCGACATCGTCGGCTACACCGCCCGGTCGCGGTCGCTCTCGGAGGAGGAGCTCGTCGCCTGGATCGAGGAGTTCGAGGCCAGCGCGACCGGCGTCGTCGTCGACCACGGCTGCCGGGTCATCAAGACCCTCGGCGACGCCGTGCTCTTCGTCGGCGACGACCCGGTCGCGGCCGCGGAGGCGGCGCTGGCGCTCACCGAGAAGGGGGACGACGACGCCGACCCGTTCCCCCGTGTCCGGGCGGGACTCGCCGTGGGGCGCCTGGTGCCGCGTCTGGGCGACGTCTTCGGCCCCACGGTCAACGTCGCCTCCCGGCTGACCACCGTCGCCCGGCCCGGGACCGTCGTGATCGACGACGGAGCCGCCGACGCGCTCTCGGGCGGCTACTCGCTGCAGCGGCTCCGGCGTACGTCGGTGAAGGGGTACTCACGGCTGCAGCCGTGGGCGCTCCGCCGCATCGGCCACTGACCCCTCCCTCCCGAGTGGGGCCTCCAGGCCGGTCGAGTGGGGCCCTCGTGCACGTCGAATGGGGCCTTTGAGCAGATCGAGTGGGGGCTCGCGCGCGTCGAATGGGGGCTCCGGGAAGCCCCACCCGGCCAGAGCCCCCACTCGACCAGACCGGAGGCCCCACTCGACCCGGCCGAAGGCCCCACTCGACGGGTCAGAGGGGGAGGCCGCGGGCGGCGAGCCAGCCGAAGACGGCCGCCGGCTTGTCGCTGATCACGGCGCTGACACCGAGGTCGAGACAGAGGTCGAGGTCCCGCTCCTTGTTGACCGTCCAGACGTGGATCTCGTGGCCGGAGCGGCGGATGCTCTCGCCGAGGCGCGGGTGCTGGCGCAGCTCCTTGATCCCCGGCCCGACGATCCAGTCGGCGCCGATCGCGCTGCGCAGCAGCGACCAGTTGCGGGAGTGCTCGACCAGCTGCACGAGCCGGGTGCCGGGCGCGAGCCGCTCGATCCGCTGCAGCGCGGTGAAGCTGAAGCTCATCACCCGCACCGGGGCGTCCGGCCCGTCCCAGCCGAACTCGCGGAGCAGCTCGACCAGCCGCTTCTCGACCAGCCCGCCGTAGCGGGTCGGGTGCTTCGTCTCGATCGCCAACTCGACCCGGCGGCCGTGGACCGCCGTGTAGTCGCGCACCGTCTCGAGCAAGGTGCGCAGGGTCAGCACGCGGTCGAGGCGCTCGTCGCGATCGGGCTCCTCGTCGGCGAGGTCGGTCCAGGGGTTCTTCCACTTCGCCACGTCGAGCTCGGCGAGGTCGGCCAGCTCCATCGTCGAGACCACGCCGCGCTTGCCGGCGACCCGCTTGAGCGTGCGGTCGTGGACGCACACAAGGTGCCCGTCGGCGGTGAGCCGGACGTCGCACTCCAGAGCCTCCGCACCGACGTTGAGCGCCTCGACGTAGGCCCCCAGGGTGTGCTCGGCGATCGCGGCGCTGGCACCCCGATGGGCGACCACCTGCGGTCTCATGGCGCCCATTGTGGCCGAACGCGCGGGCGGTCGTGGCACGATCGTCGCATGCCGGAGCTGCCCGAGGTGGAGGCGCTGGCCCTCGACCTGGGCCGCCGCCTCGACGGTCGTGCGATCACCGCGGTGCACCTGGCCCAGTTCGCGGCCCTCAAGACGTTCGCCCCGCCGCTCACCGCCCTCTCCGGCGCCTTCGTCGACGGCGTACGACGGCATGGCAAGTTCCTCGACATCGAGGCGGGTGGCCTCCACCTGGTCGCCCATCTCGCGCGCGCCGGGTGGGTGCACTGGCGCGACTCGGTGCCGGCGCTCCCACCCAAGCCGTCGTCGAAGTCGCCGGTCGCGGCACGGGTCGTGATCGACTCCGAGGAGGGCATGGACTTCACCGAGGCGGGGACGAAGAAGTCACTCGCGCTGTGGGTCGTCCGCGACCCGCTCGAGGTGCCGGGGGTGGCCAGTCTCGGCCCGGATCCGCTCACCGACGACTTCACCCCCGAGGTGCTCGCCGCCATCCTCGCCCGCGAGGGCCGCAAGCAGATCAAGGGCGTGCTGCGGCACCAGGGCACCATCGCGGGGATCGGCAACGCCTACAGCGACGAGATCCTGTGGGAGGCGCGGCTCTCGCCCTACAAGCCGTCCGACACCGTCGACGCCGACGCGCTCTTCGAGGCGATCCAGTCGACGCTGCGCGCCGCCGTCGCCCGCTCGAGCGGCCTCGCCGCGAGCGAGCTGAAGCGGGAGAAGAAGTCGAACCTCGCCGTCCACGGCCAGACCGGCAAGCCCTGCCCCCGCTGCGGGGACATCGTCCGCGAGGTGTCCTTCGCCGACTCCTCCCTGCAGTACTGCCCCACCTGCCAGACCGGCGGCAAGCCCCTCGCCGACCGCCGAACGTCGAAGTTCCTCAAGTGAGGCCCCTCGGCTGCAACCGCGGGCCGTGCGAGTCACCTGGTGACGCCGAGTGCCCGCGGTCGACGGCGACGCTGTCCGGACCTGCGACGATGGGGGCGTGAGCATCCCCACCGTCACCATCGACCAGCTCCCCGACCCGCTGCCCGAGGGGCTGAGCGTGCTCGACGTACGCGAGGAGGTCGAGTGGGTGCACGGGCACATCGAGGGCGCGACGCACATCCCGCTGTCGTCGGTTCCGGTCCGGGCCAACGAGGTCCCCGACGGCCAGATCCTCGTGGTCTGCAAGGTCGGCGGGCGCAGCGCGCAGGCGACGATGTGGCTGGCGGCCAACGGCTACGAGGTGGTCAACCTCGACGGCGGCATGCTCGACTGGGAGGCCGCGGGCCGACCGATGGTGTCCGAGACAGGCGGCATCCCGCAGGTTCTCTGAGCACGACCCCGACTCGAAGCGGACCAAGCCCCCACTCGGGGTGAGGGGAGGCCCCACTCGCGGTGAGGGGAGGCCCCACTCGCGGTGAGGGGAGGCCCCAGTCGGGGTCAGAAGGGGTCGGGCAGCGCGAGGGCGTCGCCGAGGCGGCGGAGGTACTCCGAGCGCGGGATCTCGACGACGCCGAGGGTGGCGAGGTGGTCGGTGCGCCACTGCACGTCGAGCAGCCGGGAGCCCGCGCTCCCCGCGGCGCGCAGGACCTCGACCAGCCCGAGCAGCGCGACCTTCGAGGCGTCGCGCTCGCGGTGGAACATCGACTCCCCCGCGAACAGCCCGCCGATCGCGACGCCGTAGAGGCCCCCGGCCAGGCGACCGTCGAGCGTCCAGGCCTCGACCGAGTGCGCCCACCCGAGCCGGTGCAGCTCGCCGTACGCCGTCGCGATGCGGTCGTCGATCCAGCCCCCGTCCCGCGCCGGATCCCCGCAGGCCGCGACGACCTCGTCGAACGCCGTGTCGACCCGGATCTCGAAGCGCCGTGCCGACTTCGCGAGGGAGCGCGTGACCCGCAGGCCGTCGAGGGGCAGCACCCCCCGGCGTACGGGGGAGAACCACTGCAGCGGATCCCGGCGCCGCCGGCCGGGCATCGGGAAGATCCCGCCGCGGTAGGCCGCCAGCAGGGTGCCGGGCGCGAGGTCGGCGCCCATCGCGACCAGGTCGTCGAGCCGGTCGTCGTCGGGGTCGCCGAAGATCCACGGCGAGGAGGGCGGCTCGATCGGCACGCCTCGACGCTACCGGCGTGGCTCTACGCTGTGAGCGTGAAGAGCGCGACCAAGAAGACGGTCTCAGCCGTCGGCACCTCCCTCGCACCGAAGATCGTCGAGTTCGCGCCGGGCGCGACGAGCGCGTTCATCAACCAGGCCCTGACCCGCGCCATCGCGGGCCTCGGCCCGCTGCCGGGCGCCGCCAAGGCCGCCGACGCCGCCCTCGCCAAGCACCACACCGTCGAGAAGGCGATCCGCTCCCTCATCGCCCGTCACGTCGCGTACGCCGGCACGGAGGGCTTCGCCACCAACCTCGGCGGCCTGGTGACCGCCGTCGTCAGCGTGCCGGCCAACGTCACCGGCCTCGCGGTGATCCAGTGCCGGCTGATCGCGGCGATCGCGCACCTGCGCGGCTACGACCTGAAGGACCCGCGGGTGCGCAACGCGATGCTCATGATCATGCTGGGCGAGTCGGCGGTCGACGCCAAGGTCGCGAAGAAGAAGCTCCCCTCGACGCCCATGGCGGTCGCAACGGCGCCCGGCTACGACCCCAGCCTCGACCCGATCATCACCGCCGAGGTCGCCTCGGACATGCTCAGCCGCGTCGCGGGCAAGCGCCTGGCCGCCACCATCGGCAAGAAGACGCCGGTCATCGGCGGCTTCGTCGGCGCCGGCTCCGACGGCTGGGAGACGTACCAGGTCGGGCGCTACGCGCGTCGCGAGCTGCTGCCGCGCACCCGGCGGTAGACCCGGCGCGACACCCCGCGCACGGCGTTGCGCACGCCGGCCACCTCGCGCAGCTGCTCCACCTCGGCTCGCAGGGCGTCGCGCTCCCGCATCAGCCGTCCGGCCTCCTCGAGCAGGGCGAGGGTGGCGTTCGTGGCGATCGAGGCGACCCGCTCGGGGTCGGGCCGGTCGGGGTCGACGAAGTCCACGGGTGCCTCGCCGAGGAGCTCCTCGAGCTCGCCCACGACGTCGTACCCCGCTCCGCGCAGCTGGTCGACCCACCCCGCCGACAGCGCGGCGACCCACGGGACGTCGCCCGGCGGCACGCTGATCCTGCGCTTCCCCTTCCGCTGGGCCAGCGTCCGGTGGGAGAGGAACTCCATCACCAGCCAGCGGTACTCCGGCTTGGACAGGAACGCCGGCGTCTGCTCGTTGAGGCCGCGCACGAACGAGGTGGCGTTGGCGCCCATCGACTCGTTCGCCCGGTCGCTCGCGCTCGGCAGCCCGAACCCGTCCAGCCCGAAGGCCGTCTCCAGGCGCTTCCACAGCACCGACGGGTCGGTGCCGCGCGGCGGCAGCGTCACGAGGTGGACGCGCTCCGGCGGCAGGTCGCCGGCCCACCGCTCGAGGATCCCGGACAGGTCCTGCACGCCCCAGAAGAGGTCCGCGCTGCGCCCACTGCGCGTCCGGATCGCGGCGAGGAAGTCGGCGTAGGTCTCGGTGCCGAAGTGCTTGACCGTCTCCTGCCACTCGGCCGGGATCTGGCGGAACAGGTCGCGGACGGTGAGCACCAGGTGGATCTCGGCGTCGCCGAAGGAGGAGAGCGCCCGCCGGGCCTGCTCCGGGGTCGCGCCCGCGAGGATCTCGCAGCTGACGATGTGGGTGCCGGACTCCGAGCGGACCTCGGCCGCGAGCGCGTCCCAGTCGCCGACCACCTCGTCCTCGAGGCCGCCCCACTCCCGCCGGATCAGGTCGAGGGACGCCCGGAACTGCATGTCCACGGTCGCGCCGGGATAGTGGACGCCCCGCTCCGCGAGCACCAGCCGATGCCGAAACAGGATGTCCTGGAAGAACGTCGTCGCCGTCTTCGGCGTACCCACATGGAGCAGCACCCTTGCACCCATGACGCCGAGCCTAGGGCCTCAACCTGTGCGCCGGATGTACGCGCTCGGCCCTTCTCGCCCGACCCATAGGATCACCGCCATGGCAACCGTCGGCATCGTGGTCCGCACCAAGGACCGGCCCCACTTCCTCCAGCGGGCGCTGCGGAGCATCACCGGACAGACGTACGCCGACTGGCAGGCCTTCATCGTCAACGACGGTGGCGACCCGGCCGGCGTGCGAGAGGTGGTCGAGACGCTCGACCCCGCCAACCGGGCCCGCGTGACGATCATCGACCATCCGACGTCCCTGGGCCGCTGGTCGAGCGCCAACGCGGGCGTCACGGCCGGCGACACGACGTACCTCGTCCTGCACGACGACGACGACAGCTGGGCGCCGGCCTTCCTGGAGACCTCGGTCGCCTACCTCGACGCGCACCCGCTGGCACCGGGCGTGGTGAGCCGCGTCGAGATCGTGTGGGAGGAGCGCGCCGAGGCGCCCGACGGCGGGATCGCGTTCGTCGAGACCGGGCGCGAGGTCTTCCAGGAGCACCTGCACGACCCGCTGCTCGGCTCGACGCTGCTGTTCAACCGGTTCGTGCCGATCGGCTTCCTCTACCGCCGGGCCCTGCACGACGAGGTCGGGCTCTACGACGAGAGCCTCGCCGTCGTCGGCGACTGGGAGTTCAACCTCCGCGTGATGTCGCGCTGGGCGCTCACCTGGCTCGACGGGCCGCCGCTGGCCTTCTGGCACCAGCGGCCCGCAGCGGGCGGCGCCGACGGCAACTCCGTCATCGGGTCGGAGGGCGCCCACGAGAAGTACGACGCCCTGGTCCGCGACGCCGCCCTGCGGCAGTACGCCGGCGAGCACGGTCTCGGCCTCGTGCTCTATCTCACCAAGTTCATCGACCAGCGGTTCGTGGACGTCGAGAACGGCCTGCGCCGCGACATCCTCTCCGGCGAGTCCGGCGTCGTCGCCGCCCACCGGCTCAAGGACACCGCGCTCTCCAAGCTCCCCTGGCGCCGGCGCCGCTGACCCGCGCGGTCAGCTGGGGTCCGGTCGGCGCAGCAGCCGCCGGCCGGCCCGGAGCGCGCGGGCGGG
>NZ_JASGDD010000128.1:0-10464 GCF_047607365.1 Nocardioides sp. | reverse complement strand
CGGCGCGACCGGCGGCCGGACGCTCGTCGGCTTCGTCCTGGCCGGAGTCTGCTGGCCGCTCGCCGGCCTGCGCGGGATGCCGTGGCTCGGTCGGACCCTGAGCCGCCTGGGCGGGGTGCGGCGGAGCGCGGCGGTGCTGCGGACGCTCGCGTGGTCGGCCGCCGGGCTGATCGTCTTCGGCCTGCTCTTCGCCTCCGCCGACGCACTGCTGGCGGAGTGGATCGGCGCACTGGTGCCCGACCTCACCATCGACACCTTCGTGCTCCGCGCCTTCCTCACGGTCGCGGTCGGCGGCACGGTGCTCGCGGCGGCGTACCTCGCGCTCAACCCGCCCCGGATCGACCGCGACGGCGGCCTCGGCCGCCCCGTGCGCCGCCGCTACGAGTGGCTGGTGCCGGTGGCCGTGGTCGACACGGTCTTCGCCGCCTTCCTCGCCGCGCAGGCGACGGTGGTGTTCGGCGGCCACGGCTACCTCCGCCGGACCACCGGGCTCACCTATGCCGAGTACGTCCACCAGGGCTTCGGCCAGCTCACCGTCGCCACCGCGCTCACCCTGCTCGTCATCTGGGCCGCCGCCCGGAAGGCGCCGCGCGAGACGCCCGCCGACCGGGCCTGGCTTCGCGGCTCGCTGGGCCTGCTCTGCGCCGAGACGCTGGTCGTGGTCGCCTCGGCGCTCTACCGCATGAGCGTCTACCAGGACGCCTACGGCTTCACCCGGCTGCGGCTGCTGGTCGACGTCTTCGAGGGCTGGCTCGGCATCGTCGTGCTCGCCGTCGCCGCCGCGGGCGTCCTGCTCCGAGGCGCCTGGCTCGCCCGCTTCGGCGTGCTGAGCGGCGCGGTCGCGCTGCTCGTCCTCGCGGCCGCCAACCCCGACGCGTGGATCGCGAGACACAACCTCGAGCGGTACGCCGAGACCGGCAAGATCGACTGGGGCTATCTCCAGGGACTCTCCGACGACGCCGTGCCCGTGCTCGCGGACCACCGCGCCGCCTGCGCCCTCGTCGGCCGGGAGGACTCGCGCGACGACTGGCTGGAGTGGAACCTCGGACGCGCTCGCGCGGACCCCGACCTGCCCCGCGACTCCGACGGCAAGGACCCGTGCCCGGAGGTCTACTCCTACGGCTCCACACCGTAGGGCTCAGTAGGGTGGCTTCCATGAGTGAGAAGCCCGAGATCGACTTCATCGACCCCGACCAGACCTACGACGAGCTGGTCATCACCGACCTGATCGAGGGCGACGGCGAGGAGGCCGTCGCCGGCAAGGCGGTCTCCGTGCACTACGTCGGCGTCGCCCAGTCGACCGGTGAGGAGTTCGACGCCTCCTACAACCGCGGGTCGGCCTTCCAGTTCCGTCTCGGCGGTGGGCAGGTCATCTCCGGCTGGGACCAGGGCGTGCAGGGCATGAAGGTCGGCGGCCGGCGCCAGCTCGTCATCCCGCCGCACCTCGGCTACGGCAACCGCGACCTCGGCGTGATCAAGCCCAACGAGACGCTGATCTTCGTCGTCGACCTGCTGGGCGTGAGCTGAGCGACCAGCCCCGGCGCCGCGGCGTCTGGGGGCAGCCGCTGCAGGCCGGGATCACGATCGCGTTCGTCGGCTACACCAGCTCGTTCGCGGTCGTCATCGCCGGCCTCCGTGCCGTCGGGGCCAGCCCGGCCCAGGCGACGTCCGGCCTCGTCGCCGTGGCCGTGGCGACCGGGCTGGTCACGTGGTGGCTCACCTGGCGGACGCGGATGCCCCTCACGGCGGCGTGGTCGACCCCGGGTGCCGCCGTCCTCGTCAGCACGGGCGCGGTCGACGGCGGATGGCCCGCCGCGGTCGGCGCGTTCGCGGTCACCGGCGGACTGATCCTGCTGACCGGCCTCTGGCCGCTGCTCGGCGACCTGATCGCACGGATCCCCGCGCCGATCGCGCAGGCCACTCTCGGCGGCGTGGTGCTGGAGCTGTGCCTGGCCCCCGTACGGGCGATGGCCACGCATCCGTGGGAGGTGGCCCCGATCCTGCTCACCTGGCTGGTGCTGCTGCGGCCCTTCCCCCGCTGGGCGATCCCCGGGGCCTTCATGACCACCCTCGCCGTGCTCGCCGTGCTCGCCGCACGCGACGGAGGCGTGGACGGACCGTGGCTGCCCCACCCGGAGTGGACGACCCCGCACCTCGGCTGGGCGGCCGTGGTCGGCCTCGCCCTCCCCCTGTACGTCGTCACCATGGCCGGACAGAACGTCCCCGGCGCCGCGATCGTCGCCTCCTTCGGCTTCCGCACGCCGTGGCGCGAGTCGATGACGGTGACCGGCCTGGGGACCCTCGCGTGCGCTCCCCTGGGCGGCCACGCCGTCAACCTGGCCGCGATCAGCGCCGCGGTGCCCGCCTCGGCCGAGGCGCATCCCGACCCGGCCGAGCGCTGGCGCGCCTCCGCCGCCTACGGCGGCACCGCGATCGTGCTCGGCCTGCTCACCACGGCGCTGACCGGCCTGATCGCGGGCGCACCGGTCGCCGTGATCAGCACCGTCGCGGGCCTCGCCCTGCTGGGCACCCTCGGCGGCTCGGTGGCGACCGCGCTCTCCGACCCGGGCGAGCGGACGGCGGCCACGGTCACCTTCGTCATCGCCGCGTCCGGCACGACGATCGCCGGGGTCGGCGCCGCGTTCTGGGCACTGGTCGGCGGTCTCGTGGTGCGTGCCCTGCTGCGCCCCGGAGCCACCACCGGGTAGCCCCCTCGGGCCATGGGTAACCCCAGGACGGTCGCGTCGTTGAACCCCGTGAATCGACTCGGCGACTCACCCAAGGCAGGTCAGCATGCGCACGTCCCTCGTCCGACGCAGTCTCGTCGTCCTCAGCGCCCTCGTCGCGGCCGCGGCCGGACTCGTGCTGATCCCTCCCTCCGCTCAGGCGGTCACGTGGGCGCCGGCCGACACGGCGACCATCACCCCCGGCGTGCAGATGTACACCGCGGGTGCACAGTGCACCGCCAACTTCGTCTTCACCAACGCCGCCGGCGGGGTCTACGTCGGCTACGCCGCCCACTGCGCCGGCACCGGCTCCTCGACCGACACGGACGGCTGTGCCACGGACTCGCTGCCGCTGGGCACCGAGGTGACGTTCAACGAGGGCGGCAGCCTGCTGAGCGAGGGCACGGTCCTGGGGCACGGCACCCTGGCGTACTCCTCCTGGCTCACGGAGAAGACCCTCGGCACGACCGACGCCAACACCTGCGCCTACAACGACCTCGCGCTGGTGAAGGTCGCCGCCGCCGACGTCGGCAAGGTGAACCCCTCGGTGCCGTTCTGGGGCGGCCCGACCGGCATCGACACGAACGGCACCGCGACCGGCGACCGGGTCTACACCTACGGGAACTCCTCGCTCCGCGCCGGCATCGCCGCGCTGTCGCCGCACACCGGCATCAGCCTCGGCGACGACTCCGCCGACGGCGGTTGGACGCACCCGCTCTACACCGTGACTCCGGGTGTCCCCGGCGACTCCGGCTCCGGCTTCCTCAGCGCCGACGGCACCGCGATCGGCACCCTGTCGACGCTCGGCCTCGCCCCGCTGCCCGCGTCGAACAACATCGGCGACCTGGCCAAGGAGCTCGCCTTCGCCCAGGCCCACTCCGGCATCTCCGGCCTCGAGCTCGCCCTCGGCACCGAGGCGTTCTCGCCCCTGCTCTGAGGAGCGGGTACGCGACGCCACGGCACAACTGCTGGCGAATGAGGGTCGCGGGGCGACGGGGCCGCCCGTTGACCAGCAGTTGCCGCGTGGAGCGGGCGGGCCGACGAGAGTGACCGGGGGTGCCGGGTGCGCGGTGCCGGGCGGCGGGGCATGCTGGGGGCATGCGTGGATCGATGGCGGCCGGCGCGGCGCTGACCCTGCTCGTCACCGGCGTCGTCGCGGGATGCGGCACTGGGGACGGCACCGCCGCGCGCACGGTCACGGTGACGCCCACGCCGACGACCACCGCCGCGACGCCCACGACGGCGACCGCGACGGCGACGAGCGGCGCGAGCGCCGACGCGAAGCCGTCGGCGACGGTCGTGACGACACTGGCGACGGGACTGGACGTGCCGTGGGGGCTCACCCTCCTCCCCGACGGCACGGTGCTGGTGGCCACGCGGGACGACGGCCTGATCCGGCGCCTCGACCCGGCCACGGGGAGGCTGACCGACTTCGGGAAGGTCGCCGCCAGTGTCTCCAACGTCGACCAGGGCGGCGAGGCGGGACTGCTCGGACTGGCCGCCTCGCCGTCGTACGCGACGGACGGCAAGCTCTTCGCCTACTACTCGACGGCGAGCGACAACCGGATCGCGTGGAGCACGGACGGCAGCACCTGGCACGTCATCGTGAAGGGCATCCCGCACGGCGTGCACCACAACGGCGGGCGGCTCGCGTTCGGGCCGGACGGCATGCTGTACGCCGGCACCGGCGAGTCCGGGGACACGTCCCTGTCGCAGGACAAGGACTCCCTGGGCGGCAAGATCCTGCGCATGACGCCCGACGGGCAGCCGGCCGACGGCAACCCGTTCGACTCACTGGTGTGGAGCTACGGCCACCGCAACGTGCAGGGGCTGGCCTTCGACGCGGACGGTCGGCTCTGGGCGAGCGAGTTCGGGGACAAGACCGCCGACGAGCTCAACCTGATCCAGGCGGGGGCGAACTACGGCTGGCCGGCGACCCAGGGCAGGACCGACAACCCCGACTACACCAGCCCGGCACGGCAATGGGGAACCGACGAGGACTCCCCGAGCGGCATCGCGATCGCCGGCGGGGCCGTCTGGATGGCCGCGCTCAAGGGCGAGCGGCTATGGCGCATCCCGCTGAGCGGCGCGAAGGCCGGGACACCGAAGGCGTTCCTCACCGGCACGTACGGCCGGCTGCGCAGCGTGCTCGCCCTCGACGACGACACCCTGCTCGTCACCACCAGCAACCGCGACGGCCGCACCACTCCCGGCGCCAAGGACGACAGGATCCTCCTGGTCAGCGTGTCGTAAGCCCCTTCTCGGCGGAGGCGAGGCCCCATTCGGCTACCAGGGGAGGTCGTCGTCGTAGTCCGTGGCGTCGACCGGGGAGGCGAACTGACCGCCGAGCTGGACGACGTCGCCGATGCTGAGCTGGCGTCCCCGCCGGGTCTCGACCAGCCCGTTGACCAGCACCTCGCCGCCGGCGATGACCTCCTTGGCCACCGAGCCGGAGTCGACCAGGTTGGCGAGCTTGAGGAACTGTCCCAGGCGGATCACGTCGCCCTGGATCGGCACCGGCTCGGCCATCTCGTGCGTGTCGGGGCCCGTGCGGGTCTTGCGGCGACCGAAGAGAGCCATGCCCGCATCCTCCCACGGCGCTCGCGGGAGCGGCTGTCAGGTGACGAGCACCGTCACGGTGTGGATCAGCACGCCGACCAGCCCGCCGACGATGGTGCCGTTGATCCGGATGAACTGGAGGTCGCGGCCGACGTGCAGCTCGATCCGCTCCGACGCCTCACGACCGTCCCAGCGCTCGATGGTGTGGGTGATGATCGCCGTGGCCTCCGAGCCGTAGCGATCGACGATGAAGACCGCCGCGTCGCTCGCCAGCCGGTCGATCCTCATCCGCAGCTCGGCGTCGGAGAGCAGCATGCGGGCGAAGCCGAGCAGCTCGGTGTGCATCCGCTCGCGGATGGCGCCCGCGGGGTCCTGGAGCGACCCGGTCAGAACGCGGCGCAGCGCGTTCCAGACCGAGATCGCCGACTCGAGCACCTGCGGGTGGTCGAGCATCCGCTCCTTGAGCCGCTCGGCCCGCTCCTGGGTCTGCGGATCCTCGCGCAGGCTCGTCGAGAGCTGGGCGAGCCACGAGTCGAACGCGTGCCGCGCGCGGTGCTGCGGGTCGTCCCGGATGTCGCCGACCCACTTGATCATCTCGACGTGGATCCGGTTGGCGACGCCGTGGTTGAGCGCCGGGGGCGTCCACCAGGGCGCCCGCTCCTCGAGCACGTCGGTGACCGTCTCGGGGTTCTCCATCAGCCACTCGTGCAGCTCGACCAGCGCGAGGTCGACCAGTCCGCGCTGCAGGTCGTCCTCGACCGCGTCGGCGATCAGGTCGCCCAGGATCGGCGCGAGCGGCTCCTCGCGCAGTCGCGGGAAGATCGCCTCGCTCAGGAGCGCCTGGACGTGGTCGTCGCGGACCCGTCGCAGCCCGGTCGCGGCCACGACCGACACCTCGTCGACCACCTTGCGGGCGTTGACCGGATCGCTCAGCCAGGTCGCGACCCGCAGCGACGGGGCCGCGTCGGAGATCCGCTCGCGGATGATCGACTCGTGCAGGAAGTTCTCCCCCACGAACTCCTCGAGCCCGCGGCCCAGGTCGTCCTTGCGCCGCGGGATCAGCGCCGTGTGCGGGATCGGCAGCCCCAGCGGGTGCCGGAACAGCGCCGTCACCGCGAACCAGTCGGCGATCGCGCCGACCATCGACGCCTCGGCGCCCGCGTTGACGAACCCCCACACGCCGCCCCGGTCGAGGGTCAGCAGGTAGACCACCGCGGCCGCGCCGAGGAGGCCCGTGGCGAGGGTCCGCATCCGGCGCAGCGCCCTCCGGCGTACGGCGTCGCCGGCTGTGTCGACGGCGGGACCGGCCTCCTGCGACTGCCCGGGAGACCGCCTCGCTGACCGAGCCCCTGACGCCATGGCTTGATTCTGCCGGGTCACACCACACATGGGAGGATGACCGCCGTGTCGCGCACTGTCATCACCTTCGGGACGTTCGACGTCTTCCACGTCGGTCACCTGCGGATCCTCGAGCGAGCCGCCTCCCACGGCGACCGTCTGGTGGTGGGAGTGTCCGCCGATGCGCTCAACCTGCGGAAGAAGGGCCGCGCGCCGGTCTTCAGCGAGGCCGAGCGGCTGGCGATCGTGAGCGCGATCAAGGGCGTGGACGAGGTCTTCGTCGAGGAGAGCCTCGAGCTCAAGCGCAGCTACATCGAGAAGTTCTCCGCCGACGTGCTCGTCATGGGCGACGACTGGGCGGGCCGCTTCGACGAGTTCGGGGACATCTGCGACGTCGTCTACCTCCCCCGCACGCCGGCGATCTCCACCACCGCGCTGATCGAGAAGATCAGCCAGGTCTGAGCCGGGTCAGAGCCCTGGCGGGAGGTTCGGCTCCTCCTCGCTGAGCGCGACGAAGACGATCCCGTCGCGGACCTCCACGGCATGGGTGCGGACGGGCCGGCTCGCGGGGAGGGTCGCCGCGCCCGTGCGCAGGTCGAAGGTCGCCGAGTGCAGGGGGCACTCGATGAGGCAGTCCTCGAGCCAGCCCTCGACCAGGGAGGCCTCCTGGTGGGTGCAGGTGTCGTCGACGGCGAGCACCTCGCCGTCGTCGGTGTGGAACACGGCGATGGGCACGTCGGCGTCGGGGACGATGCGGATGCCCTCACCGCGAGGGATCCCGGACAGCGGTCCCACTTCGATCATGCCGGCGACCCTACCGGTGGGGGCCGGTGGAGGTCCGTCGCGGATCGTGGGCCCGGGCGCCGGACTCCGTAGCATGACGCCCGTGACCCGACCCGAGTTCGTCCTGACCATCGACTGCCCCGACGGCCCGGGTCTGATCCACGCGGTGGCGGGCTACCTCGTCTCGAAGTCCGGCAACATCCTCGAGAGCGAGCAGTTCGACGACCCCGAGAGCGGCCGCTTCTTCCAGCGCGTCCACTTCGAGGTCCTCGACGCCGGCATCGCCATCGAGGAGCTGCGCGCGGGGTTCGCCGAGGTGGCCGAGCGCCACGCGATGCACTGGGAGCTGTGGGACGCGAAGGCGCCGTACCGCACCATCCTCATGGTCAGCAAGGAGGGGCACTGCCTCAACGACCTGCTGTTCCGGTGGAGCACCGGCGCGCTGCAGATCGAGATCTCGGCGATCGTCTCGAACCACCTCGACCTCAGGCCGCTGGCCGACCACTACGCGTTGCCGTTCCACCACATCCCGGTCACCCCCGAGACCAAGCCCGAGGCCGAGGCGGCCCTGCTGCGGCTGGTCGACGACCTCCACGTCGACCTGGTGGTGCTCGCCCGCTACATGCAGGTCCTCTCCGACGACCTGTGCACGCGACTGGCCGGGCGCGCGATCAACATCCACCACTCCTTCCTGCCGAGCTTCAAGGGCGCCAAGCCCTACCACCAGGCCTGGGCCCGCGGCGTGAAGCTGGTCGGAGCGACGGCGCACTACGTCACCGCCGACCTCGACGAGGGCCCGATCATCGAGCAGGACATCCTCCGTGTCGACCACCGCGCCTCGGCCACCGACATCGTCGCCGCCGGCAAGGACGTCGAGGCCCAGGTGCTGTCGCGGGCGGTGAAGTGGCACGCCCAGACCCGGATCCTGCTCAACGGCCACAAGACCGTCGTGTTCCGCTGACGCGGGTCCCGGCCGGGGCACACACCTGAGCCACATTCGCGGGACCTTTGTCCCCTTTTCCCGGGCCGCCCCTGTCCAGACCAGTCCCCGGTCTGGTGCGATGCGCTCATCCGGGACCGTCGGCGACCGGTCGGAGCAGAGGGGAGGCGCGGGCAGCGTGACGACGAAGCCGCCCACGGAACGCAGGCAGCGACCGCGGAGCATCCGGCCCCGCCTGATCGGCGTCCTGCTGATCCCGACCGTCGCCGCCGTGGTCCTCGGCGCGACCCGGACCGTCGAGCTCACCCACCGCAGCAACGAGCTGGCCCGCAGCGACTCGCTGGCGCGAGCGCTGCCCGACGCGTTCCAGCTGGCCCTCCAGCTCCAGGTCGAGCGCGACGCCGGGTCCCGGACCGCCGATGCGACCACCCTGGGCAGGATCCGGATGGCCACCGACGACCAGGTGGACCGGTGGCACGAGGACACCCGGACCATCGACACCGACCGGAGCCCCGCGCTCCGGAGCGACCTCGCCGCCATCGACCACGCTCTCGGCGACCTCGACACCACCCGCGACCGGCTGGGCCGGGCGTCCTCGCGCGGAAGCGCGCGCAGCGCCTACACCACCACCCTCAACGCCCTGCTCGGCCTGGCGCAGCGGCTTCCCGGCCTCGACGACCCCGAGCTCTACCAGGAGGCGGCGGCGCTCGCGCAGATCCGGCCCGCCGCCGAGGCGCTCGGCGACCAGGGAGAGGTCCTCGCCGCCGCGCTGGCCGACGGCGCGGTCGACGCCCCCGCGCTGACGGCCCTCGCGGACGCCACGTCCCGGTGGAACGTCGCGAGCCTCGCGTTCGCCCGGCAGACCACTCCGGGGATCCGGCTCAAGGTCGAGCAGGCGACCGGCGTCGAGACGCAGACCGGCGAGACCGCGGCCGGCAACCCGCTGCAGAACGCGATCGCCCGGCTCCTCGCGACCGGCGACGCCTCCGCCCTCGGCCTGGACGCCGACGAGGTCGCCGAGGCACAGGCCGCCTTCTTCACGACGATGGCCGGCATCGTCGTCAGCGCCGCCGACGAGCTCGAGGCCCATGTCCACGACGAGTGGCGCGCCGCACGCACGGACGCGCTCACCTCCACCGGTCTGATTGCGCTAGCCCTGCTCGTCGCGCTGATCGAGGCCCTGCTGGTGGCCCGGTCGATCATCGGCCCGCTGCGGGACCTGCGCGACGCCGCGCTGGCCATCGCGCACCGCGAGCTGCCCCAGCGGGTGCGAGCCCTCGACGCGAATGCCGACGGCCACGTCGACACCGGCGTGCGCGCCATCGACGTCGGCGGCCGCTCCGACGAGATCACCGAGGTGGCGGGAGCGTTCGACGCGGTCCACGCCGAGGCGGTCCGGCTCGCCGCGGAGCAGGCCCGGATGCGCGCGACCGTCAACGCGATGCTCGTCAACCTCTCCCGTCGCAACCAGGGCCTCCTCGACCGCCAGCTGCGGCTGATCGACGAGCTCGAGGCCGGCGAGCAGGATCCCGACGGCCTCGAGAGCCTCTTCCGCCTCGACCATCTCGCCACCCGCATGCGCCGCAACGGCGAGAACCTCATGGTCATCGCCGGCGGTGACGCGAGCCGCCGCCAGCGTGGCGACCTCCGGGTGCTCGACGTGGTCCGGGCCGCGGTCGGCGAGGTCGAGCACTACGCCCGGGTCGAGCTCGGCGACCTCGACGACTCCGGGACGATGGTCCAGGGGCAGGTGGCCGGCGACCTCGTGCACCTTCTCGCCGAGCTGATCGAGAACGCGACCAGCTTCTCCTCGCCTGACACCACCGTCGAGGTGCACAGCCACACCGACGCCGCCGACCTCGTCATCGAGGTCGCCGACCACGGCATCGGCATGACCGCGGACGAGCTGGACGCCGCCAACCGCACGCTGCGCGGCGGCACCGCCATCGACCCCGACGTGGCGCGGATGATGGGCCTGACCGTCGCCGCGCGCCTCGCGCAGCGCCAGGGACTCGCGGTCGGTCTCCGCGCCAACGTCCCGAGCGGCGTCGTCGCCCGGATCCGCGTCCCCGCGGCCGCCCTCGCCGGCCGTACGCCGGCCGGCGCCCCTCCCGCTCG
>NZ_JASGDD010000127.1:0-4450 GCF_047607365.1 Nocardioides sp. | reverse complement strand
GTCGGGCGCCCGGGCTCCGCCGACGAGCGCGGCGGCGCCGACGCCGCCGCAGCGCTGCTCTTCGGGGAGGCCACCGCTGAGCGCCCGGTCCTGGCCGAGGTGCTGACCCTCATCGGGGCCAGCGACGAGTTCCTCGACCGATGGCGCGATCCGCTCAAGGCGTCCGGCGAGCAGTGGGAGGAGCGCTTCGGCTTCGAGCGCTACGCCGCGCTGATCCGGTCCACCGCCGAGCGCGCCCTCGACTCCGCCGGCCTGGTCGAGGCCGACCGCGTGGTCGTCACCTCGCCGAACACGGCCGTCGGCAAGCGGCTGAGCGCCCTCGCCAAGGGCCGGGTGTCCACGTCGGGGACCCCGGTCGGGTTCCTCGGAGTCGCCGATCCGCTGGTCGCGCTGAGCGCCGTCCTCGACGAGGCCGCGGCGGGGGAGACGATCCTGCTGATCTCGGCAGCCGACGGCTGCGACGCCCTGGTGCTGCGGACGACCGAGGCACTGCTCGACCACCGGCAGACGATCCCCGTCGCGACGGCCGTGGCGGCGGGCCGTCCGGTCCCCTACACGACCTACCTCTCCTGGCGCGGCATCCTCGACATGGAGCCGCCCCGCCGCCCCGAGCCCGCCCGGCCCGCCGGCCCGCCCTCGGCCCGCGGAGCCGGGTGGAAGTTCGGGCTCGTCGGCGCGCGGTGCGCCGCCTGTGGCTTCGTCCACCTCCCGCCCGCGCGGGTCTGCCGCGAGTGCGGCGCGGTGGACCGGATGGAGCCGCTGACGGCGACCGCGCTGACGGGGACGGTCGCGACGTACACCGTGGACCGACTGGCGTATTCGCCGGCTCCGCCCGTGGTGGACGTCGTCGTCGACTTCGGCGCCGAGATGGGCGCCGGCCGCTCGACCTTCGAGGTCGCCGACGCCGACCCGAGCCAGATCGACGTGGGCACCCGCGTCCGGCTCGTCTTCCGCCGGCTCTTCACCGCGGGCGGGGTGCACAACTACTTCTGGAAGGCACGCGTGAGCGAGGAGCAGGGATGAGCAGCCGTGGAATCGCCGACAAGGTCGCCATCGTCGGCATGGGATGCACGCAGTTCGGCGAGCTGTGGGACCGCTCCACCGACGATCTGCTGATCGACGCGGTGGGCGAGGCCCTCGGCTCGGCGGGGGTCGACCGCGACGACGTCGACGCCTTCTGGCTCGGCACCCTGGGCTCGGGGCAGTCGGGCCTGACGCTGAGTCGCCCGCTCGGCATCGACTACCGGCCCGTGACGCGGGTCGAGAACTACTGCGCCACGGGCTCGGAGGCCTTCCGCAACGCCTGCTACGCGGTCGCCTCCGGCGCCTACGACCGGGTGATGGCGGTGGGTGTCGAGAAGCTCAAGGACTCCGGCTTCTCCGGCCTCCTGCGCACCGATCCGCCGGACGACGGCACGGCGCCCGAGCTCTCCCTGACCGCTCCGGCCGCCTTCTCGCTGCTGGATCCCGCCTACTGCACGCGGTACGGCGTGCACCCGGACCAGATGCGGGAGGCGATGACCCACATCGCCTGGAAGAACCACCGCAACGGGGCGCTCAACCCCAAGGCGCAGTTCCGTGCCGAGGTGTCGCGGGAGAAGATCGAGGCCGCGCCCAAGGTGGCCGGCCGGCTCGGTGTCTTCGACTGCTCGGGCGTCTCCGACGGAGCCGCCGCCGCGATGATCGTGCGGGCTGAGGACGCCCTGGACTACACCGACCGCCCGATCTACGTGAAGGCGCTGTCGCTCGCGGCCGGGCCGATGCGTGGGGGCGTCGACCCGGCCTTCGACTTCACCTCCTTCCCCGAGGTCGTGCACTCGGCGGCCGACGCCTACGCGCAGGCGGGCATCGCCGACCCGCGCCGCGACATCTCCCTCGCGGAGGTGCACGACTGCTTCACGCCGACCGAGATCGTGCTGATGGAGGACCTCGGCTTCACCGACCGCGGCCAGGCCTGGAAGGACGTGCTGGCCGGGGAGTTCGACGCGAGCGGACGGCTGCCGGTCAACATCGACGGCGGGCTGAAGTCCTTCGGCCACCCGGTCGGTGCCAGCGGACTGCGGATGCTCTACGAGGCCTGGCTGCAGCTGCGCGGAGAGGCCGGTGCGCGGCAGCTCTCCGACCCGCACACGGCGCTCACCCACAACCTCGGCGGCCGCCCGGGCGGCTGCGTGTCGTTCGTCTCCGTCGTCGGCAACGAGCTCGGGATCCGCGGGTGAGCGGACCGCTCGACGGGGTCACCGTGATCGAGGTCGGCGGCATCGGTCCGGGGCCGTTCGCCGGCATGATCCTCGCCGACATGGGAGCGACGGTGATTAGGGTCGACCGTCCCGGCGCCAGCCTCCCCCTCCCGCTGCCCGTGGAGAAGGACCTCTCCAACCGCGGGAAGCGGATGGTCGCCCTCGACCTCAAGAGGCCGGAGGCGATCGAGACGCTCCTCACCCTGGTCGGGCGGGCGGACATCCTCATCGAGGGCTACCGACCCGGCGTGGCCGAGCGCCTCGGCTTCGGCCCCGAGGTGTGCCACGCCCGCAACCCTCGGCTGGTCTTCGGCCGGATGACCGGCTGGGGGCAGACCGGCCCCTGGGCGTCGGCGGCCGGGCACGACGTCAACTACGTCGCGATCACCGGCGCGCTGCACGCGCTCGGCGAGGCGGGCGGGCCGCCGGCGATCCCGCTCAACCTCGTCGGCGACTATGCGGGCGGCTCGTCCTATCTCGTGATGGGCGTGCTCGCCGCCCTCTGGGAGGCCGGGCGCACCGGCCGCGGCCAGGTGATCGACGCCGCGATCGTCGACGGCGTCAGCCACCTCATGTCCGGCACGTGGAGCTTCCTCAACGCCGGCATCTGGCGCGATGAGCGCGGCGTCAACCTGATCGACGGTGGTGCTCCCTTCTACGACGTCTACGCCACCTCGGACGGCAGGCATCTCGCCGTGGGGCCGATCGAGCCCGCGTTCTGGACCGAGATGCTCCGGCTGCTCGAGATCGCGGAGCCGTTGCCCCGCCAGGACCCCGCCCGCTGGCCCGAGGTCCGAGCGATCCTCGCCGACGCCTTCGCCCGGCGCACGCTGGAGGAGTGGACCGACGTCTTCGCCGGGTCCGACGCCTGTGTCTCGCCGGTCGTGAGCCTGCGCGAGGCGCCACGGCATCCCCACCTCGCCGCACGAGGGACGCTCCGCGAGGTCGACGGCGAGATCGTGCCGGCCCCGGCGCCGCGGTTCTCGGGGCACCCGCTCGCCTCGGTCGCCTCGCCGGCGCCGGTGGGGGCGCACACGACCGAGGTGCTGCGCGGGCTCGGGCTCGACGTGGAGGCGCTCCTCGCCTCCGGCACGGCCTTTCAGGCCGAACCTGTTGCCACAGAATAAATTCTAAATTAGATTCAAACTCGTGACGGACGCACGTACTCCCGAGGCTCTCGCGAAGGCGCTCTACGACGCACTCGCCGCCGGAGACCGGCCGGGCGTGCTCGAGCTCCTGACCCCCGACTTCGTCGGCCGTACGACGGCGGGACTGCCGCTCGGCCTCGGCGGGCGCTACGAGGGTGCCGAGGAGATGATCGACGGCTTCTGGTGGCGCCTGGGCCGCTCCTTCGCCGCCCGGGCCGAGGCGGAGGCCTTCGCCGAGCTCGCCGACGGCCGCCTGCAGGTGACCGGGACCTACCGCGGCACGGCACGAGCCACCGGCCGCGCCGTCGAGGCCGCCTTCATCCACCTCGTCACGGTCAGCGAGGGGCGGATCGCCGCGCTCGAGCAGCTCACCGACACGGCGGCCTGGGCCGACGCGGTCTCCGGCGGGGCGGTCGCCTTCCCGGCGTACGCGGGGCCGGGGGTCGGCGACCTGGAGACCTTCGGCTACGAGGTCCGCGACGGCGTCGCCCGGGTGACGCTGCGTCGGCCCGAGCAGCGCAACGCGATCGATCTCCGGGTCGCCGAGGAGACCCTCACCATCGCCCGCGCGCTCCAGCACGACCCGAGCGTCCGTGCCGTGCTCATCACGGGCGAGGGGGAGTGGCTGACCGCGGGCGGCGACATCGACTACTTCCGGCAGTGGCCCGAGGAGTCCTACGGCGCCGTCTTCGCCCGGATGACGACGCCGTTCCACGAGGCGATGCGGATCTTCAGCGAGATCGAGGCGCCGATCGTCACCGCCGTCAACGGCTTGGCCGTCGGCGGCGGGCTGCTCTACGTCTACGTCGCCGACATCGTGATCGCCGCCGACGACGCCACGTTCTCGACGGTCTTCACCGGCATCGGGCTCCCGGGCGACGGCGGCGGCACGTGGTACCTCCCGCGACTGATCGGCGCCGCGCGTGCGAAGCGGATGTACCTCGAGAACCTGCGGATCGACGCCGCGACCGCCCTCGACTGGGGCCTGGTCGCCGAGGTCGTCCCCGCCGCCGAGCTCGCCGAGCGGGCCGAGGCCCGCGTCGCCAGGCTCGCCGCCGGCCC
>NZ_JASGDD010000126.1:0-15258 GCF_047607365.1 Nocardioides sp. | reverse complement strand
GTCGCCGCCACGTCGCCCCCGGCCTCCGCCGCGCGGCGCAGGGCGCGCGCGCCCGGATCGGCCGACACGTAGACCTTGAGCTCCGCCTGCGGCCACACCACCGATCCGATGTCACGGCCCTCGACGACGATCCCGCCGGTGGCCAGCGCCTCGGCGATGATGTCGCGCTGCAGCTCCAGCAGCCGGGCGCGTACGGCGGGCACGGCGCTGACCGGGGACACCGCCGCGTTCACCGCGTCGGAGCGGATCTCACTCGCCACGTCCAGGCCGTCGAGCGTGATGGTCGGGCCCGACGGGTCGGTGCCGGAGACGAGGTAGGGCCGGGACGCGACCGCGGTGACGGCGTCCGCGTCGTGCACGTCGACGCCGTTGGTCAGCATCCACCACGTCATCGCGCGGAACTGCGCACCGGTGTCGAGGTAGCGCAGTCCGAGCCTCTCGGCGACGCCCCGCGAGGTGCTCGACTTGCCGGATCCGGAGGTGCCGTCGACGGCGATGACCAGGGGATTCCGGGACGTGCTCACGGACCACCACCCTAGCCGAATGGGGCCTCCCCTCCCGTCGAGTGGGGCCTCCCCGCCCGCCGAATAGGGGCTCCCCTCGCGCCGAGTGGGGGCTCCCCTGGGATCGAGTGGAGGCTCCCCTGGGATCGAGTGGAGGCTTGGAGTGGCCGGGGTGCGCCGAGGCCCCACTCAGCCGGACGCAAGGCCCCACTCGGCGGGCGGGGAGGCCCCATTCGGCTAGGAGTGGGACGCCCATCCTCGTGATCCGAGCGCGGCGACGAGGCCGTCGGCCGCCGCGGCGTCCACGACGACCTCGACGATGCCGACCTGGCGGCCGGGGTCGTGGTCGATCCGGACGTCCTCGATGTTGACCCCGATCTCGCCGGCGTCGGCGAAGAGCCGGGCGAGGCCGCCGGGCGCGTCCGGGACGGCGACGAAGACCGACGCCATCGGCCGGATCGGTCCGCCGTGCTTGGCGGGGATGGCGGTGGTGCCGGCGTTGCCGCGGCGCAGGATGGCCTCGATGGACGTCCGGTCCCCCTCGGTGAGCGCGGCGAGGAGCGTGTCGATCTCGGCGCGCAGCTCGCCCAGCAGCTCGGCGACGGCGGTCGCGTTGCCGCCGACGATCTGGCTGTAGAGATCCGGATCGCCACCGGCGACGCGGGTGACGTCGCGCACGCCCTGCCCCGACAGCGCGAGGTGCTCGGCCGGCGCGCCGGCCAGCCGGCCCGCGGTCAGCGCCGCCATCAGGTGCGGGACGTGGCTGATCCGCGCGACGGCGCGGTCGTGCTCCGCCGGCGTCATCTCCGCGACGACGCCCCCGCAGACCTCGGCGAGGGCGCGGACGAGCTCGACCGCGTCGGGCGACGACGCGGCATGCGGCGTGATGGCCCACGGGCGCCCGTCGAAGAGCGTGGCGCTCGCGGCCAGCGGGCCGGACCGCTCGTTGCCCGCCATCGGGTGGGAGCCGGCGTACCGCTCGGCGCCGGGGAGGCCCGCGACGGCGAGCGCCGGGATCTCCTTGATGCTGCCGACGTCGGTGACGACACCGTCGCCGGCGCTCAGAGCGGACGCGATGACCTCGCCGAGATGGTCCGGCGGCACGGCGACGACGACCAGCTGAGGGCGGTCCTCCGGCCGGCGCGGACGGCCGGCGCCGAGCCCGGTCGCGGTGCGGACGTGGTCGGCGTCGAGGTCGCTCAGCAGCACCTCCAGACCGGCGCGACGGCACGCCAGGGCGACCGAGGTGCCCAGCAGCCCGGTCCCGATGATCTCGACCGGCCCTGCCAGGACGGGGGCAGCCGTCACTGGGCCGAGGTCAGGTCGGGGCGCAGCGTCACCGCGCCGTGGAGGTAGACGTGGGTGATGTCGCTCTTGGCGAGCGGGGACTCGACGTGCGCCAGGAGACGTACGGCGCGAGGCAGGCTCCCGGCGATGTCGAGCTCTCGCGCGCAGATCAACGGGACGTCGGAGAACCCCAGCGACCGCGCGGCGACCGCGGGAAAGGCCGAGGTGAGGTCGGACGTGGCGGTGAAGAGGATCGAGATGACGTCGTCCTGGGTCAGCCCGTTGGCCTCGAGCACACCCGTGAGCAGCTCGACCACCCGCTCGTGCATGTGGTCGGCGTCATCGGTCTCGAGCTGGGTCGCTCCCCTGATCGCACGCACCACCACGAGGCAGACACTAGCGGCAGTCGCCCCATGCTCGACATGGGCCCCAGCGAGTCGCGGCGGCCGTCAGAGCGCGGCGGTGTCCAGCAGAGGGCCGAGCTCGTCCTTGGTCAGCTCCCGCATCTGACCCGCCCTCAGGCGGCCGAGCTTCACGGGGCCGACCTGGATCCGGCTGAGCTGGCGCACCGGGTGGCCGAGCTCGGCCAGCAACCGGCGTACGACGTGCTTGCGGCCGTCGTGGATGGTGAGCTCGACGATCGACTTGGCGGCGGTCGCCTCGATGATCCGGGCACGGTGGACCTCGACAGGGCCGTCGTCCAGCTCGACGCCCTCGATCAGCGACTTCACGTGTCGTGGGTAGAGCTGGCCGTCGACCTCGGCGACGTAGGTCTTCTCGACCAGATGGGAGGGGTGCGACACCTTCTGCGCGAAGTCGCCGTCGTTGGTGAGCAGCAGCAGCCCGGTGGTGTCGGTGTCGAGGCGGCCGACGTTGAAGAGCCGCTCGGGCCGGTCCGCGACGAACTCCGCCAGCGTCCGCTCGGCGTGCGGGTCGCTCATCGTGGACGTGACGCCGCGCGGCTTGTTGAACGCGAGGTAGACCTTGCCGCTGACCGGCGGGAGCCGCTTGCCGCTCACCCGGATCTGGTCGGCGGCGGGGTCGATCTTGGTGCCGAGCCGGGTGACCACCTCGCCGTTGACGGTGACCTGGCCGTCGAGCATCAGCTCCTCGCACGCCCGGCGCGACGCGACGCCGGAGAGCGCGAGGAACTTCTGCAGCCGGATCAGGCCCTCGTCGTCGAGCGGGACCTCGGTCAGCGGAGCCTCACTCACGGGGCTTCTCCGGCGAGTCCAGGGACGCCAGCTCGTCCTCGAGGTCGTCCATCTCGGGGAGGTACGGCGCCAGCTCGGGCAGCTCGTCGATGCTGGTGACCCCGATGCGCTCGAGGAAGTAGCCGGTCGTGCGGTAGAGGTGCGCGCCGGTCTCCGGGTCGCTCCCCGCCTCCTCGACGAGGCCGCGGGTGAGGAGCGTGCGCATCACGCCGTCGACGTTGACCCCGCGGATCGCCGAGACGCGGGCGCGGGAGACCGGCTGGCGGTAGGCCACGACCGCGAGCGTCTCGAGGGCTGCCTGGGTGAGCCGGGCCTGCTGGCCCTCGAGGACGAAGCCCTCGACGACGTGGGCGAACTCGTCGCGGGTGTAGAAGCGCCAGCCGCCCGCGACGTTGCGGAGGTCGAAGCCACGGCCCTGCTCGGCGTACTCGGCGGCGAGGGCGGTGAGCGCGGCAGCCACCTCGTCGGCGGGGTAGCCGACGGCGGTCGCCAGCGTGGCGACGTCGAGCGGCTGGTCAGCGACCATGAGCACCGCCTCCAGCGACGGGCGCAGCTCGGCGACCGGGACGGCGAGGGACTCCTCCGCGATCTGGTCAGTCATCGTTCTCCTCCGGAGCAGGGGTGGGCAGGGGTGGGGCGCCGTCGAACTCGTCCTGGATGAGCACGTCGACGTCGGCGTCCTCGTCGCCGGTCCAGCGCACGGTGAGCTCGCCGAGCGGGGTGACCTGGTCGAACCCGACGGCGCCCTCGCGGAACAGCTCGAGCAGCGACAGGAAGCGGGCGACCGTGGTGAGGGTGTCGGGCGAGTCGCCGACGAGGGCGCGGAAGGTGAGGGTGCCCGCCCGGCGGAGCCGGTCGACGACGATGCCGGCCTGCTCGCGCACGCTGACCGCGGGCGCGTGGATGTGGGCGAGGGTCAGCTCGGGCGGGCCCGGCTTGGGCGCGAGCGCCTTGGCGGCCAGCTGGGCGAACTGGTCCAGGCCGATGCCGATGAGCACCTCGGGCAGCAGGGTCGCGAACCGCTCCTCCAGGCCGACGGCCCGTGGGAACCGCTTGGACTCCCCCGCGAGCCGCTCCTCGAGCACGCCCGCGACCTGCTTGAACGCCTTGTACTGCAGCAGCCGCGCGAAGAGCAGGTCGCGGGCCTCGAGCAGTGCGAGGTCCTCCTCGTCCTCGACGTCGCCGGCGGGCAGCAGCCGCGCCGCCTTGAGGTCGAGCAGGGTCGCGGCGACCAGCAGGAAGGAGGAGGTCTGCTCGAGGTCCCACTCGTCGCCCGCTCCCTTGACGTGCGCGATGAACTCGTCGGTGACGCGCGCCAGAGCGACCTCGGTGATGTCGAGCTTGTGCTTGGCGATGAGGCTCAGCAGGAGGTCGAACGGGCCCTCGAAGTTGTCGAGCCGGACCTCGAAGCCGTGCTCGCCCGCCTCGTCGATCGCCTGCGTCATCAGCCCTCGCGCAGGCGCTTCACGAGGGCGCTCTTGTCGCCCTTCGCCTCGAGCTCGGCGAGCACGAGCGCGACCGCCTCGCGCACCAGCCGACCGCGGTCGACGACGAGGCTGTGGTGGCGTCGCAGGCCGATCCGGGCCTGCTCGATCTCCATCAGCTCCTCGTCGGTGATGTAGACCGTCATCTTGGCGTCGTGCTTGACCCGGCCACTGGGCCGGCGATCCTCGGCGGGCTCCGACGTCGCGTCCGCCTTCGCCCCGGCGGGCTCCGCCGGCTGCGCGGTCGGCCGGAACAGGTCGTCGGCCTTGGGCAGGCTCACGCGCCGCGCTGCCATCGGGCCAGCACCTCCCTCGCCAGCTGGCGGTAGGCGTCGGCGCCGGTGGAGGTCGCGGCGAACTCGGTGATCGGCTCGCCGGCCACGGTCGCGTCGGAGAACTTCACGGTCCGCCGGATCACGGTGTGGAAGACGGTGTCGCCCCAGGCCTGGACCAGCGTCGACATCACCTCGCGGCTGTGCAGGGTGCGGCCGTCGTACATCGTGCCGAGGAGGCCGTCGATCACGAGCTTCGGGTTGAGCCGCTTGCGGACCCGCTCGATGGTGTCGGTGAGCAGCGCGACGCCGCGGAGCGCGAAGTACTCCGTCTCCAGCGGCACGATGACCGAGTCCGACGCGGTGAGCGCGTTGACGGTCAGCAGGCCGAGGGAGGGCTGGCAGTCGATCAGGATGACGTCGTACGCCGTCGCGGCATCGGACAGCTTGTCCTTGAGCACCTGCTCGCGACCCACCTCCGAGACCAGCTGGATCTCCGCGCCGGCGAGGTCGATGACCGCCGGCAGGACGTCCATCCCCTCGGTGCCGGTGGGCGTCACGATGTCCTTCCACGTGACGTCGGAGTCCATCAGCAGGTCGTAGGTCGACACCTCGATGCCGTTCGGGTCGAGGCCGACGCCCACCGACAGCGAGCCCTGCGGGTCGAGGTCGACGAGCAGGACCCGGCGGCCCAGCTCGGCCAGCGAGGCGCCGAGGTTGATCGTCGTCGTGGTCTTGCCGACCCCGCCCTTCTGGTTGCACATCGAGACGATGCGCGCGTTGCCGTGGGTCGTGAGCGGCGTCGGCTCCGGGATCACCGGAAGCGGGCGGCCGGTCGGGCCGAGCTCGGTGGAGTCGGTGTCGGGCATGGGCGCGAGATTACAGTGCCTCGTCCCCCGCGACGAGGTCGGCGTAGTCGGGATGCCTGTCGATCCACGACCTGATGAAGGGGCACTGGGGAACGACCCGCAGTCCGCCCTTCGCGCGTACGTCGTCGAGGGCTCCACGAGCCAGCGATCCACCCACGCCGTGACCCTCGAAGGCGTCGTCGACCTCGGTGTGGGTGAACACGACGTCGGAGCCCTCGACGAGGTACTCGGCGAACCCCGCCAGCTTCCCGTCGATCCACCCCTCGTAGCGCGACTCCCCCGGGTTGTCCCTCACCTCTACCGTCATGGCAGCCACTCTAGGCACCCGACCGAGCCCCTGGCGCCGGCAGCGGCCACGGCGTGGGTGTCTCCCGTCCTGCCTCAGAGCCGCCGCAGCCCCAGCACCGTGAGAGCCGGCTCGCCCAGGGCGTCGGTGAGATCGAGGTCCGCGACGGCCTCGACGACCCAGTCGTGGTGACCGGCGGGGTCGGCGAGGGTCTGGCGGAACCGGCGTACGCGCCTCGGTCCGTCGGCGGCGTCCTCGACGGCGTCCTCGGCGTGGAGGAAGCTGCCGCTGCGGGCGTCGGCGTCGAGGACGACGTCGTCGTGCTCGGCGAAGTAGGCCTCCAGCGCCCGGTCCCAGCCCTCGAAGCCGATCTCCGGGTCGAGCGCGGCCAGCCGGTCCACCTTGTCGTAGGCGATCAGCTCGACGCGGTGCCACAGCGCGTTGCGGACCATGACCGCGAAGGCGGGCTGGGCCGAGAGCGGGCGCGGTGGCGGGGGTGGCGCGTGGTGGGCCACCTCGGCGGAGACGTGCGCGGGATCCGACAGGGCGGCCCACTCGTCCAGGAGGGAGGAGTCGACCTGGCGCACGGTCTCCGAGAGCCAGTCCACGATCTCGGTCAGTGTGCCGGTGTGGTGCGCCTCCGGGACGGTGTGGGCGAGCGCCTTGTAGGCGTCGCTGAGGTAGCGCAGCACCAGCCCCTCCGAGCGTGCCAGCCCGAAGCGGGAGACGAAGTCGGTGAACCCCATCCCCTGCTCCCACATCATCCGCACGATCGACTTCGGCTCGAGTGCGTCGTCGGGGATCCACGGGTGCGGCGCGCGGTAGAGCTCGAAGAGCGGCTCCAGCATCTCCGCCAGCGGGCGCGGCCACGTCACCTCGTCGGCGCGCGCCATCCGCTCCTCGTAGTCCACGCCGTCGGCCTTGAGCTCGGCGATCAGCGCGCCGCGCGCCTCGTGCTGCTGCGCGAAGAGGATCTGCCGGGGGCCCTCCAGGGTCGCCTCGATGACCGACAGCACGTCCAGCGCGTACGACGGGGACCCGGTGTCGAGGGTGTCGAGCACCTCCAACGCGAAGTGGCTCAGGGGCTGGTTGAGGGCGAAGTCGGCCGGGAGGGCGTCGGTGATGACGTACCGCCTGCCGTGCTCGTCGGGCTCGTCGAGGCGGGTGAGGACGCCCGAGGCCACCAGCGATCGGGTCAGGCGGAGCGCCCGGCGGGCCAGCTTGAGCTGGGTCTTGCGCGGCTCGTGATTGTCCATCAGCAGCCGTCGCATGACGGGGAAGGCGTCCTGCTCGCGGGAGAGGACGTTGAGCAGCATCGCGTGGTCGACCTTCATCCGACTCGACAAGGCTTCGGGCTCGCCGGCGACGAGCTTGTCGAAGGTCGCCTCGGTCCAGACGACGGTGCCCTCGGGCGCCTTCTTCAGGTGGGCCTTGGACGCGCGGCCCTTCGTCTTCTGCGCATCTGAGAGGGAGGCGTTCTTGGCGGCGGCCTTGGCCTTGGCGCGCTCGTTCTCGATGACGTGCTCGGGCGCCTGGACGACGACCGAGCCGACGGTGTCGAAGCCCGCCCGCCCGGCACGTCCGGCGATCTGGAGGAACTCACGGGTGCGCAGGGTGCGCATCCGGGAGCCGTCGTACTTCGCGAGGGCGGTGAAGAGGACGGTGCGGATCGGGACGTTGATGCCGACGCCGAGGGTGTCGGTGCCGCAGACGACGCGGAGCAGGCCGTGCTGGGCGAGCTGCTCGACGAGCCGCCGGTAGCGCGGCAGCATCCCGGCGTGGTGGACGCCGATGCCCTTGCGCAGCAGCTGTGACAGCGTCCTGCCGAAGCCGGGGCCGAAGTGGGTGGCGGCGATCCGCTCGCGGAGCTCAGGGGTCACGGGTGGAATCCACCCGGCCGTGAGGAGGCTGGTGGCGTGCTCGACGGCGGCGGCCTGGGTGAAGTGGACGACGTAGACCGGACCCTGGCCGGTCGTGACCAGCTCCTCCAGGGTGTCGGCCAGCGGCTCGAGCGACCAGGTGAAGGTCAGCGGCACCGGCCGCTCCGCGTCGTCCACGAGTACGACGTCGCGGCCGGTGCGTCGGGTGAGGTCGGTGGCGATGTCGGTGGTGTCTCCGAGGGTGGCCGACATGAGGAGGAACTGCGTGCCGCTCAGTTCGAGCAGGGGCACCTGCCAGGCCCAGCCGCGGTCGGGCTCGCCGTAGTAGTGGAACTCGTCCATCACGACGAGCCCCACGTCGGCGCCGCTGCCCTCGCGCAGGGCGAGGTTGGCGAGCACCTCGGCGGTGCAGCAGATGATCGGGGCGTCGGCGTTGACGCTCGCGTCGCCGGTGAGCATGCCGACGTTGTCGGCGCCGAAGGTGGCGCAGAGGTCGAAGAACTTCTCGCTGACCAGCGCCTTGATCGGGGCGGTGTAGAAGCTGACCCGGTCGGTCGCGAGCGCGGCGGCGTGGGCGGCGACGGCGACCAGCGACTTGCCGGAGCCGGTCGGGGTGGCGAGCACGACGTGGTCCCCGGCGAGGAGGGCGAGCGTCGCCTCCTCCTGGTGGGGATAGAGGCTGATGCCGCGCTGCTCGGCGTACGTCTCGACGGCGGTGAGGACGTCCTCGGGCGGCGCGCCGGCGGCGGGCCAGGCCGGGATGCCGGGCGTGCTCATCGGGCGCGCGGGTGCGCGGTGGCGAAGACCTCGCGCAGGTTGTCGACGGTGACCATCGTGTAGATCTGCGTCGTCGTGACCGAGGCGTGGCCGAGCAACTCCTGCACGACCCGGACGTCGGCGCCGCCGTCGAGCAGGTGGGTGGCGAAGGAGTGCCGCATCGTGTGCGGGGAGACGTCGCGGGTCACCCCGGCGCGGTCGGCGGTGCGGGTGAGCACCGTCCACGCGGACTGGCGGGAGAGCCGCCCACCGCGGGCGTTGAGGAAGAGCGCGCCGCCGCTCCCCCGCGGGTCGGTCGCGCCGGCGGCGATCTCGGGCCGGCCGCGGACCAGCCAGGCGTCCAGGGCCGCACGGGCGTACGAGCCGAGCGGCACGAGCCGCTCCTTGCCGCCCTTGCCGCGCAGCAGCACGGTGCCGTCCGACGCAGATCCGGAGATGTCGAGGTCGTCCACGTCGAGCCCGACCGCCTCGGAGATCCGCGCGCCGGTGCCGTAGAGCACCTCCAGGAGCGCCTTGTCCCGCAGCCCGAGCGTGGTCTCGGTGTCGACCGCGCCGAGGATCGCCTCGACGTCGGCCAGCGGCAGCGCCTTGGGCAGCCGCTTCGCCGGCCGCGGAGGGCGTACGCCGGCGGCCGGGTCGCTCGCCAGCAGCCCGTCGGCCAGGGCGAACCGGTGGAAGCCGCGCACGGCGACGAGCATCCGGGCCCGTGAGCTGGCGCTCAGCGGCTCGTGGTCGCGATCGCCCTCGGCCAGCCGGAGCTGGTAGGCGGTGAGCGTCGCCTCGGTGATCGCGCCGAGGTCCTCGATGCCCTCGGCCGCGAGGAAGTCGAGATAGCGGCCGAGGTCGCGGCGGTAGGCGGCGAGGGTGTTGGCGGAGAGCCCCCGCTCGACGGCGAGATGGTCCAGCCAGGTGCGGACTGCCTGCGCCGGCCTAGCGGTGGCCACTACACCGAGCCACGGCGCGACATCACGTTGTAGGCCAGCACCGCGGTCACCAGGCCGCCGTCCTGGACCCGGCCCGAGACGACGTCGTCGAGCAGCTGGACGAACGGCACCCAGGTCGGCACGAGGTCGAGCTCCTCGTGCCTCAGCTCGAAGTCGCCGCGCCCGACCTCGGTGAGGCCGCGCGCCAGGAAGAGGTGGAACCTCTGGTCGGTGTTGCCCGGCGACACGGAGTAGGACAGCAGCGGCGTCCAGTCGGCGGCGGCGTACCCGGCCTCCTCCTGCAGCTCGCGCCTCGCGACGTCGAGCGGCTCCTCCCCCTCCTCGTCGAGGACGCCGGCCGGGAGCTGCACGACTCGGGACTGGACCGCGTGGCGGTACTGCGAGAGCACCAGCACCTGGTGCTCCTCGTCGATCGCGAGCACGATCGCGGCGCCCGGGTGCTCGACGACGAGCCGGGTGAACTCCTCCCCACCCTCGGGGCGGGTGATGGTGTCCTGCCGGACGGCGACGACCCAGTCGTCGCGGTGGACGTCGCGCGTGGCGACGACGGGCCAGGACTCGGGCTGATCGGCGACCATCACGCGAGCGGGGCCTCGGCGGGCGCCTCCGCCTCCGGCTCGCGGTAGAGGGTCGACTCGTCGATCGGGAAGCGCTGCTCCTTCTGCCGGGCGAGCGCGGCGCCGATCAGCCCCTTGAACAGCGGGTGCGGCCGGGTCGGGCGGGAGCGGAGCTCCGGGTGGGCCTGGGTCGACACGTAGTAGGGGTGCACGTCGCGCGGCAGCTCGACGAACTCGACGAGGTTGTTGTCCGGGCTGGTGCCGGAGAAGACCAGGCCGGCCTCCTCGAGCTGGTCGCGGTAGGCGTTGTTGACCTCGTAGCGGTGACGGTGGCGCTCCTGGATCTGCGCCTCGCCGTCGTACGTCTCGCGGATGACGCTGCCCTCCTTGAGGGCCGCCGGATAGAGGCCGAGGCGCATCGTGCCGCCCAGGTCGCCGGCGCCCTCGACGAAGGCGAGCTGCTCGTCCATCGTGGCGATCACCGGCTCGGGCGTCTCGGGGTCGAACTCCGTCGAGCCGGCCTTCTCCAGGCCGAGGACCTGGCGGGAGTACTCGATCACCATGCACTGCAGGCCGAGGCAGATGCCGAGCGTGGGGATGCCGTGGGTGCGGGCGTAGGTGAGCGCGCCGAGCTTCCCCTCCAGGCCGCGTACGCCGAAGCCGCCTGGCACGAGGACGGCGTCCACGTCGCCGAGATTGCGGGCGGCGCCCGCGGGCGTGGCGCACTCGTCGGAGGGGATCCAGCGGATGGTGACCCGGGTCTCGTGCGCGAAGCCGCCGGCCTTGAGCGCCTCGGCGACGGAGAGGTAGGCGTCGGGCAGATCGATGTACTTGCCGACGAGGGCGACCTCGACCTCCTCCTTGGGGTGGTGGACCCGGCGGAGCAGGTCGTCCCAGACCGACCAGTCGACGTCGCGGAAGGGCAGGCCGAGCTTGCGCACGACGTAGGCGTCGAGGCCCTCCCGGTGCAGGACCTTCGGGATGTCGTAGATGCTCGGCGCGTCGGCGGCCGTCACCACGGCCTCGTCGTCGACGTCGCACATGAGCGCGATCTTCGACTTGATCGACTGCGGCAGCTCGCGGTCCGCGCGGCACACGATGGCGTCGGGCTGGATGCCGATCTGGCGCAGCGCCATCACCGAGTGCTGGGTCGGCTTGGTCTTGAGCTCCTTGGACGGGCCGATGTAGGGCACGAGGGAGACGTGGACGAAGAAGACGTTGTCGCGGCCGAGCTTTTGGCGCACCTGCCGGGCGGACTCGAGGAAGGGCAGCGACTCGATGTCGCCGACGGTGCCGCCGATCTCGGTGATGCAGACGTCCACGTCGGGGCTGTGCATCGCGAGGATCCGGTCGGCGATCTCGTTGGTGATGTGCGGGATCACCTGGACCGTCTCGCCGAGGTAGTCGCCGCGGCGCTCCTTGGCGATCACGTTGGAGTAGACCTGCCCGGTCGTCACGTTGGCGTGGCCGACGAGGTCGACGTCGAGGAAGCGCTCGTAGTGCCCGATGTCGAGGTCGGTCTCGGCGCCGTCGTTGGTGACGAAGACCTCACCGTGCTGGAACGGGTTCATCGTCCCGGGGTCGACGTTGAGGTAGGGATCGAGCTTCTGCATCGTCACGCGGAGGCCGCGCGAGCGGAGCAGACGACCGAGGCTCGAGGCCGTGAGGCCCTTTCCCAGCGAGGAGGCGACGCCTCCGGTCACGAACACGTGCTTGGTGGGAGACGCCGATCTCATGGACCTCGATCCTATCCTGCCGGGACCGATCCGTCCGAACCGGACGCGCCGTAGCTGCCGCCCGGCGCGGTGGTCTGACGGGCCAGCAGGAGCACGGTGGCGATGGGTCCGGCGGCGCTGTCGAGGCCGTCGTACGTGCCGACGGGGAGTGCCGCGTCGCGGACCGCGGCCACGTCGGCGTCGGAGGTGTCGCCGGCGATCACGAGGCCGTGGGCCTGGCCGAGCAGGCCGGACGTCAGGCCGGTGACGATCGCGGCCTCGGCGTCGTGGGTGCCGTTGCCGGTGACGAGCAGCGTGAGGGTCGCGACGTCGCCGGCGATGGGCGCCTCGACCAGCTTGCCGGTGGCGAGCGTGTCGCGGATCGTCGAGGCCTCGGCGCCGGGCGCACCCTGAGCGGCCTTGGTGGTCAGGGCCACGCCGAGCAGCGCGCCCATCCGCGGGTACGTCGTCAGCGAGCCGTCGACGACGCCGGGGACCTGGGCCGCCAGCTGGCTCCCGAGCGCGTCGACGAGCTGCTTGCCGTCGCCGTCGGTGAGCGCCGTGGTGAGGGTCGTGGTGCTCGTCACCGCTCCCCCGGCCGAGGCGACGTCGGCGGCGATCGTCTCGAGCGCTCCGGAGTCGGCGCCGGGCATCGCGACGATCGCGACGCTCTGGCCGGTGAGCCTCCCCGCCAGCGCGGCCGGTGCGAGAGCCTGCAGGAGCGCGGCGTCGAGCGGGTCGGAGTCCGCCGCGCCCACGGTGCCGTCGTCGGCGCCGCCCGTGTCACCCGGGTCATGGCTCCGCGACGCGGCGCGGTCCGTGCCGAGCTCGTCGTTCAGCCGGTCGCCGAGCGGTCCCGCGCCCAGCGCGATGCCGATCGCGAGGGCGAGGACGAGCGCGATCAGGCCGAGCAGCCGCCTCACGAGAGCCGACCCTGCAGCGTGTCGAGCCAGGCCTGCCCGATGGGCGTGGCGGCGATGGCGAGCCCGAGACCGGCGAGGCTGGCGGCGAGGGCACCGGCGACGTGCCACGGCCGCACCCGCCCGGTGTGCAGGAGCGCGACCGCGTGGGCGTCGACGTAGGTGGCGCCGGCCACCAGGCGGGCGAGGAACGCGCCGGCCAAGCCGGGGCGCTGCTGGTCGAGGAAGTCGGCCAGCGTCGCGGGCAGGCCCGCCCCGACGATCAGCCGGGCCTCCCCGGCGTGGGCGAGCAGGACCGCGACGTCGTCGCCGCCGGCGTACGTCGTCACCGTGTGCGGCGCGACCCCGATGCGGCCGATCGAGTCGAGCACCTCCGGAAGCGCGTCGGCACGGGCCACCAGGACGACGTCCTTCGCTCCGCGCAGGACGCGGGTGGACGGCAGCCGCTCCGCCTCGGTGAGCACCACGACGTCGGGCCGGAGACGGTGGGCACGCAGGCGGTCCGCCGCCCCCTCCACCGCGATCACGACCGCCCGCTCCTGGTGGATGAAGCCGCGCAGGTGCACCATCTCGGCCGGCTCGGCCTGGCCGACCACCACGACGGGGCGCCCCGCGAGCGGCGTGGCCAGCCGGGGCAGGCCACCGGCCTCCAGCAGCAGCCCGAGGTCGCGCCGGATGAGCTCGGTGGTGTTGTGCGCGAACGTCTCGAGGTGCACGCCGATCCCCGCCTCGGCGGCGTCCATCGCGAGACGCAGGTCGGCGTGGGTGAGCTCGCGGCCCTCGACGACGAGCTGCTCGCCGGCGTAGATCCGTCCGTCGTCCAGCCGGACCACTTCGGGGTTGTCCGCCAGACGCGCGTACGCCGACTGGCCGATACCCTCGATCAGCACGACGCCCGCCTCGGCCAGCACCAGGGGCCCGAGGTTGGCGTAGCGGCCCGACACCATCATCTGGGCGTTGACGACGGCGACGACGCCCGCGCGGAGAAGCGCCTCGGCGCAGCGCCGGTCGAGGTCCCGGTGGTCGATGACGGCGATGTCGCCAGGCCCCAGCCGCGGGAGGAGTGCCTTCGTGGGGCGCCCGACCCGAGCGGGACCGGTCACGCCACGCGGAGCGGGGGCAGGCCGGGTGGAGATCCTCATAACCTGGCCATGCTGACATCCGAGCACCGCCGATCCGGTCAGCGACGCGCGTGCCTGGGCATCACACGTAGGGCATGTCTCCTTGCCCGGCCGAAGCCGGGCAAGGAGACATGCCCTCGATGATTGATGCACGGGTCTCGCGCGCTACGCGACCCTCGGCATCCACGCTCGCCGCGTTGGCGCCGCTCAGCGCAGCCCGCTGCGCGTTCGCGTCGCCGCCTTGCGAGCGCGGCGCCGAGCGCCGATCGCTGGCACGATCCCCGCGCATCAATCATCTAGCGAGTCGCCCGGGCCACGTCCAGCAGCTCGCGGGCGTGAGCGAGCGCCGTGTCGGAGTCCGCCATGCCCGCGAGCATGCGGGACAGCTCCCGCTCCCGGCCGGCGTCGTCCAGGACGGTGAGCCCCGAGCTGGTGACGGTGCCGTCGCTCGACTTCTCCACGAGGACGTGGCGGTCGGCGTAGGCGGCGACCTGCGGGAGATGGGTCACGACGAGAACCTGGGCGGAGCGGGCCAGCTGGGCCAGCCGGCGGCCGACCTCGACCGCCGCGGCGCCGCCGACACCGGCGTCGACCTCGTCGAAGACGAAGGTCGGGACCGGACTGGTGCCCGCGAGCGCCACCTCGAGCGCCAGCATGACGCGGGACAGCTCGCCGCCGGAGGCGCCCTTGTGCAGCGGACGCGGCTCGCTGCCGGTGTTGGCGGCCAGCAGCAGCTCGACCTCGTCGACCCCGCCGGAGCCGAACCGCAGCCTCCTCCCCCCGACCTCGAGTGGGGCCTTGCCTGCGTCGAGTGGGGCCTCCGTCTGGGTGACGCGGACCTCCAGCCGCGCGTGCGGCATGGCGAGCAGCCTGAGCTCGGCCGTCACCTCGACGGCGAGGCGGCCGGCGGCGGCCGTACGGAGGTCGCTGAGCTGGCCGGCGAGTGTGCCGAGCTCACGGCGCAGGCGGGCGCGACGCTCGTGCAGCTCCTCGATCCGCTCGTCGGTGCCGTCGAGCTCCACCAGGCGCTCCGAGGAGGCGTGTGCCCAGGCGAGCACGTCGTCGATCGTCTCGCCGTACTTCCTCGTCAACGCCACGAGCGCCGCGCGCCGCTCCGACACGCTCGCCAGCCGGGCCGGGTCGGTCTCGACCGAGCTCGCGTACGACGCCACGTCGGCCGCCAGGTCGGAGAGCAGATAGGTGATCTCCGACAGCCGGTCCGCGAGCGCGGCGGCCTCGGCGTCGTGCGCCCGGACCCCCTCCAAGGCGGAGCGGGCGGCGCTCGCCGCGCCGAGCGCGTCGGGCGTCCCGAGCTCGCTGGAGAGCGCCTCGCGGGCGGTCTCGGCGGCGGTGCGGAGCGTGTCGGCGAACCCGAGGCGCGCCTCGTCGGCGGCGAGCCGGGCATCCTCGCCCGGCTCGGGGGCGCCCG
>NZ_JASGDD010000125.1:0-35217 GCF_047607365.1 Nocardioides sp. | reverse complement strand
GGCGCACTCGCCCGTCACCGGGCCGCGCGCGGCGCGGAGCCCGACGCCGCCTGGCGCCGGTCGCTCGCCGAGGTCGGCATGGTCTACGGCACGGTGCCGTGGGTGTGGCTGACCATGCTCCCGGGCAGTCGCGCGGGGGAGGTGTCCGGCGCCGTCAGCCTGGTGCCGCTCCGCGACCTCGCCACCATGCCGGCGACGCAGGTCGCGGGCAACCTCCTGGTGCTCGCGGCCGTCGGCTTCTGGGCGCCCCGCCGGTTCGCGGCCCTCGCCTCGCTGCCGCGGGTCACCCTCCTCGCCGCCGCCTGCTCGACGGCGATCGAGACCGTGCAGTACGCCTTCCGCCTCGACCGCGTGACCTCGATCGACGACGTCCTCCTCAACACCGCCGGCGCCACGCTGGCCGCCCTGGCCTCGCGGCGCGGCCGTCTTCCCCGAAACCGCCCCGGCCGGGCGATCCCCTGGTGACAATGGTGGCGGACCTGGCGGCGGGAGGAGTGTCACGATGGCGAGCTGGAGTGAGAGGTACGTCGACGGGCAGGTCGACGAGGCGTGGCGGCACCTGCGGCTCTCGCTGGCCGAGCGGTTCGTCGCGTCCCGTGAGGCGGGCATCGCGGACGTCGTCGACTTCGTCCACGGCGACGCCGACGCCCTCACCGTCCGACTCGACGGCGACCGCATCGTCGTCGCGGCCGGCGAGTGGTCGCGCACCTTCGGCAACGTCGACGAGGCGGCGTACCGCATCGTCACCATCCTGCGCGAGCAGTGGCAGGTGATCCACCCGGCCTTCGTGTCGTCGAACGCCATCGCCCCGGCTCGCGCGGACGACGCCCCCAGGACCGTCGCCCGCGCGCCCGGACACGGGACGCCCGCGTCCACCGAGCAGCTCCGCACGTGGGTGGTCGAGACCTTCGACGCCGGTCGCGAGGAGCCGATCCGCGTCGGCCCCGACGGCTCGATCCGGTGGCGCAGCGCCGCGGGCGGCCGGGTGCGGGTGGTCGTCCGGAACCGGTGGCGCATCGACCTCGTGGCCCAGCTCGGCAAGGACGTCAGCCGCGCGAGGGCCCACGCGTTCATCGACGACGCGTCGGCGCGGGCCGTCGGGCTGAAGTTCTTCCTGCGCGAGCGCCGGCTGCTGATGTCGATGACGGTCCTCGCCGACCCCTTCTGCCCCGAGCAGCTCACGAACGCGCTCGCCAGCTTCCTCGTCGAGCTCGACGGCTACGCGTGGGTGTCGTCGGCGGTGCGGCGCAGGCGCGCGGCGGTCGACCGCGAGGCCCTCGCCGTCGCCGAGGCCGAGGTGGCCCGCCTCAGGAAGGCACTAAAGAGGGCCCGGAGGAAGGCCTCCAGGAGGGCCCGGCCCGCCTAGCCCGCGCCCACCCGCCCTGGTTCCCGCTGGTCCCCGCCGGGTGGTGAGCCCGCCTAGGCTGGAGGGGTGGAAGGCGATCCCGCGATCATCCTCGTCTCCGGCGACCACGCCGAGGACCTGCTCGAGGAGTTCCGCAGCCGCTACGCGCGCGACTACGACCTGCGGGTCGCCCGTGGCGCGGGCGAGGCCGAGGAGCTCGCCCAGGGGATCGTCGACGACGGGCGCATGGTCGCGCTCTTCGTCAGCGACTCCCGCCTGCCCGACACCGACGACCTCTTCGAGGCGCTCCACCGCTGGCGGCGGGTGATCCCCACGGCCCGCAAGGTCGTGGCCGCGCACTGGGACCACTTCGTCGAGGACGCGCCGCCGCTGCGGGTCGGCATGGCCAAGGGGAAGTACGACGCCTACCTGCTGATGCCGCGCGGCCGCCGCGACGAGGAGTTCCATCACGCGATCTCCGACCTGCTGTCGGACTGGGGCTCGACCGTGCCGCGGCCGGAGGTGGTCAGCGCCAAGATCATCACGCCCGTCCAGGACGCGCTCACGATGGCGATCCGCGACTTCCTGGACCGGATGGGCATGCCCAACAAGGTCTGGGACCCCGCCGATCCCGCCATCGCCGAGCCCGTCGCCCGCATCCGGTCGCAGCTCGGGATCGCCGACGGGGAGGAGCCCGCCTATCCCGTCGTGTACGCCGCCAACCGGGTGCCCATCCAGGCCACCAGCGTCCGCGACGTGGCCGTCTCCATCTACGGCCGCCCCGACGACTTCACCGTCGCCGGCGTGGTGGACCTCGCCATCGTCGGCGGCGGCCCGGCCGGTCTGGCGGCGGCCGTCTACGGCGCCTCGGAGGGGCTCTCGGTCGTCGTGCTCGAGGCCGAGGCGATCGGCGGCCAGGCCGGCACCAGCTCGATGATCCGCAACTACCTCGGCTTCCCGCGCGGCATCTCCGGCATGCGCCTGGCCCAGCGCGCCCGCAACCAGGCGCTGCGCTTCGGCACCGACTTCCTCACCGGCTGGGAGGTGACCTCCCTGGTCCCGGGGCGCGACGGGGAGCCCCATCGGCTGTGCACCGGCGGTGGCGACGTACGCGCCCGGACGGTGCTCGTCTCCAGCGGCGTCGCCTACCGCAAGCTCGGTGTGCCCGCCATCGAGGAGCTCGTCGGCGCCGGCGTCAACTACGGCGCCGCGATGACGGCGGCCCGCGAGATGGAGGGGTACGACGTCGTCGTGGTCGGCGGCGGCAACTCAGCCGGCCAGGCCGCCCTCCACCTCGCCCGCTTCGCGGCGTCGGTGACGATCGTCGTACGCCGTCCCGGGCTGTCGGAGACGATGTCGCAGTACCTCATCGACGAGATCGGCTACAACGAGCGGATCTCGGTGCGCCCCGGCACCCGCGTCGTCGACGGCGGGGGAGAGGGCCAGCTGGAATGGCTGTGCCTCGAGGACCTCGACACGGGCCGGCGCGCCACCGTGTCGGCTCGGGGCCTCTTCCTCCTGCTCGGTGCCGAGCCCCGCTGCGACTGGCTCCCCGCCGAGCTCGCGCGCGACGCCGACAGCTTCATCCTCACCGGCCGCGACGTCCCCCGCGACCAGTGGACCAACGACCTCCCACCCGCCAACCTCGCCACGACGATCCCCGGCGTCTTCGCCGCCGGCGACATCCGCTCCGGCTCGATGAAGCGCGTCGCCGCGGCCTCCGGAGAAGGCGCCTCCGCCATCCCCCTCGTCCACGCCTACCTCGCCCCCGCGCCGGACTAACGCGCGAGTTCCTCCGAGTGCGGCACGGCGAGCTCTTTCGGACCTGGTGGGCCGCAGCCCCGTTGTCGGGGACCTGGCGCTCGACTGGGACACGTTCCGCTACGCCGGTGCCCCCGACCGACAACTCGTCCTCTGGTCTGCCGAGCCAGGTAGGCCGGAAGCCGACCGGCTCGCCGAGCTGGCGTCGGCATCGCAGAGCGTCACAGCGTCTGGTAGTAGTCGCGGATCGATGCAGCCATGAGTCGGCGGCGCTCGGCGAGGAACTCGCGGTAGCTTCCGGCCACCACGGCGCCGATATCCGTCGGGACGGCGTTCTCCGCGAGGTTCGCAGTGAGATCCTCCTGACTCGTGATCTCGCCTAGACGCAGGTTTCCGGAGGCGATCTGCTCGCCGATGAGCGCCATGTAGCCGGCCGGCGGGCGGTTGCTGATGGCGATGTTGATCGCGGTCTCGGTCAGCGCGAAGTTGGCAACCTGGTTGTAGTCGCCCCTGTCGGGGTAGCCGTTCTTGATCAGGTAGTCCTTGGGAACGATGTGGTGGATGTCGCCGCTCTGCTGGTGCATCGCCGCAATGGTTACTGCCTTCGACAGGAAGCCACGCGCGCCAGTCGCCACCTGAGCAGCGAGGAAGGTCTGGAAGAACGGGCTGACGGTGCTGGTGGTCTCGAGTGCTGCAGGGAGCGTCACCGCCCAGAAGGCGTCGGAGAGTTCGGACTCCTCGATCTGCTTGAGGTAGTTGGCGGCACCCTGTTCGCCGATCCTGCGGATGTCCTGCTCCCACGTCGACTCGAAGCTTCCGGAGTGGCGGCCGGTCAACATCGACATGACGAACCAGCGCTTCACGATCCGCTTGCGCTCGCCATCGCTCAGGTTGGAGTCGGCTCGCAGTCGGAGGTACAGCGCGTAGGCGAAGTTGAGTGCGTTCTTGGAGTTCACCATGCCAGCAGAGATGAAGCCAGCTGCCTTGATGGTCATGATGAAGTTCTCGAAGTTGTACTTGCTGACGATCTGGAGCAGGGACTTCTCGAGCCGGTCGTATGCCACCGGGATGCGCTCCTCGTCGACCTTGCGGGTGTCGGGGTCGCGGCCAGACAGCTCGCTGACGATGCTGGAGGCCTTGCCGCGGCTGAAGCCGGTCAGGCCAGCGACGCGGATGATGTCGCTGTAGGCGGGGTCGTACAGGTCCTCGGAGTCATCCTTCAGCCACTTGATCGCGTTGAGATACGGCGTCGCCGCGAACTCGTGGTCGTTGTCCTGGACGTCGCCGAAGGCATGTGGAGCGACGGCGAGGTGACAGAAGTAGTCGATCAGCTTGCGGATGTTGCGCCCGCGATCGCCGTACGTCGCGATCTTGCTCATGGCGAAGTCAGCGCTGCTGAGCGGCACGCCCTTGGAGTTGATGCGGATGAAGATCTCCGAAACGGTCTCGACGTCGAGGTCGTCGGCCAGGGAGATGATGCCGATCTGGGAGTTCCTGATGCCTTCGAGGCGCCCGAGGTTGGTCTCGAACGTCACCTCGTCGGCGTCGGCGTTCTTGGCGAGGTAGCCGCGCGCGAAGGACAGAGGTGACGTGGAGTTGAAGAACTCGCTGATGTCGGAGATCCATTGTGGGTTCTTGTCGATCACCGGCGTGAGGGTGGCGAACTCCTCGGTCATCGGATTGAACGCGATCCGGATCCGAACGGACTTATAGCGCTTGTCTACGACGGGCAGTCCAGCGACAGCCGCCCGGAGGGCAGTGATGCGCTGCTGGCCGTCGATCAGGATCTGCTGGTGCGCCGCGACCTGGCCGCCCTTGAGTTTCGCGCCGACCGACTGCCAGGTGATGAGGTACCCCACCGGGTAGCCCTTGTAGAGGGAGTCCATCAGATCGCGCACTTTGACGCTGTCCCAGACGAAGGGGCGCTGTAGTTCGGGAATCGCGATCTTCTCGCCCCTGACGTCCGCGAGCAGCTGTGTCACTGCCGACTGGGTTACCGAGTACTTCGCCACGGGGTCTCCTTTGCTCGGAGCCACGGTAGTCGGCAGCATCGGCCGGCGTGCGTGATTCGCACTCGCTATCCATGGTGGAGCCGGACAGTGGCGGTGGGGTCGGTCTGGTCGACGGCGACGATGATGCCGCGCTGTGCCTCGAAAGAGCCGCGGATGAGGGCCGTGAGGTGCTCGGTGGTGGCGCCTCGAGTACCGATGTATCCCTGCTTGGCGAGTTGGAGGAATTCGGTATTGGACAGATAGGTGTCCAGGGCCTCGGCCGACCATCCCTTCGGGCGTCGACCTGTCGCGGCGTCGGTGAGCAGGAGCTCGACGAGACTGATCGGGAGATACATGCCCCAGGTCAACGTGTTGGCGGGCGGCTTGGCGAGGTCGTCGCGGACGAGCTTGACGAGGAAGGCGTCCTCCGTGAGCCGCCAATCGTCCACGGTCTTCGGAGGTCCGGGCCGGGGCAGGGCACGGTATCGGGCCAGCTCGGTGGTGAGTTGGTCATCGGGGAAGTAGGTCGGCGCGCCGTCTCCTCTGTCCGGTCTGCGCAGGCGCTTGTACTGAACGAGGATGAAGCCGGGTCGATGGTGGCGGTAGTAGAGGAGGTCGGTCCCGGTCTGCCGCTCCAGGTCCTCCTTGTCGGCGTAGAAGATGGTGACCTGTCGGCCGGGCTGGGAGGGGTCGCGGAAGGTATGGACGTCGAAGTGGTCGGCCTCGGCCTCGAGCCAGCCGTCGAAGACCGTCGCGTCGTAGCGGATGTTCGCGGCCTCGCTGGCCTTGATCCGTGTCAGACCTGTCAGGAAGGGCACGTCGCCGGAGATTGCGGCTTCGTCCCCATCGCCCAGCAACTCGCGACTGTCCATCCCGCCGAGCTCGAGAGCCAGCGCCACGGCATCACGCTGCTCGCGCACCACGACCTGGCTGCCGGAGTGCTGACTCGGCGTGGCGAGGGCGCGCAGCCGGTCCAGGATCGGGCCGGCTTCGGTGGAATGAGTCCGCAACGCGCGCTCGAGTGCTTGGCCCGCCTTGGGGGAGAGCGGCTCCCCTTGTTTGCGTTCGAGATGGCGCCGCAGGGACTCGGGCACCGCGTCGACGGCCGCGTGCCAGGCGAGGGGCATCAGCCTCTCGGCGGTGCGGAACTCGAGGCCGTCCTGGCCTCGACCAGGGGTGCCGAACTTCCGCACGACCGTGGCGCCCGCGATCTGGTCCTCCACCAGCACCAACGCGACCCGCCAGGTGCTGGTGAACCGGGTCGAGCCGACGACGTGTCGGTAGAACGGGGGAGCGTCGATCTGCTGGACCAGGTCCTCCCACGTCGTCTTCGGAAGCCGGATGAGCCGGAGATCGTCACGCGGCATGGCTCAGGCTCCCAGGGACTCTCGGGCGTCGGCCAGGAGCAGGTACAGATGGAGGAGGTCGGTGGGCGAGGGCTTGAAGCCAAGCGCCTTGTAGAAGCCGGCGGCCCGTTCGTGGAGTGCGTGGACAAGCAGGATCCGTACGCCGATGCGGTCGGCAGCAGCGAGCGTGGACAGGATGGCGTCGCGAACCAGGAGCCTACCGAGTCCGGTGCCTTGAGCTCGTCGGTCGATAGCGAGGCGGCCGAGGAGGACGGCAGGGACCGGGTTCGGCGCGTTGCGGCGCACCCGGCCGGGCAGGTCCGCGTGCTCGACCGCTACCGCTGACAGGGTGTAGTAGCCCAAGATCGCCTCGCCCTCGGCGTCGAGGCTGACGTAGCAGCGGGCCAGGTCTGCGAGATGGTTGGTGAGGGCGCGGTCGGTCAGGTAGCGATCCAGCGAGTCCTCGCCGGAGTGGAAGTCGGCGGTGTTGTCGCCCGCGACGATCGGGCGTGGCTGTTGGGGGCTCACGTGTCCCAGGGCGCGGACTCGCCAAGCAGAGTGATGAGTGCGGGGATGGCCTGGGCGGGCCGGTCAAGAATCGCGGCAAACTCCTCCCAGGCCGTGTCGTCGAGTCGGAAGACGCGGCGGTCGGCGAGGATGTCGTCTGCGCGGCTGACGGCGGCGGCGGTGACGAAGTCAGTCAGCGACTGGCCGGTGACTGCGGCGGCGTCTCGGATCAGAGTGTCCTGGGCCGGCGTCAAGCGCATCGCCAAGCGCGCCTCCTTGCGCCGGGCTGTGTCGGGGCCGGTCGTCATACCGGGAGTGTACGCCTGTTGTGTCAACAATGCCGTGATCCGGGATCGGCATGGGGAGGTGCTCGTTGGCGGTCGTCGACCCCACCCACAGCCTGGCCAGCCTGACCGAGATGGCCGTCGCGAACGGCTCAGCCCGGCCAAGTGGCATGACATCGCGGCCGAGCGATGACCGGCTCTCATGGCGCCCATGGCACGCCGATGGCGCACACCGACGAAACGTCCCTCAACGTTTGAAAGATGTTGAGGGACGTTTCCACATTTCAGAGGCCCTTCCGTGCTTAGGTGCAGGTCAGGAACGGCCTGCTTTAGATGTCGTAGTAGAGCTCGAACTCGTGGGGGTGGGGGCGGAGCTGGACGGGGAGGATCTCGTTGTTGGTCTTCCAGTCGATCCACATCTCGATCAGGTCCTCGGTGAAGACGTCGCCGACGGTGAGGAAGTCGTGGTCCTCCTTGAGGGCGGCGAGGACGTCGCCGAGGGAGGTCGGGACCTGGGCGATCTCGGCCTTCTCGTCCGGCGGCAGCTCGTAGATGTCCTTGTCGATCGGCGCGGGCGGCTCGATCTTGTTCTTGATCCCGTCGATGCCGGCGAGCAGCAGCGCGGAGAAGGCGAGGTAGGGGTTCGAGGACGGGTCGGGGAACCGGGTCTCGATCCGCTTGGCCTTGGGGTTGGAGCCCGTGATCGGGATGCGGACGGCGGCCGAGCGGTTGCGCGAGGAGTAGACGAGCGAGATCGGGGCCTCGAAGCCGGGGACCAGGCGGTGGTAGGAGTTCACGGTCGGGTTGGTGAACGCGAGCACCGACGGAGCGTGCTTCAGGATGCCGCCGATGTACCACCGGGCGATGTCGGAGAGCCCGCCGTAGCCGGCCTCGTCGTAGAACAGCGGCTCCCCGTTGTTCCAGATCGACTGGTGGACGTGCATGCCCGAGCCGTTGTCGCCGAAGATCGGCTTCGGCATGAAGGTCACCGTCTTGCCGGCCGCCCAGGCCACGTTGCGGACGATGTACTTGAACTTCATGATGTCGTCCGCCGCCTTGAGCAGCGTGTCGAACTTGTAGTTGATCTCCGCCTGGGCCGCGGTGCCGACCTCGTGGTGGGCGCGCTCGACGAGGAGGCCGGAGGCCTCGAGGGCCTTGACCATGTCGTCGCGCAGGTCCTGGGTGCCGTCGGTTGGCGTCACGGGGAAGTAGCCGCCCTTGGTGCGCACCTTGTAGCCACGGTTGGGGGAGCCGTCGGGGTCGACGTCGGCGCCGGTGTTCCAGGAGCCCTCGACGGACTCGACCTCGTAGAACGACTTGTTCATGCCGGTCGCGAACTTCACCGAGTCGAAGATGAAGAACTCGGCCTCGGGGGCGAAGAACGCGGTGTCGCCGATGCCCGTGGTCGCGAGGTAGGCGAGCGCCTTGCGCGCGATGTTGCGCGGGTCCCGGGAGTAGGCCTCGCCGGTGATCGGGTCGTGCACGAAGTAGAGGAGCGCCACCGTCTTGTTCTTGCGGAACGGGTCGACGTACGCCGTCGTCACGTCGGGGTAGAGCGCCATGTCGGACTCGTGGATCGACTGGAAGCCACGGATCGAGGAGCCGTCGAAGGCCATCGGGTCGAGGTTGAACGAGGAGACGGGCACGGTGAGGTGCTGCTGGATGCCGGGCAGGTCGACGAAGCGTACGTCGACGAATTCGACGCCCTCGTCCTTGATGAACTTCAGAAGCTCTTCGCCAGTGGTGAACATGCCTCTGACCCTACAGAACCCAACAGGGGCTGGGGGAGAGCCCCAGCCCCTGTTTAACAGGTTCTCAATGTAGGTGGTGCCTCCTACTTGATGAAGAGCATCTCCTGGTAGGTCGGGAGGTCCCACAGGTCGTCGGCGACGACCGCCTCGAGCGCGTCGGCCGTCGCGCGGACCGCCAGCATCGCGGGCAGTACGACGTCCTTGACATGCGCCGCCTCGGCGAGCCCCTCGGTGTCGTGCTGCGCGGCCACCGCGTCCTGGAGGCCCTTGATGGCGGCCCGGAGCTCGGTGACGAGCGCGGAGACCTCGAGCAGGTCGGTGGTGTCGGCCTCGACCTCGGCGGCCTTGAGCGCGGCGACGTTGCCGGCGAGCTCGGTCTGGTAGCGGACCGCCGACGGCAGGATGATCGTCTTGGCGATCTCCTCGGTGAGGTTGGCCTCGACGTTGACGACCATGAGGTACTGCTCGAGGGCGACCTCGTAGCGGGCCTCGAGCTCGGCCTCGTTGAAGACGCCGTACTTGGTGAACAGAGCCTTGGCCTCGGGCGTCTGGTACTCCGGCAGCGCGTCGACGGTGGTGTCGAGCTTCTTGAGCCCGCGCTGGACGGCCTCCTCGTGCCACTCGGTGGAGTAGCCGTTGCCGTTGAAGACCGCGTTGCCGTGGTCCTCGATGATCTTCGCGAGGACGGCCTGGACGGCGTCGTTGAACTCGGTGCCGCCGGCGACGGAGGCCTCGAGCTCGGTCGCGATGTAGTCGAGCGCCTCGGCCATGATCGTGTTGATGATGACCAGCGGGGCGGCGACGGTCTGGGCCGAGCCGACCGCGCGGAACTCGAAGCGGTTGCCGGTGAAGGCCATCGGCGAGGTGCGGTTGCGGTCGCCCGCGTCCTTCACGAGGACCGGGAGGCTGTCGACGCCGACCGAGAGCGCGCCCTTCTGCTTCGAGGAGGTCGCACCGCCCTTGCGGATCTGCTCGAAGACGTCCTGGAGCTGGTCGCCCAGGAAGATCGAGATGATCGCGGGGGGCGCCTCGTTGGCGCCGAGACGGTGGTCGTTGCCGGCCGATGCGATCGACACGCGGAGGAGGCCGCCGTACAGGTGGACGGCACGGATGACCGCTGCGCAGAAGACCAGGAACTGCGCGTTCTCGTGCGGGTTGTCGCCCGGGTTGAGGAAGTTGCCCTGGTTGCCGTTGCCGAAGGAGAAGTTGACGTGCTTGCCCGAGCCGTTGACGCCCGCGAACGGCTTCTCGTGGAAGAGCGCCTCGAAGCCGTGGCGCTTCGCGACCGCCTTGAAGGTGGACATGATGAGCTGCTGGTGGTCGGCGGCGAGGTTCGCCTTCTCGAAGACCGGGGCGATCTCGAACTGACCGGGGGCGACCTCGTTGTGGCGCGTCTTGGCCGGGACGCCGAGCTTGAAGAGGGCGCGCTCGGTGTCGAACATGAAGGCCTGGACCCGCTCCGGGATGGCGCCGAAGTAGTGGTCGTCGAACTCCTGGCCCTTCGGCGGCTTGGCGCCGAAGAGGGTGCGACCGGCGTTGAGCAGATCGGGGCGCGAGTGCACGAAGGAGGTGTCGACCAGGAAGTACTCCTGCTCCGGGCCGCAGTAGGACACGACGTTGTCGATGTCGGTGTGGCCGAAGAGCGAGAGGACGCGCTTGGCCTGGTCCGACATCGCGTTCTGCGAGCGCAGCAGCGGGGTCTTGTAGTCGAGCGCCTCACCGGTCATCGAGACGAAGATCGTCGGGATGCAGAGCGTGGCGCCGTTGGGGTTCTCGATGATGTACGCCGGCGACTGCACGTCCCACCCGGTGTAGCCGCGCGCCTCGAAGGTCGCGCGGATGCCGCCGTTGGGGAAGGACGACGCGTCGGGCTCGCCCTGCACGAGGATCTTGCCCTGGAACTCCCAGATCGCCGTGCCGTCGCCGACCGGCTCCATGAAGGAGTCGTGCTTCTCGGCGGTGAGGCCGGTGAGCGGGTAGAAGACGTGGGCGTAGTGCGTGACGCCCTTCTCCATCGCCCAGTCCTTCATCGCCGCGGCGACGACGTCGGCCACGGCCGGGTCGAGCTTCTCGCCCTTCTCGATGGTCGCGGCGACGGACTTGTAGACCGACTTCGGGAGGCGCTTGGCCATCACCGGGAGGGAGAAGACGTTCTCGCCGAAGATCTCCGGCGACTCGTCGGTGCCGGTGAAGAACGCGGCGGGGGCCTCGTTGGCCTCGATGGTGCGGATCGCGCCGAGCCGGGCGGGATTGGAAGTCATGCGTGCTCCTCTTGCGCGGCGCGGGCTCTCGGGCAGCGCGCCGAAAGTCGACGGGTTCGCCCGTCATCCAACCGCCGGAGGGTTTCGCACGAGTGACCCTCTATTGCGGGGATGTAACAGGTCCCGGCCGGCTTGCTCGCCAGGTCTGGAGGGTCACCGTCGCGGTGCCGACCGCGAGGTCGTGCAGGCCACGGCCGTCGGGCTTGAAGATGAGCGGGGGCACCACAGCGGCCACCAGGATCTGGCGCGCGAGGGCGCCGACGAGGTTGATCGGGCGAGGGTCCCCGCTGACCCGGACGGTCCGGAGCCGAGTGGCGAGCTTGCCGAAGCTGCCTCCGGCCAGCGCCGAGAACACCGCGGTCTCGACGACGAAGACGCCGAGCACGAAGAAGGGCTCCGGCCCGCCTGCGGTCGCGTACGCCGACCAGCCGACGATCGCGATGACGACCAGGGACGAGGCGAGCCAGTCGATCAGCAGGGCGAGGATGCGCCGCCCCCAGGAGGCGGTCGGGAACGAGGGGTTCACGCCGTGGACCGCCGGCTCAGCGGCCGCGCAGGTTGGAGCGCATGCCCTTCATCGACGTCGGCACCGGGCCCTTGGGCATCGGCACCTTGCCCTGGATCGCGTCGAGCGCCTTGAGCCGGTTGAGGATGTCGGTGATGTCGGCGGGCCGGACGTTGCGGCCGAGCTTCATCACGGTCCGGTTGAGCTTGGCCAGCGGCACCTGGCCCTCGCCGTTGCCGACGATGATCTCGTGCACCGGCACGTCGACGACGACCCGCTCGTGCTTGCGCCGCTGGTCGAGCAGGAGCGACTTCACGCGGGTCGGGTTGCCCTCGCCGATGAGCACGATCCCCGGAGGGCCGACCACGCGGTGGACGAGGTCCTGGCTCTTGTTGAACGCGACGGCCGGCTCGGTGCGCCACCCGCGGCGCAGCATGTTGAGCGCGCCGGCGGCGGCGCCGGGCTGCCCGTCGATCCGCGCGTACGCCGCGGCCTGGGCCTTGCGCCCGAAGACGATGAGAGCGAGCAGCACCCCACCCAGCAGCGCGCCCACGACGGTGAAGACGATGCTGAGGATGCCGCCGCTGGGGGGCAGCAGCCAGAACAGGCCGCCGCCGACGACGGCGCCGCCCACGAAGGAGAGCAGGAGCCACAGGCCGATGAGCGGATCGGCCTGCTTGGTGATGCGGTAGGACTCGGCGAACTGCTGGCGCCGGGACATCTGGCTCGGGTCGAGCTGCGACATGCTCACACTCTTGTTCTGGCTGGTTCTGGTTCAGGGGGTCAGGCGCTCACGCGGGAGTCGAGGGCCTGACGATACAGCCGCCCCGCGCGGTAGGACGAACGGACGAGCGGCCCGCTCATCACACCGGAGAACCCGATCTCGGTCGCCTCGGCCTGGAGCTCGACGAACTCCTGCGGCTTCACCCAGCGCTCGATCGGGTGGTGGCGCGGCGTGGGCCGGAGGTACTGCGTGATCGTGACCAGCTCGCACCCGGCGTCGTGCAGGTCGCGCAGCGCCTGGGACACCTCCTCGCGGGTCTCGCCCATGCCGAGGATGAGGTTGGACTTGGTGACCAGCCCGAACGCGCGCGCCTGGGTGATGACGTCCAGCGACCGCTCGTAGCGGAACGCCGGCCGGATCCGCTTGAAGATCCGCGGCACGGTCTCCAGGTTGTGCGCGAGCACCTCGGGACGGGACTCGAAGACCTCGGCGAGCTGCTCGGGGCGGCCGTTGAAGTCGGGGATGAGGTTCTCCACGCCCGTCTCCGGGTTGAGCTCGTGGATGGCGCGGACGGTCTCGGCGTACAGCCAGGCGCCGCCGTCGGGGAGGTCGTCGCGGGCGACGCCGGTGATGGTGGCGTACTTCAGGCCCATCGTCTTGACGGACTCCGCGACCCGACGCGGCTCGTCGCGGTCCAGCGCGGCGGGCTTGCCGGTGTCGATCTGGCAGAAGTCGCAGCGCCGGGTGCACTGGTCGCCGCCGATGAGGAAGGTCGCCTCGCGGTCCTCCCAGCACTCGAAGATGTTGGGGCAGCCCGCCTCCTGGCACACCGTGTGGAGGCCCTCGGACTTCACCAGAGAGCGGAGCTCGGTGTACTCCGGGCCCATCTTCGCCCGGGTCTTGATCCACTCGGGCTTCTTCTCGATCGGGGTCTCGGCATTGCGGACTTCGAGGCGCAGCAGCTTGCGCCCTTCGGGGGCGATCGTCACGTCTCTAGCGTACGCCGGGCGCCGCGACGGCCGGCGCGAGGACCGTGATGCGGGGAGCATGCGAGGGCTCCGGCCGGGGGTCGTAGTCGGGGGTGGCGTCGTACGGCTCCCAGGCGAGGTAGGTCGCCAGCTCCTCCACGAGCACGGGCATCACCTCGGCGACGGTCACGTCGCGGCCGAGCTCGGCGCTGAGCGTGGTCACGCCGGCGTCACTGATGCCGCAGGCAACGAAGCGGTCGTACCACCCCAGGTCCACGTCGCAGTTGATCGCGACGCCGTGCATCGTCACGCCCTTGCTGACCCGCAGCCCGATGGCGGCGATCTTCCGCTCGGGGCTCCTGGCGTCGGCGCGGAGCCAGACGCCGGAGCGGCCCGGCACCCGGGCGGTCGTGACACCGAGCCGGGCGCAGGCGCGGATCATCGCCTCCTCGAGCCGGCGGACGAAGTCGACGACCTTGACGTGCTCGGGCAGGCGGACGATCGGGTAGGCGACCAGCTGGCCGGGGCCGTGGAAGGTGATCTTCCCGCCGCGGTCGACGTCGATCACCGGCGCGCCGCCGGAGTCGGCCGGCCGCTCGTGGGGGTCGGTGCGCTTGCCGGCCGTGTAGACCGGCGGGTGCTCGAGCAGCAGCACGGTGTCGGCCTGCTCGCCGGCGACGACGCGCGCGTGCACCTGCTTCTGCAGCTCCCACGCCTCGAGATAGGGAACAGATCCGATGGGCTCGAACCGCAGCTCACTCACGCTGCGAGCCTACGCCCGAGGAATCGCAGGTCCCCGGGCAGCATCCGGCGCCAGTAGCCGGTGTCGTGCGCGCCCGCCTCCACCGACAGGGTGGCCGCCTTCGCGCCGAAGCCGTGGGCGTAGGACCTGGTGGCGTCCCGGAAGGGGTCGCCGTTGCCGACCTCGAGGCGCACCGGGATGCCGCGGAGCGCCGACTGGTGCCCCAGCACCGAGTAGCGGCGGTACTCCGCCGCGTCGTCGAACCCCGAGCGCGAGGCGTCGCCGGCGTGGGTCCACAGCGCGGGCGACACCGCGGCCACCCCTCGCACGGTCGCGGGTCCGAGGAGCCCGGCGATCCGGAGGGCGCCGTAGCCGCCCATCGACCAGCCGTAGAGACCGAGCCGGCGGGTGTCGAGACCGGCCTTCGCGAGACGGGGGAGCAGCTCGTCGACGATCATCGCGCCCGCGTCGTCGCCGTGGTGCGGGTGGTAGTAGCCGTTGCCGCCGTCGACCGTCACGACCGCGAAGGGGTCGACGCCGCCGGCGACCGCCGCGGCCTGGAACCGCGGCAGCCCCATCCGGAGCCCGGTCCGGTGGGTGCCGCCGAGCCCGTGGAGCGCGACGATCACCGGCAGCCCGTCGGCGGTGCCTCCGGGCGGCAGCGAGACGGCGTACCCGACCCGGCGGCCGCGGGCGCGGGACCGGAACGACGACGCGCTTACCGGTCCGGCGTCGACGTCGGGCACCCGCCCGGCCGGGCCGTTGAGGCCGAGCGCGCGTGCGGCGAGCACCCGCCCCGGCAGGAGGTCGGCCTCCACCCCTGCGCCGACGGCGGCGAGGGAGGCGAGGGCACCCGCCGAGCCGAGCAGCAGCGTGCGGCGGGTGGGCATGGCGGTCAGTATCCCGCCGCCACATCCCCACACATGCACGGTTGTGTACGGCGTGTTGCGCGGGACCTCGGGGTGTCGTCGTACCAATGCATGATCGTGTGCATGGTCGTGGCGCGCTGTGGATAACGTCCGGGGTCGATCGGCGATCCGGCGTACAACTGGGGCATGAGCCAGCTCCACCAGCACAGCCGGCACCGGAGGTCGGGGCCGAGGCTGTGGCCGATGCTCGCCTTCGGGGCGGTGCTCGGTCTGGCGGTCGTCGTGCTGTGGCCCGCGGCCCAGCCCGACCCCGAGGCGCCGACGGCGCCGGCCGTCGTGCGTCCCGAGACACAGGCGGCGCAGATCCTGCGGCTGTGGGACCGGCGGCGGGCTGAGGCGTGGGCGCAGGGCGACGCCGCGGCGCTCCGCGCGCTGTACGCCGACCAGGCACCGGCCGGCGACGCCGACGTCGCGATGCTGGATCAGTGGGCGGCGCGCGGGCTGCGGGTCCAGGGCCTGTCGATGCAGGTCACCTCGCTCGAGGTGCTCGACCACGGCGCCGGCTGGTGGCGGCTCGAGGTGACCGACCGGGTCGCGGAGGCCGACTACGTCGGGCCGGGGACCGAGGGAGCGATGGAGCCAGGTGCCGCCCGGACCCGCGTGCTGGAGCTACGCGAGCAGGACGGCACCTGGCGAATGCAGTCGGTCAAGCCGGCCTCGACACCGTCGCTGCCGTGAACCGCTGCCGTGAACGGTCCTAGAGGTCGAAGACCCCGGCCTCGAGGCGCTTCTTGACGTCCTGGAGGAAGCGGCCGGCGTCGGCGCCGTCGACCAGGCGGTGGTCGTAGGTGAGCGCGACGTTGACCATGTAGCGGATCGCGATCGTCTCGCCCAGCTCCTCGTCGTCGATCACGACCGGACGCTTCACCACGGCGCCGGGGCCGAGGATGGCGACCTGCGGCTGGTTGATGATCGGGGTGTCGAAGAGCGCGCCGAACGAGCCGAGGTTGGTGATCGTGAAGGTGCCGCCGGAGAGCTCGTCGGGCGCGATCTTGTTGGTGCGGGTGCGCTCGGCGACGTCGGCGATCTTCTTCGCCAGCCCGGCGATCGAGAGGTCGCCGGCGTCCTTGACGACGGGCGTGAGGAGCCCGCGCTCGGTGTCGACGGCGAAGGCGACGTTCTCGCGGTCGAAGTAGGTGACCGTGCCCGCCTCGGTGTCGATGTTGGCGTTGAGCTTCGGGTGCACCTTGAGCGCGTCGATCGCCGCCTTGGCGAAGAACGGCAGGTAGGTCAGCTTCACGCCCTCGGCGGCCTGGAACGCGGCCTTCCTGGCGTCGCGGAGGCGGGCGATGTTGGTGACGTCCACCTCCATCACCTGGGTGAGCTGGGCCGAGGTCTGCAGCGAGCCGACCATGCGCTGGGCGATGACCTTGCGCAGCCTCGAGAGCGGCTCGGTGGTGCCGCGCAGCGGGGACGGGGTGCTGGACGGCGCCGCCGGAGCCGAGGCGGCGGCAGCGGGCGCGGCGGCCGGCTTCTCGGGCTCGGGAGCAGGCTTGGCGGCCTCGAGCACGTCCTCCTTGCGGATCCGCCCGCCGACGCCGGAGCCGGTGACGGTGGCCAGGTCGACGCCGTGCTCGGCGGCGAGCTTGCGGACCAGGGGAGTGACGTAGCCGGGGCCGTCGCCGGTCGCGGCCTTGGCCGGCTCGGCGGGAGCCGCGGGCTCAGCAGGCGCGGTGGGCTCAGCAGGCGCGGCGGGAGCCGCGGGCTTCTCCGGTTCCGGCTCGGGCTGCTTCTCGGGCTCGGGCTCCGGCTCGGCTGGCTTCTCGGGCTCGGCCGGCTTCTCCGGAGCGGCGGGGGCCGGCGTACCGGAGCCGACGACCGCGAGCACGGCACCGACCTCGACGGTCTCGTCCTCGGAGACGCGGATCTCGAGCAGGGTGCCCGCGACGGGGGAGGGGATCTCGGTGTCGACCTTGTCGGTGGAGACCTCGAGCAGCGCCTCGTCGACGGCCACGTCGTCGCCGACCTGCTTCAGCCACCGGGTGACCGTGCCCTCGGTCACGGACTCGCCCAGCGCGGGCAGGGTCACCTCGGTGCCGGAGGCGGCACCGCCCTCGGCGGGCTTCTCCGCGGCGGGGGCCTCCTCGGGCTCGGGCTCGGGCTCGGGGGTGTCCTCGGTCTCGGCGGGCGCGGCCGGCGCCTCGGCGGGCGCGGCGCTCGCCTCGTCGTCGGCTCCGATGACCGCGAGCACGGCACCGACCTCGACGGTGTCGTCCTCGTTGGCACGGATCTCGAGGATGGTGCCGGCGACGGGGGAGGGGATCTCGGTGTCGACCTTGTCGGTGGAGACCTCGAGCAGAGCCTCGTCGACGGAGACGGTGTCCCCGACCTGCTTGAGCCAGCGGGTGACGGTGCCTTCGGTGACGGATTCGCCGAGCGCCGGGAGGGTTACTTCGGTGGCCATGAATTCCTTCTTCGAGGTGTCGTGCGGTGAGTCACATCTTTGCACCGAGCACGCGCGCGTACTCGACCAGGGTTGGCAGTCCCGCTCCGGTCCCGCCGGGGGTAAGGTGCCCGCTCGCGCCGCCGCCATGCCAGGACGGTCCGGCGATGTCGAGGTGCGCCCAGGGAAGGCCTGCGGTGAACTCCTGGAGGAAGGCCGCGGCGAAGAGGCCGCTGCCCCAGCGGATCCAGTCGTGCTGTGCCAGGTCGGCCACCTTGCTGGAGCGGACCCGCTCGACGATCGGCTCGGGAATGGGCATCGGCCACATCTCCTCGCCGGCGCTCGCGGCGGCGTCGAGGATCTCGCCCACGGTGGCCTCGGTGCCCAGCACGCCGGTGATCTTGTCGCCGAGCGCGAGCACCATGGCGCCGGTGAGCGTGGCGACGTCGACGATCGCGTCGGGCGCGACCTCGGCGGCGCGGACGAGGGCGTCGGCGAGCACCAGCCGTCCCTCGGCGTCGGTGTTGGTGATCTCGACGGTGGTGCCGCCGTAGATGCGCAGGACGTCGCCCGGCCGGACCGCGCTGCCCGACACCATGTTCTCGGCCATGGGCGCGAAGGCGCTCACCTTGACCGGCAGGCAGAGGCGCGCGATGACGAGCGTCGCCTGGATCACGGTGGCGGCGCCGGCCATGTCCGACTTCATGGTCTGCATGCCGTTGCCGGGCTTGATCGTGTAGCCGCCGGAGTCGAAGGTGATGCCCTTCCCGACCAGCGCGACGTGCGCGACCGGCTCCGGCGGGGAGTAGACCAGCTCGACCAGCCGCGGCGGCGCGGCGGAGCCGGAGCCGACGCCGAGGATCCCGCCGCAGCCGAGCTCGGCCAGCGAGGCCTCGTCGTGGACGGTGACCTTGAGGCCCTGCGCGCTCTTCTTCGCTGCGCGTACGGCGGCGACGACCGTCTCCGCGAAGACCGGTGGCGTCAGGTCCGCGGGCGGGGTGTTCACCCAGTCCCGGACGGTGGCCACGGCCGCGGCGACGACCTGGGCGCGCTCGAACGCCTCCTGGGTCTCGGCCCGCCGGGCGATGGGGGAGAGCACGGTCACGGTCGCCGGCGCGGAGGCGTCGTCGCTGCTCTTCTTGTAGGCCGTGAAGGAGTAGCCGCCCAGCACGTGTCCCTCGACGACCGCCGCGACCGTGTCGGCGGAGTCGGCGGGCAAGGCGAGCGCGACCGAGGTGGCGTTGGGGACCGCTCGCGCGGCCGCGCCGGCCGCCCGGCGTACGGCGGCGGGGGTGGTCTCCTTGCCCAGGCCCACCAGCACCAGCAGGGAGGTGGAGAGCTCGTCGCCGACCGGGACCCGGGTCACCTCCCCGGGCTTGCCGGTGACGCCGAGGGTGGCGAGGAGCGGGCGCAGCCGGCGCCCGAAGGCGGCGGTCACGTCCTCGGCTCCCGGAGCCAGCTCGGGGTTCTTCGCGCCCTGGACCACTCCGACGACCACGGCCTCCGCGCGGGTCTTGGCGGGACTGGCGTTGCGAAGCGCGTAGGTCACGTGCGGAGCCTACTGCGGGCCCGCTGCGATAGGTTCGCGAGCATGCTGCTGCAGTCTCCGCTCCACGATCGCCATGTGGCACTGGGTGCGAAATTCGGCGAGTTCGGGGGATGGGACATGCCGATCGAGTACCCCACGGGAGTGCTCAAGGAGCACGCGGCGGTGCGCGAGGCGGTGGGCGTCTTCGACGTCAGCCATCTCGGCAAGGCGCTGGTCACCGGCCCCGGAGCGGCCGACTTCGTCAACGCCACGCTGTCCAACGACCTGCGCCGGATCGGCCCGGGGCAGGCGCAGTACACGCTCTGCCTCGACGCCGAGACCGGCGGCATCGTCGACGACCTGATCGCCTACTTCCACGACGAGGACCGCGTCCTCCTCGTTCCCAACGCCGCCAACACGGCCGAGGTGGTGCGCCGTCTCCAGGCCGCCGCGACCGGGCCGTGGGAGGACGTCGCCGTCACGAACGTGCACCGCGACTACGCGATCATCGCCGTCCAGGGCACGAGATCCGACGAGACCCTGGCGCAGGTCGGCCTGCCCGTCGGGCACGACTACATGAGCTTCGTCGAGGCGCCCTTCTCCGGGCCCGGCGGGGAGGCCGACATCGTGGTCTGCCGCACCGGCTACACCGGCGAGCGGGGCTACGAGCTGATTGTCGCCAACGCCGTCGCCGGCGCGCTGTGGGACGCGCTGGTCGCGGTCGGCGCCGGGCTCGGGCTGCTGCCCTGCGGCCTGGGTGCGCGGGACACGCTGCGCACCGAGATGGGCTACCCGCTGCACGGTCAGGACATCTCCCTGGACACCACCCCCAACGAGGGCGGGCTCGGCTGGGCGGTCGGCTGGAGGAAGGACGCCTTCTGGGGCCGCGACGCGGTCGTCGCCGAGAAGGAGGCAGGCCCGCGACGCATCCTCCGCGGCGTGGTCGCCGTAGGCCGCGGCATCCCGCGACCGCACCAGCAGGCCTTCCTCTCCGAGCACGTGCCGGTCGGCGAGATCACCTCGGGCACCTTCAGCCCGACGCTGAAGAAGGGCCTCGGCCTGGCGCTGGTCTCCACCGTCGTGAACCCGGAGGCCCAGATCACCGTCGACATCCGCGGTCGCCGCGAGGTCTTCCAGGTGACCAGGCCACCGTTCGTCGAGTCCTCGGTGAGGGAGGCGTGATGACGGCGACCCCGAGCAGCGACCCGTGGTGGTGGCGTCTGGAGGACGCGGACGGAGCGGAGGTCGAGGTCTCCGCGGAATACGCCGGGCAGCGGTTCCCCTCGCAGGGCGATGCCGAGTCCTGGGTGGGGGAGTTCTGGCGCGACCTCGCCGACCAGGGCGTCGCCGCGGTGACCCTCCTCGAGGTCGACCGACAGGTCTACGGGCCGATGTCACTTGAAACCTGAACGTTAAAAACAACCTCTACGTTGGCGGGACCCGCGGTTCCCAGCACTCGGACGGAGTCCCGCCATGACCGATATCCTCGAGCACTCCCTCGACCACGAGCAGGTCGGCTACAAGCAGACGCTCGGTCGCCGCCAGGTCCAGATGATCGCCATCGGCGGCGCCATCGGGACCGGCCTCTTCCTCGGCTCCGCCTCGCGCCTGCACAGCACCGGCCCCGCGCTCGTCCTGAGCTACGCGTTCGTCGGCGTGATCGCCTTCTTCCTGATGCGCGCGCTCGGCGAGCTCGTGCTCTACCGGCCGACGTCGGGGGCCTTCGTCTCCTACATGCGCGAGTTCTACGGCGAGGTCGGCGCGTACGTCACGGGCTGGATGTACTGGCTCAACTGGGCGCTCACCGGCATCGCCGAGCTCTCGGCGGTGGGGCTCTACGTGCAGCACTGGTGGCCCGACATGCCGACCTGGGCCAGCGTGCTCATCGCGCTCGCCGTCGTGCTCGTGATCAACCTGCTCTCGGCGCGGGCGTTCGGCGAGTTCGAGTTCTGGGCCTCCGTGCTGAAGGTCCTCGCCATCGTCGTCTTCCTGGTCGTGGGCATCGTCGTGGTCGTCGGACAGTTCGACATCGACGGCCACAAGGCGGGCTTCCAGAACCTCTGGGACAACCCCGGCGGCTTCTGGCCCGCCTCCGGCGACTACACCTGGTACGGCCCGCTGCTGATCATGTCCGGCGTCGTCTTCGCCTACGCCGCCATCGAGATGGTCGGCGTCGCGGCCGGCGAGATGGAGGACCCCCGCCGCGAGGTCCCCAAGGCCGTCAACGCCGTCATCCTCCGGATCGCGGTCTTCTACTGCGGATCGATCCTCCTGCTCGTGTCCATGCTGCCCACGTCGTCGTACGAGGCCGGGACCAGCCCGTTCGTGTCGGTCTTCGGTCGCCTCGGCCTCGACTGGATGGCCGACCTGATCCAGGCGATCCTGATCGTGGCGGCGATGTCGAGCCTCAACTCCGGGCTCTACTCCACCGGGCGCGTCCTGCGCAGCCTCGGCATGTCCAAGCAGGCCCCCGCCTTCACCCTCAAGATGAGCGACTCGGGGGTCCCGTGGGCCGGGATCGTGATGACCTCGGTCGTCTACGTCTTCGGCGCGCTGCTCAACGTGTGGCGCCCCGACGCGTTCGAGATCGCGCTGGAGGCCGCCTCCATCGGCGTCATCGCGACGTGGGCGTCGATCTTCCTGTGCCAGATCCGGCTGCGACAGCTCACCGACCGCGGGGTGCTGCCGGCGAGCGCCTTCCGGACCCCGCTCTCGCCCTGGACCAGCATCGCGGGGCTGGCGTTCCTCGCCTTCGTCATCGTCGGCATGGCCATCTCCGGCTGGCAGTCGGCGCCCGACTTCTGGCACAAGACCAACTTCGTGGTCGTGGTGATCGGCATCCCGATCCTCAGTGCGCTGCTGTGGATCGGCTGGATGGTCGCCAAGCCCGGCGTGGTGGCCAACACCGGTGGCCGGATCCAGTCGCGGTGGACCCTCGACGGGCCGCGGTACGCCGGCACGCCGGTCACCGACCCGGCGGAGTGACCCGCGAGCCCGGGCTCCTGGAGGAGCTGCGCCAGGCGGCGGACGCCGACGCCCTGGCACGCGGCTTCGCCCAGGTGCCCGGGACGCTCGCCCGGTGCCTCGCCGCCGACCCCGCGCCCGGCCCGGCACTCGGCCTGCACGCCTCCCTCGTCGACACGACGGTCCGTCGGGCCCTCGAGCTGGTCCTGGCCGACCACGCCGAGCTGGCGCCGGACCGGTTCACCTGGCTGGCGCTGGGCAGCTGCGGCCGTCGCGAGTCCGCGCTCAGCTCCGACATCGACGCCGCGGTCGTCTTCCACGACTCGGTGACGACCGTCGACATCGCGCGCTACCGCACCGCGTTCGGCGAGGTCAGCAGGCTGCTCTCGCGGGCGGGCCTGCGTGGCGACGGCCACGGCGTCACCCCGGGCAACGCGCTCTTCGCCCGCACGCGGGCCGGCTGGCGGACCGCGGCCCGCCAGTGGCTCGCCGACCCGGCCGAGAACAAGGGCGCGATCATGGCCTCGCTGCTGGTCGACGGACGCACCGTGGTCGGCGAGCACGAGGACGCGGTGGGCGGCGTCTTCTCCGGCCTGCGCCGCCACCCGGTCACGATGCGGCTGCTGCTGCGCGAGGCGCTGTCGCGGCGCGCGCGCCGCCGCTCCCTCCCCGACCTCGTACGCCGTCGCGACACCTACGACCTCAAGGCCCATGCCCTGCTGCCGATCGTCAACCTCGCGCGCTGGGGCGCCCTGGCGGTCGGCTCGCCCGCCCTGAGCACCGTCGAGCGCCTCCGGGCGGCGGGTGACACCCAGGTGCTGCCGGAGCGCCACGTCGACGGCCTGATCGAGGTCGTGGAGTCGCTGCACGGGCTCCGGCTGCGCTACCAGCTCGCCCAGGTCGAGCGCGGCGAGCCGTCCTCGGACCTGATCGAGCTGTCCCGGATCGCGCCGGCCGATCGGGCCGCGCTGCGACGGGCCGTGCGCGCGATCGCGGCCGCACAGCACCGGGCCGACAACGTGATCGCCTACCTCGATCCCGCCGAGTGGGTGCCCGGCCGATGACGCTCCTGCTCGACGCCACCCGCGGGCGGGTGGCCCTCATCGGCGACGTCGGCGGCCACGCCGAGGCGCTCGGCGCCGAGCTGGCGCGGCTCGGGGTCGCCGACGGCGGCCGCGGGCCGCTGCCCGACGACCTGGTCGTCGTCCAGGTCGGCGACCTCGTCCATCGCGGGCCGGACTCCGAGGGTGTGGTCGAGCTCGTCGACCTGCATCTGCGGCGCCAGCCCGAGCGGTGGCTCCAGCTGATCGGCAACCACGAGGCGCACTACCTCCGGCCGCCGGCGTTCCGCTGGCCCGAGCGCCTGACCCGCGGCGCCGCCCGCCGGCTGCGGCAGTGGCGCCGTCGGGGGCTGCTCCATGCGGCCGTCGCCGTACGCACCTCCGAGGAGACGCTGCTGGTCACCCACGCCGGGCTGACCGAGCCGTTCTGGCGGACCGTGCTCGGCGCCCCGCGCGGCGCCCACGACGCGGCGCAGCGGATCGAGGAGCTGCTGCTCCGCAACGACGACGTCCTCTTCCGCAGCGGCGTCATGCTGCGGCCCGGGCGGGTGGAGCCGGGCGCCGGGCCGCTGTGGGCCGCGGCGGGCAGCGAGCTGCTGCCCGGCTGGCTGGAGCGCGAGCTGCCGTTCGGCCAGGTGCACGGCCACAGCAGCGTCACCGACTGGGCCACCGGCGAGGTCCGCGGCGACCCGCGGATCGCCGCCCGCACCGTCGTCCACGTCGATCGCAAGCACGAGATCACGACCCTGGACGGCGGCCGGATCGTCGGCATCGACCCGTGTCACGGCTCACGGCCGCAGACACGCTGGCGTGCATGGGTCGCCGGGCCCGCGAGCCGCTACGGTTCGCAGGCGTGAGGCCCTTCCGCCAGGTCGACGTGTTCGCCAGCGAGTCACTGGCGGGCAATCCCGTCGCCGTCGTGCACGACGCCGAGGGGCTCACCGACGCCGAGATGCACGCGTTCGCGCGCTGGACCAACCTCTCGGAGGCGGCCTTCCTCCTGCCGCCCGTCGACCCCGCTGCCGACTACCGCGTCCGGTTCTTCAACGCCGGCGGCGAGGTGGTCTTCGGCGGCCATCCGACCCTCGGCAGCGCGCACGCGTGGCTGGAGGCCGGCGGCGTGCCGCGGGGCGAGCACCTCGTCCAGGAGTGCGGCATCGGCCTCGTCCCGCTGCGGTACGCCGACCGGCTGGCCTTCGCCGCACCGCCGCTGGTCCGCTCCGGCCCGCTCAGCGACCTCGAGCGCGCCACCGTGGCGCTGGCGCTGCGCATGCGGCCGGAGACCATCGTCGACGCGAACTGGGTCTCCAACGGGCCGAGCATCATCGCGATCCTCCTCAGCGACGCCGAGGCCGTGCTCGCCCTGGAGCCGAACCCCCTGACGTTCGGCGAGCTCTTCGCGATCGGCGTGGTCGGGCCCTATCCGCCCGGGTCGGAGGCGGCGATCGAGGTGCGGTTCTTCATCGACGCCGACGGGATCTTCGAGGACCCGGTCACCGGGTCGGTCAACGCCGGGATCGCGACCTGGCTGACCGGGTCGGGACGGCTGCCCCCGTCGTACGTCGCCTCGCAGGGGACGGTGCTCGGGCGCCGGGGACGGGTCCACGTCGACACGGCGGAGGACGGCACCATCTGGGTCGGCGGGGACACGCTCACGACCGTGGTCGGGTCCGTCGCGCTCTGACGCGCTGCCTCGCTTAGGGTGGTGGGCGTGCGGCAGTACCTCGACCTCGTCCAGCGGATCCTCGATGAGGGCACGGAGAAGTCCGACCGCACCGGAACCGGCACGCTGTCGGTCTTCGGGCACCAGATGCGCTTCGACCTGCGCGAGGGGTTCCCGCTCGTCACGACGAAGAAGATCCACACGCGGTCCGTCTTCGGCGAGCTGCTGTGGTTCCTGCGCGGCGATACCAACGTGCGGTGGCTCCGGGAGCGCGGGATCTCGATCTGGGACGAGTGGGCCGACGAGAACGGCGACCTCGGCCCGGTCTACGGCGCCCAGTGGCGGACCTGGCCGGCGCCGTCCGGCGAGCAGATCGACCAGCTCGCGGGGGTGATCCGCCAGATCCGGGAGAACCCCGACTCGCGCCGGCACATCGTCACCGCGTGGAACCCGGCGGAGGTGGACGACATGGCGCTGCCGCCGTGCCACTCGCTCTTCCAGTTCTACGTCGCGGACGGGCTGCTGTCGTGCCAGCTCTACCAACGCTCGGCGGACGTGTTCCTCGGCGTGCCGTTCAACATCGCGTCGTACGCGCTCCTGACGCACATGGTCGCGCAGGTGTGCGGGCTCGGGGTGGGGGACTTCGTGCACACGCTCGGCGACGCCCACCTCTACCTCAACCACCTCGACCAGGCCCGCCTGCAGCTGACGCGCACGCCGCGAGCGCTGCCGCGGCTGGTGCTCAACCCCGCTCTCACCGAGATCGACGCGTTCGAGCTCGACGACATCGCGGTCGAGGCCTACGACCCGTGGCCGGCCATCAAGGCGCCCATCAGTGTCTGACGTTCCACCCGGCGCCGTGACGCTGATCGCGGCCGTCGCGCGGAACGGGGTGATCGGCAACTCCGCCGCCCGCATCGCCGCCGGCGCGCCCGCCATCCCGTGGCGGCTCCCCGGGGAGCTGGCGGAGTTCAGGTCGATCACGATGGGCGGCGTCCTCGTGATGGGGCGGGCGACGTACGACACCATCGGGCGTCCGCTGCCCGGCCGCACGACGATCGTCGTCACCCGCGATCCGTCCTGGTCGGCCGAGGGCGTCCTCGTCGCCGGATCGCTGGAGTCGGCGCTCGCCGTTGCCGCCGAGGTCGGCGGCGAGGTCTTCGTCGCCGGCGGCGCGCAGATCTACGCCCTCGCCATGCCCCTCGCCACCCGCCAGATCCTCACCCTTGTCCCGGCGGACGTCGACGGCGATGTCGCATATCCCGAATTTGCCGCGTGGGAGTGGCGCGAGACCCGTCGTGTGCGTCGAGACGGTTACGAGCGAGTCTGGCTCCGGCGCCTGCCGAGCAGCCGGCTCCGGCGCTTCGCGTTCGAGCGCTACCTGCCTCGGAAGCCAGGGCCTGCGGCACGAGTGATAGCGGGCCTGGCCTTCGTCAGCGGCCTCGTCGCGGTCTCCTACTGGCTGTTCGATCTGGCGCGGCAGCACGGGCGCGATGATCTGACTGCGGGGCCGCGGCCGGTCATCCTGATCCTTGCCTCGATCGCCTACTGGCCGGCCGCGTGTCTGTTCTGGTGGCTCCTGTATCCGCGCTCTGGGCGGTCCATGCCGTGGTCGTCGATCGATGAGCGAGGGGGCGTGGGTCATGGCTGAACGTCTGCGATGGACGACGATCGTGCCACTCGTAGCGCTGCTGACGACGGTGGTGACGTGGGGGAGCCATCCGCACGGGGTGGCGGTCGCGGCGGTCGGCGTGCTGCTGATCGCGGCTGTCCTGGCCGCCGTTCACCACGCGGAGATCGTCGCCCACCAGGTGGGGGAGCCGTTCGGGTCGCTGCTGCTCGCCGTGGCGGTGACGGTGATCGAGGTCGGGCTGATCGTCACCCTGATGGTGTCGGGCGGCTCGGGCACGGAGGCGCTGGCGCGCGACACCGTCTTCTCCGCGGTGATGATCTGCGTCAATGGCATCGCGGGGCTGTCGCTGCTGGTCAGCGCGCTGCGGCACGAGCTGGCGGTGTTCAACTCCGAGGGCGCCGGCGCCGCGCTGGCGACGGTCATCACGCTCGCGTCGCTCTGCCTGGTGCTGCCGAGCTTCACGACGAGCCACCCTGGGCCGGAGTTCTCCGGCGTGCAGCTCGCGTTCGCGGCGATCGCGTCGCTCGTGGTCTACGTCGTCTTCGTGTTCACCCAGACCGTGCGCCACCGCGACTTCTTCCTGCCCGTCGACCGGCAGGGCAACACCCGCGACCTCGACGGCGACGACCATGCCGATCCGCCCGGTGGTCGTGCCGCGATGATGAGTGGCCTGCTGCTCGTCGCGGCGCTCGTTGCGGTGGTGGGGCTCGCCAAGGTCAGCTCGTACGCCATCGAGGACGGCGTCGCCTCCCTCGGGTTCCCCAAGGCCGTCGTCGGCGTCATCATCGCGCTGCTCGTGCTGCTGCCGGAGAGCATCGCCGCCGTCCGCCAGGCGGCCGGCGAGCGGGTGCAGATCAGTCTCAACCTGGCGTACGGCTCCGCGATGGCCTCCATCGGCCTCACCATCCCCGCCATCGCGGTGGCGTCGATCTGGCTCGACGGCCCGCTCGTTCTTGGGTTGGATCCGACCCAGATGGTGCTGCTCGCGATCTCGGTCGTGGTCGGCATCCTCACCGTCGTCCCCGGCCGCTCGAAGGTGCTGCAGGGCGCGCTTCACCTGGTGATGATGGCGGCGTTCGTCTTCCTGTCGATCAGCCCGTAACCGGTCCATGCCTCGTCGCCCGTCACCTCGCGGATAACGTCCAGCGTCGGAGGCACGTCGGTGGGCAGCTCGTCGCCGCCGTCGATCTCGGCCAGGAGTGTGCCGTTGGGGAGCTCGTCGATCGCCAAGCCGACCGCGAAGTGGTGGCGGGTCTTGCGCAGCTCGGCGGTCGGCAGGCTGCTGAGGGCCCGCCACTCGGCCTCGTCGAGGTAGATCGTGGTGTGGGCGATGCGGCGGGGGTCGCTCACAAGGCGATTGTGCCGGTGGGGGTGCAGAGGTAGCTCCTGCCCTCTGGTGATCGCCAGAGGTGGTAGCCGGGGTCGAGCTTCCTGTAGGTCCACGTGGTGAAGGTCCTGATCCGATGGTGATATCGACACAGGCACGCGAGATTCTTCGACTCGGTTGAGCCTCGTGGCCACTCGGTGATGTGGTCGAGATCGGCTCGTCTTGCGTTGCGTTCACAGTGCGGGGCTACGCAGGTCTTGTCGATCAGCATGGCCTGTTCACGCATTGTGTCGCTGGGGACGTACCTGTTGCGGGTGAGGTTGGCGTCGAGGTCCAGCACGGGACGGACAATCACCTTCGTGTTGCTGGCGGTGCACCACTCCTTGACCTGGCTGATGGACCGCAGACCGGTGACGCCTTCGGCGGTGGCGACCTGTTCACCGTCCTGCAGGTGGACGTAGAGGTTCACGATCCGGGCTGCGGTGCTCCTATCGGCCGACTCTCCACCGGTCAGGTAGTGCCGAGCGATCACACCCAGCGCCTGCGAGCGGCGTACGTCCAGGGATGCCTCGGAGCCCTGCTCCCTCAACTCCCCGGCGGCCTGCCGGACAGCCGCCTCGAGATCCTTGGCGTCGGCGTTGTCGATACTGGCGACCACATCGGTGAGGCCGTCGTCTTGGGGATACACGTCGACCTTGCGTGACTCGGCTGCTGTCTCGGCACGACGGACGGCTTCGTCGGGGTCGAACCTGTCGATCGCGTGGGCGATGAACCGCTTGAGTGCGGTCGGCCCGACGCGCTCGAACCGGCCTTGCAACTCCTTGTCGAGCCATGCCGCACCTTCGAGAGTGAGGTGGCGTGAGGCTTGGGCGACAGCACGTGCCTTCCACAGGGGCAACTGCTCGTCGAAGAGCCGAGCCATCAGTCGCGGCAGACGGTGCTTCAACTCGAGCGCATCCCCCACCCACAACCGCACCTGCGAGTCACTCATCCCGAGCGCAGCAGCCAGTTCAGGAAGGGCGTCTTCCCGAACGAGTGGCGTGCCCTCACCCGAGAGCGGCACGGGATGGATCAGATCCCCCGCTGCCGCGAGGCCGACCGTGGGTGCCGCGTTGTCGGCTGCCCAATCAAGGGTGTGGAGCAGCGCCGAGATCTCAGCGACATTGGCCATGTGCTTGGCACTGGCAGCCATGTCGAGGGGCGAGTGCGTGGGCATGCCGACGCACAGTCCGAGGGGCTCGGGGTAGCCCTCGCCCCGCTCGTCGTACGCCGATTCCATGCCAGTGATTCTATCGCACATGTGTTCGAGCAACAAGGCATATCCGCAGGTCAGAGGATGTTTAGTGCGCCCCGAACGATTCCCGCGCCGCCGCCGGCCGCATCCTCGCGGCCGGAATCACGCCCTAGGATTCGCGCGTGCCCCACATCCAGATCACGCCGTCCATCCTCAACGCCGACTTCGCCAGTCTGGGCAGCGAGATCGCGCGGATCGGGAGCAGCGACTGGGTGCACGTGGACGTGATGGACAACCACTTCGTGCCCAACCTGACCTTCGGGCCGACGATGGTGGAGGCGCTCAGCCGCGCGACCGACATCCCGCTCGACGCGCACCTGATGATCGCCGACGCGGACCGGCACGCTCCGGCCTACGTCGAGGCGGGCGCGTCGAGCGTGACCTTCCACGTCGAGGCCTCCAGCGCGCCGATCCGCACCGCCCGCGAGATCCGCAGGGCGGGCGCCCGCGCGTCGATGGCGCTGCGGCCGGCGACGCCGATCGAGCCCTACGAGGAGCTGATCCCCGAGCTCGACATGGTCCTCGTCATGACCGTCGAGCCCGGCTTCGGCGGGCAGAGGTTCCTCGACCTCTGCCTCCCGAAGATCCGCACGGCCCGCCGCCTCATCGAGCGGCACGGCGGCGAGTGCTGGCTGCAGGTCGACGGGGGAGTGAGCCTGGAGACGATCGAGCGCTGCGCCGAGGCCGGAGCCGACGTCTTCGTCGCCGGAAGCGCCGTCTTCGGCGCCGAGGACCCCGACCAGATGGTGAACGCCCTGCGGGACGCAGCCGCGGCTGTGTCACACTCGTCGTACGAGTGACCACACTCGCGTGCACTGGGGGCGGTGAAATTCCGCACCGGCGGTGACTGGAGCAGTCAGCCAGAAGTCCGCGACCCGTACGCAGCCAGCGTGCGGTTGACCAGGTGAGACTCCTGGACCGACGGTCAGAGTCCGGATGGAAAGCGCACGCAACGCAACGTTCGCAGGCCCGACCCCTGCGATCCGTCGTTGAGGCTCCCCTGACGCGCGTCCAGCGATCAGGAGCGGGGCCCGATGACCACCACCGCAGCCGAGCAGGCGGCCCTACGCCGCGCTGTCGAGCTGGCGCGCGCCGTCCCCGGCCGGCTTCTCCCCAACCCCCGCGTCGGCTGCGTACTGCTGGCGCCCGGTGGTGACACCGTCGCCGAGGGCGTCCATCGCGGCCCCGGGACCCCGCACGCCGAGGCCGACGCGCTCATGCGTGCCGGCGAGAGGGCGCGCGGCGCGACCGCGGTCGTCACCCTCGAGCCCTGCCACCACACCGGCCGCACCGGCCCCTGCACCCGGGCGCTCGCCGACGCCGGCATCACGAGGGTCGTGTACGCCGTCGAGGACCCGAACCCGGTCGCTGCCGGCGGAGCCGCCGCGCTGCGCGCCGCCGGGATCGAGACGGTCCTCGTCGAGGCGGCGGAGGCGGCGGAGGCGCTCGCCCTCAACGAGCGATGGCTCGCCGCCGTACGCCGTCAGCGGCCGTATCTCACCTGGAAGCTCGCCACCACGCTCGACGGCCGCAGCGCCGCCGCGGACGGCACCAGCCGCTGGATCTCCAGTGCGGAGGCCCGCGCGGACGTCCACCGGCTGCGAGCGGAGGCCGACGCGATCCTCGCGGGCACCGGCACGGTGCTCGCCGACGACCCGGCGCTGACCGCGCGAGCGGCCGGAGTCGTCGTCCAGCCGCTGCGGGTCGTCCTGGGGGAGCGCGACCTCCCGCCCTCGGCGCACGTGCTCGACGCCGAGGCCGAGACCGTCCACCTCCGCACCCGCGACCTGCACGTCGCGCTCAAGGAGCTGTGGCAGCGGGAGATCCGGCACGTCCTCCTCGAGGGCGGCCCGACGCTGGCCGCCGCGTTCCTGCGCGCCGGCCTGGTCGACGAGGTGATCGCCTACGTCGCCCCGACCCTCCTCGGTGCCGGCTCCTCCGCCGTCGGCGACCTCGGCATCGCCACCATCGCCGACGCCCACCGCCTCACGCTCACCGACGTGACCGTCCTCGGCGGCACCGTCCGCCTCACCGCCACCCCCGCTCCGCCCGCAGCGCCTGACAAAGGAGAGAACTGATGTTCACCGGAATCGTCGAGGAGCTCGGCTCCGTCGCCGCCCTCGACCGCCACGCCGACGCGATCCAGCTCACCATCGCGGCCGGCGAGGTCCTGACCGACGCCCAGACCGGCGCCTCCATCGCGGTCAACGGCTGCTGCCTCACCGTCGTCCGCCACGACGACCGGACCTGGACCGCCGACGTGATGCAGGAGACCCTCGACAAGACCTCCCTCGGCGCGCTGCAGCCCGGTGACCCGGTCAACCTCGAGCGCTCGGTCACCGCCGCCACCCGGCTCGGCGGCCACATCGTCCAGGGGCACGTCGACGGCCTCGGCGCCATCGTCCGCCGGACGCCCAGCGAGCACTGGGAGGTGGTCGAGATCTCCCTGCCCGCCGACCTCGCGCGCTACGTCGTGCCCAAGGGCTCGATCGCCGTCGACGGCGTCAGCCTCACCGTCGTCGAGGTGAACGACGACTCGTTCACCGTCAGCCTCATCCCCGAGACGCTGGCTCGCACCACGCTCGGCGCCAAGCAGGCCGGCGACCCGGTCAACCTCGAGACCGACATCCTCGCCCGCCACCTCGAGAGGCTCATGCAGACGACGGCCCGGAAGGGCACGGAGGCCACCCGATGACGACCGCCCAGCACGCCGCCGCCCAGCACGCCGCCACCCGGCTCGACACTATCGACCGGGCGCTGGCCGACATCGCCGCCGGCAAGGCCGTCGTCGTGGTCGACGACGAGGGCCGGGAGAACGAGGGCGACCTCATCTTCGCCGCCGAGCACGCCACCCCCGAGCTGCTCGCCTTCACCATCCGGCACAGCAGCGGCGTCATCTGCGCACCCCTTCCCGGCGAGGAGGCCGACCGCCTCGGGCTCGGGCTCATGGTGCCCGACAACCAGGACCCCTTCCGCACCGCCTTCACCGTCTCGGTGGACGCGCGCGACGGCGTCACCACCGGCATCAGCGCCGCCGACCGCGCCCGCACGATCCGCCTGCTCGCCGACCCGGGCACCACCGCCGCGGACCTCACCCGGCCCGGCCACGTCTTCCCGCTGCGCGCCCGCGCCGGCGGGGTCCTCGAGCGCCGCGGCCACACCGAGGCCGCCCTGGACCTCACCCGCCTCGCGGGGGTGAGGCCGGGTGGCGTGCTGGTCGAGATCGTCAACGACGACGGCACCATGAAGCGCGCTCCCGAGCTCCGCGCGTTCGCCGACGAGCACGGGCTCGCGATGATCTCCATCGACGATCTCGCCGCCTGGCGACGACGACACGAGACGCTCGTGGAGCAGGTCGCGGCGACCCGGCTGCCGACGGCGTACGCGGTCTTCGACGCCTACGGCTACCGCTCGCTGCCCGACGGGACCGAGCACCTGGCGCTCACGCTGGGCGACGTCACCGGCAGCGGGGCGCCCCTCGTGCGAGTGCACTCGGAGTGCCTCACCGGCGACGCCTTCGGGAGCAGCCGCTGCGACTGCGGGCCGCAGCTCGACGAGTCGCTGCGCCGGATCGCCGAGGAGGGGCGGGGCGCCCTCGTCTACCTCAAGGGACACGAGGGCCGCGGCATCGGGCTGCTGGCGAAGCTGGAGGCCTACGCGCTCCAGGACGCCGGCCGCGACACCGTCGACGCCAACCTCGACCTCGGCCTGCCCGTCGACGACCGCGACTACGGCACCGCCGCGCAGATCCTGCGCCACCTCGGCATCGGCCCGGGCGGCCCCGGCGTGCGCCTGCTCACCAACAACCCCGACAAGGTCACCGAGCTCACGACGTACGGCGTCACCGTCGCCGCACGCGAGCCGCTGGCCCTCACCCCGACGGAGGAGAATCTCGTGTACCTGCGGACCAAGCGCGACCGGATGGGCCACCTGCTGCCGGGCCTCGACGATCACCTGGAGGCCGCGCGGTGAGCGGCGCAGGAGCGCCGGTCACCGCGCCGGTCGACTGCAGCGGCCTGCGCGTCGCCGTCGTCGCCGCGAGCTGGCACCAGCAGGTGATGGACGGCCTCCTCGCCGGCGCCGAGCGGGCGCTGGCCGACCACCGGGTGGAGGACGCGGTCCTCACCCGCGTCCCGGGCACGTTCGAGCTGCCCGTCGCCGCCCAGGCCCACGCCGAGCAGGGCTTCGACGCCGTCGTCGCGCTGGGCGTCGTGATCCGCGGCGGCACCCCGCACTTCGAGTACGTCTGCTCCGCCGCGACCGACGGCCTCACCCGCGTCTCGCTCGACCACCGGGTCCCGATCGGCTTCGGCGTCCTCACCTGCGACGACGACCGGCAGGCGCTGGATCGCGCCGGTCTGGAGGGCTCGACGGAGGACAAGGGCTACGAGGCGGCCAGCGCCGCGCTGCTCACCGCCCACACCCTGCGGAAGGTCCGGGGCGGAGTCGCCTGACCGGTCATCTAGGCTTGCCCGTCGTGAAGACGTTCGACGAGCTGTGGGCCGAGCTCAGTGAGAAGGCCCGCACCCGACCCGCAGGATCCGGCACCGTCGCCCAGCTCGACGCCGGCGTCCACGCGATCGGCAAGAAGCTGGTCGAGGAGGCCGCCGAGTCCTGGATGGCCGCCGAGCACGAGGGCAAGGACGCCGCGGCGCTCGAGATCAGCCAGCTGATCTACCACGCGCAGGTCCTCATGCTCGCCACCGGCCTGACGCTCGACGACGTCTACTCCCACCTCTAGAAACGGCTCCGCACCCCATGTCCGACCTTCTCCGCATCGCGATCCCCAACAAGGGCGCGCTCTCCGAGGCAGCCGCGACGCTCCTGCGCGAGGCCGGCTACCGGCAGCGCGACGACACCAAGCGGCTCACCCTCATCGACGACGAGAACGGCGTCGAGTTCTTCTACCTCCGCCCGCGCGACATCGCGCTCTACGTCGGCGAGGGCACCCTCGACGTCGGCATCACCGGGCGCGACCTGCTGCACGACTCCGGCGCCAAGGCCGACGAGGTGCTCCAGCTCGGCTTCGGCCGTAGCCGGTTCCGCTTCGCGGGACCCGCGGGCCGGTATTCCGACCTCGCCGACCTCGCCGGCAAGAGGATCGCGACGTCGTACGCCGGGATCGTCACCGACTTCCTGGCCAAGCGCGGCATCGAGGCGACCGTCACGAGGCTCGACGGGGCGGTGGAGAGCAGCATCCAGCTCGGCGTCGCCGACGTGATCGCCGACGTCGTCGAGACCGGCTCCACGCTGCGGCAGGCCGGCCTCGAGGTCTTCGGCGAGACCATCCTCGACTCCGAGGCCGTCGTCGTCACCCGTGTGGGAGCGGAGGTGACGCGCGGCTTCGAGACCTTCCGCCGCCGGATCGAGGGCGTCCAGGTGGCGCGCTCCTACGTGATGATGGACTACGACATCCGCGCCCAGGACGTCCCGGCCGCGACCGCGCTGGCCCCCGGCTTCGAGGGCCCCACCGTGAGCCCGCTCCACCGCGAGGGCTGGGTCGCCGTGCGGGTGATGGTGCCGCGCGAGAACGCCCAGCGCCTCATGGACGATCTGTGGGACATCGGCGCGCGCGCCATCCTCCTCACCGACATCCATGCCTGCCGGCTCTGAGCCCGCCGAGGCGCGCGACGCGCGCGCCGCCCGGCTGGCTCAGCTGCCCCGCACCTGGCGTCCCCTCGGGCCGAGGATCGTGGCCCTCGTGCTCGTCGTGGGCCTGACGGTCGTCTCCGCGGTGTCGTGGATCGGGCTCGGCTCGGAGAACCAGGCGAAGTTCACCACCTTCGAGCTGCTCACCCTGGCGTTCATCGCGCTCCTCATCCTCACCTGCGTCCACGCGCTGACCCGCAGCCGGGTGACGGCCACCCGCGACCGGCTGATCGTGGTCAACGGCTACCGCCGCCGTGACCTGGCGTGGGCGCAGATCGTGACCATCCGGCTGCCCAACGGCGCGCCGTGGGTGCGGCTGGACCTGACCGACGGCGAGGAGATCTCCGCGATGGGGATCCAGGCCTCCGACGGCGCCCGCGCTCGCGATGCCGTGAGATTCCTGCGCAGAGTGTCCGAAGATCTCAGCGATCCGGGCCGATCGACGTAGGGTGCTCCGCGTGCCGAAGCCCGTCCACGCCTGCCTCGCCGCGATCGTCGTGACCGCGGCGATCGTCGGGCTCGGGGTCCACGCCGCCGAGCCCGACGGCACCGACGGCGACGGGGCCCGGCTCGCCTCCGCGGCGACCACGCCGCAGCCGGT
>NZ_JASGDD010000124.1:0-61502 GCF_047607365.1 Nocardioides sp. | reverse complement strand
GCAGCCGTGTCGTCTCCGAGTCGCCGGCTCCGGGCCCGGCGAGCGCGCGGCGATCCGACGGCGTCGCTCCGCGCGTCGGGCCGGTGCCGGTGTCGACCACGACGTGCGTCAGCGCATCCAGGCTCACCTCCACGTCGCCGGCGGCGACGGCGGCCGCGAGCGGGTCGTGCAGGACCGCCTCGCGGACGCCCGAGACCTGCTCGTAGAAGTCCAGGTAGCAGTCGAGCATCCGCCCGATCGCGGCGACGGCCGGAGCGCCGGCGGCGCCGATGACGGCCTGGTCGTCCGGCGTGAGCGGCTGCCGCATGGTGACGTCCAGCGGCACGAGGGTCACCGGCCACGGCGCGGCGAGCACGGCCGCGGCGGCCTCGGGGTCGTGGAAGATGTTGGCCTCGGCGCGTACGGCGTGATGTTCCCCTCCGCCAGCACGGCGCCGCCCATGAGGGTGACCGAGTGGATGAGACCGGGGAGCTCCGGGTCGCTCGCCAGCGCGACGCCGAGGTTGGTCAGCGGGCCGATCGCGAGGACGCGGAGCTCACCGGGGTGCTCGCGCGCCAGCCGGCTCAGGGCCGCCGCCGCGTCGAGCGCCGCGACGCGCGTCGACGGCTCCGGGAGCCCGATGTCGCCCACGCCGTCGACGCCGTGCACCATCGGCGCCCCACCCAGGAACCCCCCCACCAGAGGGTCGTGCCGGCCAACGAAGACCGGGAGGTCGCCGACGCCCTCGAGCTCGAGGAGCGCGAGCGTGTTCTGGGCGGCCCGGGCCGCGGAGACGTTGCCGCTCACGGTGCCGATGCCGACGAGGTCGACCCCCGGCGTCCGGAGCAGATAGGCCAGCGCGAGGGCATCGTCGATGCCGGTGTCGCAGTCGAGGAACAGGGGCACGGTCACGCCGGAACGCTACGCCAGCGGCCCCGGCCGAGGCTCGCGGGCTCAGCCCGGGAGGACGGCCTCGATCCTGGAGGCGAGCCGTGCCGGAGCGACCACGGGCGCGTAGCGTCCGACCACGTCGCCGCCGGGGCTCACGAGGAACTTCGTGAAGTTCCAGCCGATCCGGCGACCGAGCAGGCCCCGGCGCTCGGACTTCAGCCACCGGTAGACGGGAGCGGCGTCCGGGCCGTTGACGTCGACCTTGGCGAACATCGGGAACGTGACGCCGTAGTTGCGCGTGCAGAACGCGCCGATCTGCTCGGCGTCGCCGGGCTCCTGGCCGCCGAACTGGTTGCACGGGAAGCCGAGGATCTCCAGGCCGCGGTCGGCGTACTCGGCATAGAGGTGCTGCAGCCCCGCGAGCTGGGGCGTGAAGCCGCACTGCGAGGCGGTGTTGACGACCAGGACGGCCTTGCCGCGATAGCGGGAGAGGTCGACGAGCTCGCCCGCGAGCGACTCCGCCTCGAAGTCGTGGAGGGTGGACATGGGCTCTCCTCGAGATGGTGGGATCGTGATTCGGAGCCGCGAGCTCGCCGGATGGCGGACGGCAGTGTGACCTCGGCCACGACTGGGTTGTTACCGGTCTCGTGCTCGCACCATCCTCGCCGACGCTGTTTCAGGCACGTGAAATCTCTCCACGAATGCGCCAACGTTGATTGACATGTGCACCGGGCCTGACTGACGTTGGTGCTCCCCGGACCAGCGTGAGGAGAGGGTCGCCATGCCCACTGACGCCGTCGTCGACACGAGCGACGTGGCCCCCGCCGATCGAGCCGACTACTGGCACTCCCACGTGTGCGACAGCTTCGTCCCGCTGCGCGTGACGCCCGCCCAGCGAGAGATCGACGGCCGGATCGCCGGCTGCTCCCTCGGCGAGACCCGCATCCGCCGCATCCGCGCGACCGGGCACGAGTTCGAGCGCCGACCGGCCGACATCCGTCGAGGCGATCCGGAGGTGCTGCACCTGGTGGTCCTCAACCGCGGCGCCACCCGGGTCGAGCAGGACGGCCGGCAGGCCGTCATGCGGCCCGGCGACGTGCTCTTCTACGACAGCTCTCGACCCTTCCGGTTCACCACGCCGGAGCCGTTCGACTACACCATCGCACTGGTGCCCAAGCAGCTCCTGCCCGTGCCGGAGCAGGCCGTCCGTGCCGGCACCGCGCGAGCCCTGTCCGGCCGCGACGGAATGGTGGCGGTGGCTCGCGACCTGGTCCGCGCGATCGCCCGCCACGGGCTCGGCGACGACTCCGGCCACCGGCTCGCCATGGAGCAGAGCCTGGTCGGCTTCCTCACCGCCCTCCTTCCGGCCGAGCCACCGCGCCTCCCGGGCGTCTCCGCGCTACGCGAGGCGGCGCAGGCGGTGATCGAGCACCGCCTCGCCGACACCGAGCTGTGTCCGGCCACGGTCGCCGCCGCGTGCAGCATCTCGGTCAGCTACCTGCACCGGATCTTCGCCCAGGACGGCTGGACGGTGGCCGGGTACATCCGCGAGCGCCGCCTCCAGGCGGCGTACCGCGACCTCGCCAATCCCGCCCAGGGAACGCTCTCCATCGCCGCCGTCGGCCAGCGCCACGGCCTCACCGACCCCTCGCACTTCAACCGCCTCTTCAAGGCCCGCTTCGACCTGCCGCCGGGCGAATTGCGTCGGCTGTCGACCTCGCTCACGACTGTGGAGCCATCGTCAAGGGCTGGATAGTCCCGTCCTACGGAGGCCGGTGCCGCGATTCCTAGCGTCGGTGCCATGGAATCCGCAATCGACCAGCACCTCGTCTGTCCCCGCAGCCTCAGCCGCCGCGTCCCCGACGACTACCAGCCGCCGTTCCCGATGTGGGTCGGCCGCGGCGACACGGGCGTCGAGCAGGTCGTGATGGCCTACCTCGGCGTGCAGTACGCCGACGAGAGCCGTCGCGACCAGGCGCTCGCCACGCTCCGCCATCTCGTGTCGACCTTCGACCTTGACGCCGGTCCGCTGAGCCACGACCTGACCCACCACGTCGACAACCGGGGCTTCCACAACCTCATGGTCGTCGCCTACTGGCCCGACGTCGCGACGTACGACGTGTGGCGCACCTCCACGGAGGTCGCCGGTTGGTGGGACTCCGAGGACCGCCTCACCGACGGACTCGGCCACTTCCGCGAGGTCACGGCTCCGCGAGTGGAGCAGCTCGAGACGCTCTACGCCTTCCAGGACCGGCTGCCGGGGATCGGCTCGGTGATGAACCGGATCAGCGGGGAGATCAACGAGCACGGCTACTGGGGCTCGATGCGCGAGCGGATGCCGCTGTCGCAGACCGACTGGATGCAGCAGCGCGGCGCCCTCACGGTGCTGGAAGGCGACCCCGCCGCCGGCGGCCGGGTCGTCGTGGGCGGCCACGACAACATCGCGTTGATCCGCTCGGGACAGGACTGGATCGACGCCGGCCCCGAGGAGCGATCGCTCTACCTCGACGAGATCCTGCCGACGCTGGAGGCGGGGATGGACTTCCTGCGCGACAACGGCCGGGACGTGGGCTGCTACAGCAACCGCTTCGTGCGGAGCATCGACCTCGACGGCAACCTGCTCGACGAGAGCTACAACATCGGCCACTGGTCCTCGCTCGACAAGCTCGAGCGCTGGGCCGAGTCGCACCCGACCCACCTGCGGATCTTCACCACGTTCTTCAAGGTCGCCGCCGGGCTGGAGAAGCTCCGGCTCTACCACGAGGTCTCCGTCTCCGACGGCGCCCACCAGCTGTTCGAGTACGTCAACTGCCACGCCGGCACCGGCATGCTCCGCGACGTTTCGGGGGTGTGACATTTTCCGTCCATATGTCGACATCCATTGACATATGAATCTGACCAGACCAGAGTCCCGTGCCACCGCGACCTCGACGTCGCGGCGAGCCACCCTCACTCGTAGGAGACAACCCATGCCGCTCGACCAGCCCGACCTCGAGGCCATCGGCCGCCTCGCCGAGGCCGCCCGGCTCGACATCAGCCCCTCCGACCTCGAGGTCTACCACGGCGCCGCCTCCGGGCTGCTCCAGTCGTGGAACGTCGTCGAGGAGCTCTACGCCGAGATCGCGCCGGTCGCCCCCCAGCGCGACTGGACCCGTCCCGAGGCGACCGAGAACCCGTTCAACGCCTGGTACGTCCGGGCCGAGATCGCGGGCGCCTCCGACGGGCCGCTGACCGGCCTGCGGGCCGCGATCAAGGACAACGTCGCCGTCGCCGGCGTCCCGATGATGAACGGCTCGACCACCGTCGAGGGCTACACCCCCGACACCGACGCCACCGTGGTCTCGCGTCTGCTCGCCGCCGGGGCGACCATCGCCGGCAAGTCGGTCTGCGAGGACCTCTGCTTCTCCGGAGGCTCGCACACGGCCAAGACCGGCCCCGTCCGCAACCCGTGGGACCAGACGCGGTCGGCCGGCGGCTCCTCGAGCGGGAGCGCCGCCCTGGTCGCCTCCGGCGAGGTCGACATCGCCGTCGGCGGCGACCAGGGCGGCTCGATCCGGATCCCCTCGGCCTTCTGCGGCACCGTCGGCCACAAGCCGACCTTCGGCCTGGTCCCCTACACCGGCGGCTTCCCGATCGAGCAGTCGATCGACCACCTCGGCCCGATCACCCGCACGGTCGCCGATGCGGCACTGATGCTCACCGTCCTCGCCGGCACCGACGGTCTCGACCCCCGCCAGCCCAGCGCGATCGCGCCGATCGACTACCTCGCCGCCCTCCAGGAGCCGGCCACCGGCCTGCGGATCGGCGTGGTCACCGAGGGCTTCGGCCTGGCCAACTCCGAGCCCGAGGTGGACGCGTGCGTCCGGGCCGCCGTCGCCACGCTCGAGGCCGCGGGCCTGGTCGCCGAGGAGGTCTCGATCCCCTGGCACCGGCACGGTGCCGCGATCTGGGACGTCATCTCCGTCGAGGGCGCGACCTGGCAGATGGTGGAGGGCAACGGCTACGGCATGAACTGGAAGGGCTACTACGACCCCGAGCTGATCGCCCACTACGGCAGGCAGTGGCGCGAGGACCCGAGCGCCTTCTCCGAGACCGTCAAGCTCGTCGCCCTCGGCGGCACGTACGCCCTCCAGACCGCCTACGGCAAGCACTACGCGATGGCGCGAGCCCTCGAGACCTCGCTCCGCGAGGCGTACGACGAGGCGCTGGGCTCCTACGACGTGCTCGTCATGCCCACCCTCCCGATCCGGGCCAGCGTCATCCCCGACGCGGACGCCCTGGTCGCCGACGTCCTGGGCCGGGCACTGGAGATGGTCGCCAACACCTGCCCGTTCGACGTGACCGGGCACCCGGCCTGCTCGGTGCCGGCCGGCCTGGCCGACGGGCTTCCCGTCGGCCTCATGATCGTCGGCTCGATGTTCGACGACACCACCGTCCTGCGCGTCGCGCAGGCACTCGAAACCGCAGTCGGGGGCTTCCCGCTGCCGACCTCTGTGAGGAGCAACGCATGAACGGAGTGTTCGACCTCGCCGGCACCGACGGACTGGGGCCGGTCGTCGTACCCGACGACGAGCCCGTCTTCCGCGCCGAGTGGGAGAAGGCCGTCTTCCCGATGTTCGCCATGTGCTTCCGGGCGGGCTTCTTCGGCGTGGACCAGTTCCGCCACGGCATCGAGCTGATCGATCCGGCCGTCTACCTGAAGTCGCCCTACTACGAGCACTGGGTCCACACCGTCGAGCACTTCGGCGAGACGCTGGGCAAGCTCGACATGGCCGAGCTGGACCGCCGTACCCGGCACTACCTGGAGAACCCCGACGCCCCGCTCCCCGAGCACGCCGACGACCCCGAGCTGCTCGCCTTCGTCGAGGCGGTCGTCCCGGCGGGCGCCTCGGCCAAGCGGGAGACCGAGAAGGTCGCCCGGTTCGCGGTCGGCGACGTCGTACGGGTGGACCGTTCCGCCCCCCGGGGCCACACCCGCCGCGCCCGCTACATCCGTGGCGCGGTCGGCGAGATCACCCACCACCACGGCTCGTTCATCTACCCCGACACGGCCGGCAACGGTCTCGGCGAGAACCCCGAGCACGTCTACACGGTCCGGTTCACCAACGCGGAGCTGTGGGGCGCCGACCACGCCGAGCCCAACGGCGCCGTCTACGTCGACGTCTGGGACCCCTACATCGAACTCGTCACCGAAGGAGCATCCGCATGAGCACCACCACCCGCAGCCAGGAGGAGATCGCCGCCCGCGTCAAGGCGCTGGAGTCGCTCCTCATCGAGCAGGGCGTCATGACCGCCCAGGCCATCGACCGCCTGGTCGAGATCTACGAGACCGAGGTCGGGCCGCAGCTCGGCGCGAAGGTCGTGGTCAAGGCGTGGACCGACCCGGAGTTCCGGGCGCGCCTGATCGAGGACGCCACCGAGGCCTGCAAGGAGCTCGGCATCAGCGGCCTCCAGGGCGAGGACATGGTCGTCCTGGAGAACACCGACACCGTGCACAACATCATCGTGTGCACGCTGTGCTCGTGCTACCCGTGGCCGGTGCTCGGTCTGCCACCGAACTGGTACAAGGACCCGCAGTACCGCGCGGCGATCACCCGCGAGCCCCGGAAGGTGCTCAGCGAGACCTTCGGCTTCACCGTCGGCGACGACGTCGAGGTGCGGGTCTGGGACTCGAGCTCGGAGATGCGCTACTGGGTGCTCCCGCAGCGCCCGGTAGGGACCGAGGGCTGGTCCGAGGAGCAGCTCACCGAGCTGGTCACCCGCGACTCGATGATCGGCGTCGGCCCCGTGAAGGCGGCGTCGTGAGCATCGACGCGCTGATCCTCGACCTGCCCGCGGCCGACCAGCGCCGTGTCGTGGAGCAGCTGGTCTGCGGCCTGCCGGGCGGGCGTCCCGACCAGCTCTCCTTCGAGCAGCCCTGGGAGATCCGGGCCTTCGCGATCGCCATCGCGGCCCACAACGCCGGTGAGTACCACTGGCCCAGCTTCCAGGGTGCTCTGATCGACTCGATCAAGGAGTGGGAGGCGACCAGTTCGACGCTCGACGACCCCTCGTGGTCCTACTACGAGCACTGGGTGACCGCCCTGGAGACCGTCCTCGGGAACGCCGGCATGCTCGACGCCGCCGGCCTGGACGCCCGGACGAGGGACGTCCTCGCCACCCCCGCCAATCGCAACCATCATGAGGCTCACCTCGAGCCGATCGCGATCGACCCTGCTCGCGCCTGACGCGACGACCCTTCGAAGGAGCCTCACATGTCCTCACCCACCACGCTCACCCCGACCGCCGTCGGCTCCGTCCCGCTCTGGGCCTGGGCCGTGCTCGCGCTGTCGCTCTTCACCGTCTACCTGCTCGTGCAGGAGAACGGCACCCTCCTCTCGGCCGGCGCCGCGCACTGGCTGCACGAGGTCACCCACGACGGTCGGCACGCGCTCGGCGTGCCCTGCCACTGACCGCCGTGGCCGAGACCAGCTGGGGGCGACGCCTCCTGAACGGCGCAGGTGCCGGCGCGCTCGGCGGGGTGGCGGCCGTCGCCGTCCTGGTGACGACCGTCGAACCGCTGATCAACCGGTCGATCGGCATCGAGGAGGCGCGCGAGTCGGCGACCACCGGCCACGTCCACGAGCACTCGCACGAGGCAGCCGGCGAGATCGTCAGCCGGCTGCAGCAGCAGATCGGTGGCGCGATCACGGTCGTGATCGTCGGAGCCCTGCTCGGGCTGGCCTTCGCCGTCGCCTTCGCCCGCAGTCGGCACCGGCTGCCCGGACACTCGGAGGTGGGTCGATCCCTGATGCTCGGCCTGCTCGGGTTCGCCTCGTTCGCGCTCGTGCCGGCTCTGCTGATGCCGGCCAACCCGCCGGCGGTGGGCGACCCCGACACGGTCGGCCGGCGCACGATCGACTACCTGCTGGTGATCGTGCTGACGGTCGCGGTGATCGCCGCGGTCTTCGCGATCGATCGTCTGCTCGGCGAACGCGGCAAGGGCGCCGACGTACGCTGGACGGCCGGGATCGCGGTCGTCGCCGCCGGGCTGATCGCGCTGGCCCTGCTGCCCCGCACGGGCACCGAGATCCCGTCGGACGTTCCGGCCGACCTGATCTGGCAGTTCCGGGTCGCGTCTCTGGCCCAGCTGGGGGCGATGTGGGCCGTGCTGAGCCTCACCCACGGCGTCCTCACCGTACGGCGATCCGCCCCCGCCCGGTCGGCGTCGGTCCGTCCGGCGCAGGTCCCCGCCTGAGCCACGGGCAGCCCGAGCCGATGAACGGCCCCGCGGCAGACACGGCGACATGCGTCGTCAGCGTCTGCCGCGGGTGCTGTTGCGGCAACGCCGAGCTGCGTCCGGGCATCGACCACGACGCCCTGCTCACCGACCTGGGCAAGCGGCTCGGCGCCGACGGGAAGGTCCGCGTCACGGGCTGCCTCTGGGTCTGCGGCGACGCCAACGTCGTGGTCGTCTCTCCTCGTCCCGAGGCCCGACGGACCGGGGCGCGACCGGTCTGGCTCGCCCAGGTCGACCACCCCGACGTCAGCGCCCTGATCGCCGCCTGGGTCGCGGCCGGTGGGCCCGGGCTGGCACCGATGCCCCGTGCTCTCCGGCCCCACCTGAGCCGACCGTTCGAGCATCCCGACGCTCCGGTACGGCGGGCGCGGGCCTGAGTCACGCGCAGGTCAGCGTCGCGCCGAGCTGCCGGCCGGCAGCAGCCGTCCCGCCTGCGAGACCGCGACCGACATCGGCTGTCTCAGCCCGGTCGCGGTGGTGGTGACCGGACCGCGCGGACCGTCGAAGGTGACGCCGCTCCGCAGCCCGGCCCCGATCACACGCGGATCCCACGCTCCGCCGGCCGCCGCCGCGCGGCCGACCAGATGGACCGCCTCGTAGACGCCCTCGGTCAGGCTCGAGACCGGGGCCGCGCCGGCGCCGAATCGACTCCGGTAGGCCCCGACGAAGTCGCGGTTGGCCCGGGTGTCGAGGCTCTCGAAGTAGGAGAAGGCGGCCCACAGCCCCTCGCTCGCCTCCGGTCCGATGAACTCGTGGGTCGACTCGTCCAGCACGAGCGCGAGGCTCTGCACCCGGGCGCGCATGCCGGCGGCGTACATCTGCTGCTCGAAGCTGACCTCGTCCGCACCGACCAGGGAGGAGACGACGAGGTCGGCGCCGCTGGCGCGGATCGCCTCCACCATGGCGGAGTGGTCGGTGGTGCCGAGCGGGGCGTAGGAGCCGCCAGCGATGGTGCCGCCGCAGCGCTCGATCACCCGTCGTACGGCGCGATGCGCCCCGCGGGACCAGGAGTAGTCGTTGCCCGCGAGGTAGAAGCGCGAGCCACCCGAGACGCTCATCAGCGCCGGGATCGCCGCAGCCGCCTGGGCGGCGGGACGCTCCCCCAGCCGGAAGACCTCGGGGCCCTCGGTGCCGCCCTCGTTGAGTGGCGTGTGGATCGCGAGCAGTCCGTAGCGGCGGGCAACCGGGCGCAGAGCCTGGAAGACCTCCGAGGTGACGCTGGCGAGCACCACCGTGCAGCCAGCATGGGCGAGCCGGACCAGCTCGGCCGCTCCGAGTCCGGGATGGGTGCCGTCGTCGCCGGTGACCAGCTCCAGCGGCCGGCCGAGCACGCCGCCGTCGGCATTGACGTGCTCGACGCCGAGCTGGGCGGCACTGCGGGTGGTCACCGAGAAGACGTTGGCCGGGCCGCTGCCGCTGTAGAGCAGGCCGAGGCGATGCGCCAGGCCGGTCGGCTCGTCCGGCGGCGCCGTCATCCGGCCGGCCCAGGCGAGGATCTCCTCGTCCAGGGTCGCAGCGACGCTGACCGTCGACCGGCTCGGGCCCTCGCCCCGCACGGCGGCGATCACCCGGCCCTTCCACGGAACCTCGTGGCGGATCACGATCCGGCGGCCGTCCTCGACGGCGACGACCCGGCCGAGGATCTCGATCCGCTGACCACCGAGGGCGTCGGGCAGGGTGATCGGGATGGAGAGCGGCACCCCGGGGCGAAGCGCGCTTCCCGACGGGAGCCGCCAACCGGGCAGCCCGCCGGCGGCGATCAGCTCGAAGGCCTCGTGCGGCGCGCGCGGAAGCGAGACCCGGTCCGCGACCACGATCTCACCCACGAGAGTGCTGCCGCCCGGTCTCAGCCGGCGCTGCTGCGGCGGCGCGAGGAGCCGGCAGCGGGCGCCTCCGCGGCCGGCAGCCCATCGCGGAGATCGCCGAGCGCGTCCCGGTAGACCTGCGCGACGAAGCCGACCACATGGGAGGCGGGCGCGGGATCGATCGAGTAGAACCGGAATCGGCCCTCCCGGCGCTCGCTGACCAGGCCGGCGAGACGCAGCACCCTCAGGTGACTGGAGACCGTCGTACGTCCCAGCCCCTCGATGCGATCGGCGATGTCCCCCACGGCCAGCTCCCCGGCCGAGAGCGCGAGGAGTATCTCGCGGCGCGTCGGATCGGCGAGCGCGTCGAAGACCAGTGACCCCTGCTGAGACACACCCTGCCCCATCCGTCGAGAGCTGATGACATGTCAACACTACCGGACGCTCGGCTGCGCGCGCAGCCTCACCTGGCCGGCCCCTCCGACACCCTCGTCGAGTCGCCGGGCAGGCGCCGGCGCGACACCTGACCTGCGGCTTCTCGAACGAAGTCGCGCGACAATCTGACAAACTTCACCCATGCGCGTCTCCGCCAAGTCCGACTACGCCCTGCGGGCGCTCATCGAGATGGTCGTCCGCGAGGACGGGAAGGCGGTCAGCGCCGAGGAGCTGGGGCGTCTCCAGGAGATCCCCCACGGCTTCCTCCAGGCGATCCTCGCCGACCTGCGCAAGGCCGACATCGTGCTCTCCCAGCGCGGCCCGTCCGGTGGCTGGCGGATGGCCCGGCCGGCCTCCTCGGTGACCGTCGCCGACGTGATCCGGGCGGTCGACGGGCCGCTGGTCTCCGTCTACGGCCTGCGGCCGGAGTCGGTCACCTACAACGCGAACGCCGAGGGGCTGCAGCAGGTCTGGGTCGCCGCCCGCGACTCCCTGCGCGAGGTGCTGGAGTACGTCACGATCGAGCAGCTCGCCGAGCGGACTCTCCCTTCGACCGTCACCGACCGGACCGCCAACGAAGAGGCCTGGCAGCCGCACTGATCCGACGCACGCCGAGTGGGGCCTGAGGACGGGCCGAATGGGGGCTCCCGTCACGCCGAGTGGGGCTTCGGGATGCGCCGAGTGGGGGCTTCCGTGCCACGGTTCGGCGGCCGACGCGCGCAAGCCCCCATTCGTCACGAGGAAAGGCCCCACTCGGCCCGCCCTCAGGCCCCACTCGGCGTGAGGGAAGGCCCCATTCGGCGTGAGGGAAGGCCCCACTCGGCGGGGAGTGGGGTGGGGGTGGTCGGTCAGACGGTGGTGGCGCCGGGAGCGGGGGCGAGCCAGACGGTCGCGCCCTCCTCGACGCCGAGGCTGCGGGCGTGGGTGCGGGTGAGCTCGACGAGGACCTCCTCGCCGGCGACGGTCAGCACGGTGACCCGGACCTCGAAGCCGACCCGGAGCACGCGGGTGACGGTGCCCTCGGCGCCGGTGCCCGGCGTGGTGGACACGTCGATGTCGTGCGGGCGCAGCAGCTGGCCGCCGAGCTTGGTGACCTCGCCGAGGAAGCCCATGACGAAGTCGTTGGCCGGCGCGTCGTAGAGGTCGTCGGGCGACCCGATCTGCTCGACCCGGCCGTTGTTGATCACGACGATCTCGTCGGCGACCTCGAGGGCCTCCTCCTGGTCGTGGGTCACGAACACCGTGGTCACGTGGACCTCGTCGTGCAGCCGGCGGAGCCAGTCGCGCAGCTCCTTGCGGACCTTGGCGTCGAGGGCGCCGAACGGCTCGTCGAGGAGCAGCACGGTCGGCTCGACGGCGAGCGCCCGCGCCAGCGCCATGCGCTGGCGCTGACCGCCGGAGAGCTGGGCGGGCAGCCGGGTGGCGAACTGCGAGAGGTGGACGAGCTCGAGCAGCTCCTCGACCCGGCGCTTGATCTCGTCCTTGGGCCGCTTGCGGATCTCGAGCCCGAACGCGACGTTCTTGGCCACCGTCAGGTGCTTGAACACCGCGTAGTGCTGGAAGACGAAGCCCACGTTGCGCTTCTGCGGCGGCAGGCTGGTGGCGTCGCGGCCCTCGATCGAGACCGTGCCGGAGTCGGCCGTGTCGAGACCGGCGATGATCCGCAGGAGGGTCGACTTGCCGCCGCCGGACGGGCCGAGGAGCGCAGTGAGCTGGCCGGTCGGGATCGAGACGGACACGTCGTCGAGGGCGTAGAAGTCGCCGTACTGCTTGGTGAGGTTGCGGACGTCGATGGACATGTCAGTGGGCCTTTTCAGAGCGGTTCCGGAGCAGCGCCACCACGACGAGGCAGGCGACGCTCACGAGGACGAGCAGGAACGCGATGGCGTACGCCGTCGGCTGGGCGAATCCCTGGTACTTCGCCTCCACGGCGAGCGTGGCGGTCTGGGTCTCGCCGGTGATGTTGCCCGAGACCACCTTGACCGCGCCGAACTCGCCGACCGAGCGGGCGAGGGAGAGCACGACGCCGTAGACGACGGCCCAGCGGATGCTCGGCAGGGTGATCCGCCAGAACGTCTGGGCGGCGTTGGCGCCGAGCGAGCGCGCGGCCTGCTCCTGGTCGTCCCCGATCTCGTGGAGCACCGGCACGACCTCGCGGATGACGAGCGGGAGCGCCACGAAGCAGGTGGCGAGGACCAGCGCGGGCGAGTGGTACATCAGCTGGATGCCGGCCGCGTCGAGGGGCTGGCCGAGCCAGCCGGTGCGGCTGTTGTAGACCAGCAGCAGGGCGAGGCCGACGACCACGGGCGAGACCGACAGCGGCAGGTCCACCAGGGCGGACAGCGCACGCTTGCCCGGGAAGTCGAAGCGCACCAGCAGGATCGAGATGGTGACGCCGAAGACGAGGTTGATCGCCACGGCGACGAGGGCCACCCAGAGCGTGAGCTCGAGGGCGCTGACCACGGTGTCGTCGGTGAAGACGGCGTTGAGCGCGTCGAGGCCGTCGGCGAAGGTCTCCTTGACGAGCATGCCCACCGGCCAGACGACCAGCATGACGACGTACCCGATGGCGATCAGGCGCAGCAGCCAGGTGATCGGGCGGGGAAGGCGGACGACGCCGCTGGTGGTGGTCCTAGCCACGGCGGGCCACCCGTCGCTGGACGATGTCGAGGGCGACGATGACGACGAGCGCGACCACCAGCATCAGCGACGCGATCGACGCGGCCGAGGCGTTGGAGCCGTTCTCGATGAAGCTCAGCACCCGCACCGACACCACCTCCGTCTCGAAGGGCTTGTTGCCGGAGAGGAGGACGAGCGAGCCGTACTCCGAGATGGCGCGGGCGAAGGAGAGCGCCGCGCCCGCGGCGATGGCCGGGACGAGCGAGGGCAGGATGATCCGCCGCAGGATGGTCGCCCGGCTGGCACCGAGGGAGGCGGCCGCCTCCTCGACGTCGGCGTCGAGCTCCTCGAGCACGGGCTGCACCGTGCGCACGATGAACGGCAGCGTCACGAACGCGAAGGCGAGCGTGACGGCCAGGGACGTGAACGCCGCGTGGACGCCGACCGGGCTCTCCGGGCCGTAGAGGCTGAGGAGGACCAGGCCAGCGACGACGGTCGGCAGCGCGAACGGCACGTCGATCACGACCCCGAGCGCACTGCGCCCCCAGAACCGGTCGCGCACGAGCACCCACGCGATGATCGTGCCGAACACGACGTTGGCGACGGTGACGATCACGGCCTGGACGACGGTCAGCCGGACCGCCGCCCAGGTCTGCGACTCGGAGATGACGTGGAGGTAGTTCGAGACCCCGCCCTCGGCAGCGGTGGCGACGATCGCCGCCAGCGGCAGCAGGACCAGGAGGCTGAACCAGAGGACAGCGACACCGAGACTCAGGCCCGCACCGGCGCTGAGTGGGCGTGCCAAGGTCTTACTCCTCCGCTTCGGTTCCGGTGGCCTGCTGGATCGCGGTGATGATACCCAGCGGCTTGCCCTCCGTGCCGTCACCGAAGAACTTGTCGGCCGCCGTGCTCCAGCCACCGAAGATGTCGTCGTTGATGGTGTAGAGCTTGGTCGGCGCCGGGAACGGGTCGGACGGGTCGTTGGCGCCCTCGACCTCGCCGACGTCCACGCCGTCGATGACGGGGCGGAAGCCGGACTGCGCGTAGAGCTTCTGGCCGGCCTCGCTCTCCTGGAACGCGAGGAAGTCCTTGGCGGCCTGCGGGGCGGTCTTGGTCACCGCGCCGGGGTTCTCGATCTTGAGGGTGTCGTCGGGCACGACGTAGTCGACGTCGGCGCCGGAGGCCTTCGCGAGGATGGCCTCGTTCTCGTAGGAGATGAGGACGTCGCCCGAGCCGGAGGTGAAGGCCGTGGTCGCCTCGCGACCGGAGCCGGGCAGGGCGATGGTGTTGTCGAGCAGCTTGGTCACGAAGGCCTTGGCCTCGTCCTCGGTCCCGCCGTTGCCGGCGATGTGCGCCCACGCGGCGAGGATGTTCCAGCGGGCCGAGCCGGACGAGCCCGGGTTGGGCGTGATGATCTGGACGCCCGGCTTGATCAGGTCGTCCCAGCCCTGGATGTCCTTGGGGTTGCCCTTGCGAACGGTCAGCACGACGACGCTGCTGGTCACGATGCCCTTCGTGGCGCCGGTGTTCCAGTCCTCCGCCACGAGGCCGTCCTTGACCAGGCGGGTCACGTCGGTCTCCAGCGAGTAGTGGACGACGTCGGCCTTGTTGCCGGACTCCACGCCGCGCGACTGGTCGCCGGAGGCGCCGTACGACGTCTTGAACTCGACGTCCTTGCCCTCGTCGGTCTCCTCGAAGGCCTTGAAGACGGCGGTGTTGGCCTGCTCGAGGATCGAGAAGCCGTTGACGTTGATCGTGGTGGTCGACGAGCTGCCTCCGCCGCACGCGGCGAGAGCCATGACGGCCGACACAACAAGTGCACCCAACTTGATGTTCATAGTCGAGCAGACTAGTCCAGTTTAAAAGCTTTCCGTGACGAGTCCAGATAGTGGGCGAGCGCGTCGCTGACGGAGGCCGTCGGCCGTGAACAGCATCAACGCCACCCAGACGAGCACGAACCCCGCCCATCGGCCGGCAGGCATGTCCTCATGGAAGTAGAGCACTCCGAGGGCGAACTGGAGCACCGGCGCGAGGTACTGCATCAGGCCCAGCAGGCTGAGCGGGATCCGGTTGGCCGCCTCGCCGAAGCAGAGCAGCGGCAGGGCCGTGACCACGCCGGCGAGCACGAAGAAGACGGCCAGATGCCCGGTGGCGAAGTGGCTCTCGCCGCGCACGACCAGCGCGACGACGTACACGAGGGCGAGGGGGGTGGCGATCGCGGTCTCCAGCGCAAGCGCCTCCACCGCGGGCACGCCCGCGAGCTTCTTGATCAGGCCGTAGGTGCCGAAGCTGCACGCCAGGGTGAGGGCGATCCACGGCGGGCGGCCGTAGGTGAGGGTGAGTACGACGACGGCGACCGCGCCGATCGCGATGGCGGTCCACTGCAGCCGGCGCAGCCGCTCGCGGAGGACCACCACGCCGAGCGCGACGCTGATCAGCGGGTTGATGAAGTAGCCGAGGCTCGTCTCGACGACGTAGCCGGCGTTGACCGCCCAGATGTAGAGGCCCCAGTTGACGCTGACCGCCAGTGTCGCGGCGGCGAGGAGGCCGACCTTGCGCGGGGTGCGGAGCAGAGCCGCGAACTGGCGGCGACGTCCGGTCGCCAGGACGAGGGCGGTCATGAGGACCGCCGACCAGATCAGCCGGTGGGCGAGGATCTCGAACGCCCCGGCCCTCTCCAGCAGCGGCCAGTAGAGCGGGAAGAGCCCCCACATGAGGTACGCCGCCAGTCCGGCCAGGATCCCGCGCCGGTGCTCGCTCACCGGGTGAGGCTATCGGCCACCCGCCACCGAGCTCCCATTCGCGGTGGGACGTTTCGGCCCTGGCGGACGGCGCGTGGGGCCGGAGCGTCCCGGGAGGGTGGGATTCGAGGAGGGTCAGGCCGTTCTGGTGGCGACGACGTCGGCGAACGCCTCGAGGGCGTCGCGGACGGGGCCCTCGGGGAGGGCGACGAGGTGGGCCTTGGCCTTCGCGGCCTCGGCGAGGACGTAGGCGCGGGCCTCGTCCATCGCGGGGTGGGCGCGGAGCAGGCGGAGCGCCTCGTCGAGGTCGTCGTCGCTGGCGGCGAGGTCGGAGTCGAGCAGCTCGATCAGGCGGGCGTCCTCGGGGCGGGCGTGCCTGCGGGCGAGGAGCACCGGCAGCGTCGGCACGCCCTCCTTGAGGTCGGTGCCGGGCGTCTTGCCCGACACCGCGCCGTCGGAGGCGATGTCGAGGATGTCGTCGGAGATCTGGAAGGCGGCGCCGACGATGTCGCCGTACGCCGTCAGCGCCTGCTCCACCTCGGTGCTCGCGCCGCCGAAGAGCGCGCCGTAGCGGGCCGAGGTGGCGATGAGGATGCCGGTCTTGCCGGCGATGACGTCGAGGTGGTGCTCGACCGGGTCCTCCCCCGGCGCGGGCGCGCGGGTCTCCATGATCTGGCCCTCGACGAGCCGGGCGAAGGTCTGCGCCTGGATCGCGACCGCCTGCGGCCCGAGCTCGGCGGTCAGCTCGGAGGAGCGGGCGAAGAGGAAGTCGCCGGTGAGGATCGCGACGTGGTTGTCCCAGCGGGCGTTGGCGCTGTCCTCGCCGCGGCGCACGAGCGCCTCGTCCATGACGTCGTCGTGGTAGAGGCTGGCCAGGTGGGTCAGCTCGACCACGCACGCCGCGGTGAGCACGTCGTCGGAGTCGGCCCGGTCGCCGGTCTCCGCCGCGAGCAGGACGAGCAGCGGCCGGAAGCGCTTGCCGCCGGCGTCGAGCAGGTGGGAGGCGGCCTCGGTGATGAAGGCCGCGCGGCTCTGCACGTGGCCCGACAGCGCCTTCTCGACGAGCGCCAGCCGGGCTCGCAGGCGCGCCTCGAGCTCGGGGTCGGTGACCGGGAGGGCGAGTGAGCTGCTCACGTCGGGAATCCTCGCACAGCCCGCCGAATGGGGCCTTCCCTCACGCCGAGTGGGGCTTCGCCTCCCGTCGAGTGGGGCCTCGCCTCCCGTCGAGTGGGGCTCTGCCTCCCGTCGAGGGCCCCGCCACGTCGAGTGCGGGCGCGGGCAGGCCGGAGGCCCCACTCAGCACGACCGGAGGCCCCACTCGGCGTGAGGGGAGGCCCTATTCGGCGAGGGGGTGGCGGCGGCGCCGGAGCAGCACTCCGGCGACTCCGGCACCGGCGAGGAGCCCGAGACCGCCCAGGCCGAGGAGCCACCAGCGGAGCGCTCCACCGGAGCTCGCGGCCGGGCGCGAGGGCGGCGCGGTGCCCTGGAAGGTCGTCGTCCCGGTGCTCGCGGACGCCGACGGCGAGGGCTCGGCGGCCGCCTCGGTGCTCCAGCCGCTGCCGAAGAGCCGGAAGGAGGTGGTACCGCCGGCGCTCCCGCCGACCTTCGAGTGCCGGGTCTTGGAGCCCTTCGACGTCGAGGAGGATGTCGTGGACGAGGCGGTCGAGGAACTGTCCGTCGACCCGGGGCCGGTCGAGGACGCCTTGGTCAGGGGGGCGGCGACGATCGTGACCGGAGCCACCTGGAGGCGCGGGTTGCCGTCGGTGCCGGTGCCCCGGATCACCACGAGGTGGCGGCCGAGTGTGGTCCCGTTCGGCGCGGCGAACCCGGCCCTCGACGACGCGACCGAGACGGAGGCCCGCGCGGAATGGCGTACGCCGAGACCTGCCGACGCCGCGCTGAGGTCCCCGACCTCCGTGCCGTCGAACTCGACGGTGACGTCGCCGGCGAAGTCCTCCGCGGCGATCGGGATCTCGCTGCCGATGGGGATCGAGTCGGTGTAGGCCAGGTCGACGTCGGCGACCACGGTCACCGGGAACGAGGCGTCGGTCACCTGGTCGGCGGTGTCGCGGGCGGAGCACTGCACCTCGGTCTCGCCGACCAGCAGGATGCCGTCCGGGTCGGGGCTGCAGCCGACCTGGGCGCCGATCTCGGAGTCGGCGGTGGGGAGGTCGAAGGGGACCTCGATCCCCCCGGTCTCGCTGGTGTCGGCGGCTGCGACGACGGTGAGCGAGTCCGGAACCTCGACCACCGGAGCGGCCTCGCTCACAGTCCCGGTGCGGTCGATCCGGAAGGGTCCGACCGGGCCGGCCGTGGTGCAGTTGCCGGCCACGTCGCAGACCTGGCGGGTCTCGGTGACGGCGGCGTCGTCGGCGTTCCCGTCGCCGACGGCGGTGAGCAGTGTGAAGCTCGCCGTGTCGGGGTCGGCCAGGCCGGAGTCGTCGTCGGTCGCCGTACAGGAGACGAGCACCTCATGGTCGAAGGAGTCCCCGGACGAGGTGTCGCAGGTGACCACCGGCGCGGTCTCGTCGACCTCGACCGCCGCGGGCGTGGGCACGGTGGCGCAGTTGCCGACTGCGTCGCAGACCGGGTCGTGCGCGGCGAAGACGCCGGCGGCGGAGCTGGTCAGGGTGAAGCTCGCGTCGGCGGCCGACGCGAGACCCGAGCCGCCGTCGTCCACCGCCGTGCAGGTGACCGTCGCCGCGCTCCGCTGCCAGGTCGTCGGGACGGCGTTGCAGGTGACCTCCGGCACCTGGTCGTCGAGGCCGACCCCGATCAGGGAGGGCACGTCGGCGCAGTTGCCGGCGACGTCACAGACCGAGCGCGACGTGGCGACGCTGACCCCGTCCGACTGCGAACCGGCGGAGATCAGGTCACCGGTGGTGACGGTGAAGCTCACGTCGGTGGCCGCGGCCAGGCCGGAGCCGAGGTCGTGGGCGGTGCAGTCGTACGTCAGCGATCGGCCCTTCGTCCACGACCCGGGAGCCGGGGTGTCGCAGGAGACGGTCGGCGGCACCCGGTCGACCTTCAGGGTGTAGCTCGGTACGTCGGCACAGTTCCCGACCGCGTCGCAGACCGTGTCGGCGACGGTGGTCGCCGAGGCGTCGTACGCGCCGGAGTCGACGCCGGTGGTGAGGGTCAGCTCGGCCTTCGCCTGGTCGGCCAGGCCGCTGCCGGTGTCGGTGGCCGTGCAGGAGATGGTCGGGTTGGCGTTGCTCCAGCCGGTCGGCACCTTCCCGCAGTCGACCGTCGGCGGGACCTGGTCGATCTTCGCGTCCGCCGGGATGTCGACCGAGGTGCAGTTGCCGGCCTGGTCGCAGACCTTCGCCGGACCGGTGTAGGCGACCGCATCGCTCTGGCTCGTGCCCGAAGGCAACGCGGCGGCGAGGGTGAAGGCAGCGTCGGCGGCCGTCACACCTGAGCCGTCGTCCTTCACCGCGCAGCCGAGGGTGACGGCGCCGGCCGACCAGCCGCCGGGGGCCGGATCGCAGGTGATCACCGGCGGACTGTGGTCGATCTTCACCGGACCGAGCGGGCCGACGGTGGTGCAGTTGCCGAGCGTGTCGCAAACCGTACGGGAGGTGGTCGCGGCGGTGGCCGAGGCGGTGCCGTCGGGGACGTCGGCGGTGAGGTCGAAGCCATACTCCCCCTTGTCGTCGAGCGTAAGCCCGACCAGGTCGGCGGCGTCGTCGGTGACCGTGCAGTGCAGCGTGACGGCCTCGGTGGCCCACGAGGTCGACGGCTGAGCGCAACTGGGGACGACGGTCGGCCGCGGTGCTCCCGGGTCGGACCAGGGGTCGTCGCTCGCCCCCAACGTGAAGGTGGCGCCGGTGTCGGTGCCGAGCCGGACGTAGACGGTCTGCCCGGCCGTCGTCTTCACCCACAGTTGCCCGCTGGCCGAGGAGAGATCGCTGAGCTGGGTGAGGTTGGTGACCGTGATCGCCTTGCTCGCGTCCTTGACGACGTACGCCGTCAGGGCCCCCGCGCTCGTCGGGGCGACGACTTTGAGGGTGACGCCGTCATCGGGTGAGGTCCAGGAGTACCAGAGGCTGCGAGCCCCCGAGCCGATCGAGGATTCGTCGCTCTCGGTGGTCGCGTTCACGGTCGTGCCGGTCAGCGACGCCTGCGCTCCGGCTGCGGAGTTGATCGGCTCGTCGAGGGACCGGGCGGTGGCGAGGTCGTCGTTGTCGGGGCCGCCGGGTGAGGGCTGCCAGAGCTGGAACTCGAACTCGTGAGCGATCGACTCGTCCAACGGCCGCTTGTCATAGACCTGGAAGTAGTAGTGCGTCCCGGCGACCGCGGTGAACCGTAGGCCGAAGATGGTCGAGCCGCGTTGGAGCCCGCTGACCGCCTTGAGTGGGAACGACCAGGAGCCGTCGGAGGTGTCGTCGACGTAGGCCCCGACGCTCTGGAACGTCTCGCCCTGCGGCAGGACGTAGGTGGTGCCGCTCTGTGCGGCGTACCAGGAGAACCAGACCGTGCCCGCGCCCTGGCCGGCGACTGCGCCCGAGGCCGCGGGCTCGTTGAGCTGGACGCTGGCGCCGGCCGTGGTGCCGGTGAAGAAGGTCGCCGTCGGGTCGAGACAGCCGGCCGCCCCGGCCACGACGGTGGCACTCGACCAGAGCGCCTTCCCGGTCGGGTCGACCACCTGGAGGGTGCCGTCGTTGCGGAGCAGGAACTTGTTGGCGGTCGGGGAGTTGGAGCCGGTCGCCCAGGGCGCCTTCCCGGCGCTGTCGTAGAGCACGAGGTTGCCGTCGCTCTGCATCAGCAGGGTCGTCCCGGTGGTGGTGTGTGACTCCCAGACGTGAGCGCGGGTCTGGTTGTCGTAGAGCACCAGGTTGCCGTCGGGTTCCAGCACCAGCTCGAAGGTCCCGTTGGGCGACTTCACCCGCGTCCCGGTGGTCATCGAGGCCTTCGTGTCGAGGACGACCGTCGACCCGGCGGCGTTGGTGACGGCGGCGGTGGCGACGCACTTCGTGGCCGCCTGCCAGCCGTCGTTGGTCGGTACCGACGTGCTGCCGGAGAGACCGATCGCGGTCCCGGTCGCGACGCCGGCGACCGCGACCACCAGTCCGGCGAGGACCGCCCCCCGAGCCCAGCGGCTACGAGGCAGTCGTGCGCGCGTGCGATCCAGGAGACGTCGTACGGCGGGAAGCGGAGTCGTCATAGCGCGTAGATCCTGAAGGGTGAGACCTGGAGGCAGCCGCCGACACCGGAGACGCTGCCACAGAACCGGGTCGGATTGATCGAGAAGTCGGCACCGACGGAGGCCGAGAAGCAGTGGTAGAGGCAGATCTTCCCGCTCAGCGAGCCCTGCCCCTTGACCGTGACGCCCTTGCCGAGGTCGAGCTTGCCGAAGCTCGGCAGGGTGACGGTGGTGGCCTCGCTGGAGACTCCGAGGAGGAGCAGGCCCTTGATCTCGAAGGCGCCGCCCCAGCAGCCGAAGATCCAACCGCAGCCGATGAAGTCGATTCCGATCGGGCCGAGCGCGACACTGATCGCCGCGCTCCACTTCGAGGCGCTCTGGAAGTGGACGTCCACGCCGTAGCTGTCGACCAGATGGATGTGGGCCTCGATGCCCGGCGTCGCCGTACCGGCGGTGCAGAAGGTCGCCTTGGCGTCGACCGCAGGGAGAGCGACCTTCCCGTCGAGGCAGAAGGCACCGGCGGTGTCGAAGGTCGCGGTGGCGTGGAAGCCGATCGCGGAGGTGACGCTCGCATCGACCTTGACGGTGCCGGCGATCACGCTCGGCCCCTTCGCGGTCTGGTTGGTGAGGGTCAGGGAGGCGCTGACACCGACCTCCATCACCTGGAATCCGGCAGTGCCGGTGAAGGTGAAGCCGACCCTGCCGCCGCTGTTGACGATCTGCCCCGACGCGGACCCGTGGATCGGCCCGACGTCGAGCTTGGCGCCGACCGCGAACACGCTGCCGCCCTCGCAGAGCGTGATCGGGGAGTCGATCGGGAAGTCGACCTCCAGCAGCGACGGGCACGCCGCCGTCCCTGGGGTGTCCAGCGCGGTGGCGGCGGCCTTCGCCGAGGCGGTGTGGACATGAGGAGTGCCGAAGGTGCCGTCGCCGTTGGCGCTCGGGCAATCGCCGTTGCGCAGCCCCTGGCCGATCACGAACCCACCCTTGGTCAGGGCGAAGCCGCCGACCGAGAGGTTCGCCTCACCCGAGAGACACCAGTGGTAGCCAGTGGTCGTGGAGCGGGCGAAGCTTCCGGAGAGGAGTACGCCGGCGTGGACCGGCGACGAGGAACTGGTGAGCAGACCGAGCGAGGCGACACCGTTCGCCCAGCCACTGCCGCCGATGCTGCCGACCGAGACGGTGAGGTCGGCGTCGAAGGCGCCGAGCAGGCTGACCGCCACCCGGCCGTTGAGGGTGAAGTCGCCGTCGTTGACCACGACGTCCTTGCCGTCGGCGTCGGGGGCGGTCACCTTGCCGGCTGCGACCTTCGGACCGAAGTAGATCCGGGAGTCGTGCAGCGCGACCGTGAGGTTGTCGGCCAGGGTGACGTCGGCCTCGTGGATCGCGAGGCCGGAGCCGTCGATCTTGGCGTCGATCTTCATGCCGAGCCCCAGCGGGGTGGTGACGGCGGCGTTGACCGAGATCAGATAGGGATCCTCCGAGCCTGGGTGGATGCCGAGCGCGAAGCAGGGTCCCGTCTTCGGGAAGGTCGGGATCGTGCCGCCCGCGGGGATCTGTGCGATCACCTCGGCCGAGCAGCCGTCGCCGGTGATGGTGGCGGCGCCGAGGTCGATCGGCGAGGAGGCGACGACGAGGTCGGCGGCGTTGAGACCGCCGTCGTCGAAGTCCACGTCGCCGTAGAAGGCGAGCCGGGTGCCGAGGACGGTGGCGTTGGCCGACATGCCCAGAGTGAAGGCGTCGAGGTGGGTCGAGACCCCGACACCGAGATCGACGTGGGCCCAGAGGTTCGCGTTGTCCAGCGACGCGACCGAGCCGAGCCCAAGGTCGCTGACCGAGGCCTTGAGGTCGGCCGAGATGTCGATGGTGTCGCCGTTCTTCTCCGCCACCACCGAGATCACGGCGTCGGCCTGGACCGGTCCGGCGACGAGGCCGCCGGAGAAGTCGAAGGTGCCGCGCCCCTGGGTGGGGTTCTCCTTCGTGGGGCGGACCTCGGAGAAGGCGTAGTGGGTGTCGCGCAACGACACCCCGCCGACCGAGAAGGCCCCGATGTCGGTGCTGGCGCTGATCGTGCCGGCCTCGAGGTCCATGTCGGAGCGGATCGCGAGAGCGACGCCGAGCACCGTGCCGTTGAAGGCCATGTGATAACCGCGGTCGTAGGTGAAGGAGCCGATCGTGCCGCCGCGTGGTGCGATCACGACGCTGGCGTAGTCGACGATCAGTGCGTCGGCGAGGGAGGAGGAGATGGCGGTCAGCGGTTTGATCGCCGGCCCGGTGCCGGGCTCGCCGATGCTGATCGCGAAGATCGGCTCGGAGCGGGAGATGTTGAGGCCGAAGCTGATCGGCGGCATCGAGCCGTCGGGCCGGTTGACCAGCCCGACGGTGTCACGCCACGACTGCGGCAGGGCGGTGACCTTGGCGGCCAGGCCGAGGCTCACGGTCGGCTTGTCGCCGAAGACGATGCCCGCCTGGACCGCGATGTGGCTGACGTCCAGGCCGGACTGGCCGAAGGCGTCGCTCCACGCACTGGTGGTCTCGATCCCGATGGTGATCGCCTTGGTCGGCTTGACCTGCACCGCGACACCGGCCGTGATCGCGACCGTCCCCGCAGGGAGGGTCGTGGCACCGCAGTCCACGCTGCCGCCTCCGCCGTCCGGGTTGGGCAGCGCGAGCTGGCCGTCGCCGGAGAGTCCGAAGGAGGCGTCGGGCGTGATCGTCAGGTGGAGGGCGCAGAGCGAGAGGGTGGTGCCGCTCGCCTCGAGGATGGCCGCCGGGTGGGCGAGCACGAGGTCGGCGGTGATCTGGCCGGGATCGCTGAGGCTCACCTTGACGTTGATGTTGGCCGGGACGTCGAGGTTCAGGTCGCCGTCCAGCACGCTGCAGACCGACTCGGGGACGCGATAGCTCGTCACCGCGGTGAAGCCGGCCGAGACCGCGAGGCCGTCCTCAGGCTGGCTCGATGCCGTGCCACCGCATTCGGTGGCCTCCGCGGAGGGGCCGCCACTGACGAGGTCGGCGTCCAGCCCGGGCACCTTGCTGATGTCGGCGATGTCCCGGGAGGCGTAGACGATCGCGCCTTGCCCGCTGATCGGGAGGCCGAGGCCGGAGAGATCGGTGGAGACCTCGGCGACCACGGCATTGGTCCCCGCCTCCGGCTGGTAGTAGACGACCGTGGCCGCTCCGGTGACGCCGTACGCCGAGCCCGACCCGGACACCCGGAAGACGTTCGTCTCGGCCCGGCCGTCGGCGGTCGTCGTCGACGTACTTGCCTTCGCGTCCTTGTGCAGGGCGAAGAGCGAGGCGCCGTTGAAGGAGACGCCGTCGATGCCCAGTCCGGAGACGGCCGTGTCGGTCCTCGCGGTCCAGCCCTCGCCCGGGACGACGCAGGCCGAGGCGGAGACGGGAAGGTCCGTGCTGCCGAGGTCGAGCGTGACCGCGCCGGAGATGATCATGTAGTAGTCGGCGCGGGCGAGGTCGAGCGCGTCGCAGGTGGCGGGAAGGGCGGAGTCGTCGTCGCTCGCCCGCTGCTCGATGGCTACCTGGACGTCGGTCATCGTCATCGGTCCCTCGACCCAGGAGCCGGCGACCCGGGCGTTGAGGGAGTAGGTCTCGACGCCCTTCTTCATCGTGATGGTGCCGGCGATGGTGGAGTCGTTCGGCTTCAGGGTGAGGCCGTCGGTCAGGGTCCACTCGTCGATCACGGTGCCGGTGATCCCGAGGCTCCAGTTGTCCAGGTCGGCGAAGGCACCGCTGACCGTGACCTTGGCGTGGCCGTACATCAGGGCGCTGGCGGCGTAGGTCACCTCGTGGGTGTCGAGATCGACGGAGTAGGTCTGGAGGGTGACGTCGGCGAGATCCCAGTCGTCGGGGAAGGTGAGGGTCCCGCTGGTGACGGTGATCTTGGAGGCGCTGATCGTGCCGCTGACGTTGGTCAGTCCGGTGTCGCCGTACGTGATCGCGGCACCGGTGAACTGGAGCTCGCCCTTGGTGCAGATCTCGGTGAACGAGTCGACCAGGGATCCGGCCTCGCCGAGGTCGAGCGTGAGGTCGCCGACGGTGACCACGACGTGCTCCTCGCGGTGCTCCTCCAACTGGTCGTCGAGGAGACCGTGGAGCTGGTCCCAGATCAGTCCGAGCACGCTCCCGGCCAGACCGCCGGGGATCCGATCGCACGCGTCGGGCACACTCCCCGTGGTGCTATCCGTGGTGCCGTCGGTGGCGCTCGCCGTCGACTCGTCGGTCGCCTCGCTCTCGCCGGTCGTCGCCGAGGAACTCACCTCGCCGGAGTCGGTCGCGGAAGCCGCCTCGGAGGCGGTCGCCGACTCGGTGGCCGACTCGGTGGAGGTAGACGAGTCGGAGGAAGCTGGGGCCGCTGAGCGAGACGGGGTGCTCGTGGTCTCTGCTGCGGCCGCGGCTGCGGAGGCCGCGACCGCGCGGGCGCCAGCGGTGATCGACGAGGAGGCCACCGCGCTGGCGGAGGAGGTGCTCGACGAGTTGCTCGATGACGTGGCGGAGGAGGCGACGGCCGAGGTCGCAGACGAGTCGGTGGAGGCAGCAGAATCGCTCGACCCAGCCTCGCTCGCGGTGTCGGTCGCAGCACCGGTGCTGGCGCTCGCACTCGTGCTCGCACTGGTGCTGTCGTCGCCTGCATCGGTACCCGTCGTCGCCGAGACGGAGACGGACGGCGACGACGAGTCGGACCGGATGGCCCCCGCCGCGCTCGCAGAGTCGTCCGAGGTCGCAGAGTCGTCCGAGGTCTCAGCCGCACCGACGCCGAGCGAGACCGTTGCGGTGGCGGTGCTCCGGGTGGAGCCGGTGCCACGGGCGACGGTGGCTTGGAGCACGATCAGGTCGCCGGGACCGGCCTCGGAGGGGACCGTGAAGGTGGTCGTCGCAGTGTCGTCGTCGGCCAACTCCGAGCCGTCGGTGTCGGGGAGCGTGACGGCGGGTCCGGAGACCTGGCTCCAGGTCAGCGTGGTGGCCCCGGCCTGGGCGCGCGCCACCTGGGCGGTGGCGGTGGCCGCCTCGCCGGGCGCGACCAGGCCGTCCGGCCCGGTCAGGGTGACGCTCACGGGCGGGTCGTCGGGACCGAGCACGAGGGTGGAGCCGCTGCTGAGCGGCGTGCCGTCGCTGGCCGTACGCCCATCGGTGGCGAGTGCCTGGACGACGAGCTGTCCGACCCCGTCGGGCCAGGTGACGTCGTACGACAGCGTGCAGTCACTCGCGGAGCAGACCGTGGCCGAGGGCACCGGGGTGAAGGCGAGGTCGATCTCGCCGGGCCAGGTCACCGTCGGCGTCACCGTGGTCGACGGCGTCGCGTCAGTGATCTTGTAGCTGATCCGGACCGTGCTCCCCGGGTCCGGCGCCAGGGTCGAGGCGTCGACCGCGGTCGAGGGCGAGCCGGAGTCCGGCAGGGTGACCACGGTGTCGGTGATCCGGGGCACGGTGATGCTGTTGGGCACGACCGTGACGACGGTTGTGTCGGTGGCGACCCGGAGACCGTCGGTGACCGCGAGCCGGAAGACCAGCGTGGTCTCGCTCTCCACGTCGGGCACCGTGAAGGTGGCCTTCTCCCCCTTCGCGTCGGGGGTGGGGGTGCCCGACGGGAAGGCCACCGTGGCGGCGGTGGTGGCGATGGTGCCCCAGTCGACGTCCGGGCCCCCGATCTGGGTCCAGGCGTAGCCGAGATCGCGGCCGGCAACCTCCGACCCGGAGGCGTCGAGGACCACCGACGTGGGGGTCGGCCCGGAGTCGCCGGGGGTGGTCGAGGAGACCTGCTGATCGGCGCCGGCGTCGGCACCGAAACTGGCGCCCTGGGTGATGACCACGTCGGCGCCGTGCAGGATCGCGGTGCCGTCGGCTTTCAGCACGGCCTCGCCCTCGTCGAGGGTCGTCGCGTCGAGTCGGCCGGCGGTGAAGGTGAGCGTGCCGACGATCGCCGGGGCGGCGGTGTACGCGATGGTGACCTTGCGCGACGAGGCGGCGGCGAGCGTCCCGCTCGCCTTGCAGAGCAGTGCCTGACTCGCACCGCCCGGGTAGGGGCCGGCGCGGATCGCGCAGGTGACGCCGCTGGCGGTCGAGGTGGGGGCCGAAGCCAGGGTGATCCCGGCGGGCACAACCGCGGCGAAGACCAACGGGCCGTCGGCCGCGACGGTGGAGTCGCCGCGCAGGGTCAGGGTGAGCGAGGAGCTCATCGACCCGAAGACCGGCGTCGAGGCGAGGGTGAGGGTGGTGGACGGGGCGGCGGCGTGGGTCGCCGGCGCGACGATCGGGATGTCGAGGGCAGCCGACGCACCGGTGACGCCGTCGCCGGTGCCACCGGGAGCGGTCGCGGCGGCGAAGGCCGTGTCGGGCCACGTGACCGCGGCGTCCATGCCGTCCGGGAGCGTGGTGATGAGCACCGGGCCGGCGATGGTCGCACCGCCGTCGACGCCGATCGGGTCGTCGGTGGTGCAGGTCGCCGTCGTGCCGTCGGCCGGGTCGGTGCAGGTCCAGCCTGCCGCGTTGCCCGGCTGCACGTTCACCCGCACGCCGGGAGGAAGCGTCTGGGTGACGCTGATCCGCGCGTCCCCGGTGTCTCCGCCAGTGTTGGCGACCGCGAACCGGTAGATGCTGCTCCCCGCCTCGCTGCCTGCGTCCACCTTGCCCAGCCGCACCGCGAGCACGGGCGCGTCCCGGACCTTCGTCTGCACCCCGTACGCCGTCTGGCTGGCGACCACGCCGAAGGCGTCTTCCGCCGATGCCTCGGCCCAGAGCTGCCGGGTGCCCTTGCCGTCGTAGTAGAGGGTCGGATCGGCGGTCAGGGCGAGGGTGAGCGTCGGGGCGCTCTCGCCCGAGCGGAGCACCCCGCCGTCGAGGGTGCCGTCGGCGGGCGTGCAGAGCGTGGTCGGGTCGGGCATCCCACCGGCACCGCTGACCACCGTGGGTAACGCGGTCCCGGCAGTAGAGGTGAGCATCGGCTCGGTGCCGGGCGCCGCGGTCCCGCAGGTCCACCCCTCGCCCACGGTGCCGAGGTGGACGTCGGAGGGCAGGGCGAGTGCGACGAGCGGAGTGGAGCGGGTGTCGGCAGTGCCGTCGTTGGTCAGCGAGACGGCGACCTTCGTCGGGGTGCTGTCGTCGGCGCTGAGCTCCTTGGCACCACTGAGCGTGGTGGTCAGGTGCGCCCGGCCGTAGGGCGAGACGGTGAAGGCATAGGGCTGTGTGCTCCCGGCAGCGGTGGCCGACCCGTCGCCCCACCAGGAGACGCCGTAGTCGACGTACTGGGTGCCGAGGGCGGCGGTCTCGGGCAGCGCGATGTTGATCGGCAGCACCAGCGGTGCCGCGAGCGGCCCGAGCGACGCGGGGTTGGAGCAGGTCAGGACGGTCGAGGTGGCGATGGTGTCCTTCTGGCAGGTCCATCCCGACGCGTTCCCGTTGACGTCGTCCCCGCCGGCACTGACCCCATCCGCGCCGTAGGGCACCACCACGCTGGCGTTGATCGGCCCGCTCAGCTTCTGGGTGGTGAGGTTGGCGACGGCAAGCTGGAGGTGGGCCGTCGAGCCAGGGTATGCCTGGTCGATCAGGTTGATCTGCCCGCCGAGGCCGTCCATCTCGGTGGGGTTGGCCAGCACCTGGTCGCTGGCACTCTCGAGGTCGACACCGGCCGCGACCGCAGAGGCCGGCACGACGGCGTACGACGCCCCGTTGACCGCCCACGAGAGCCGCGCCACCTCGCTGCCGCCGCCCTCGTAGTAGTCCATCTCGACCTGGTGGACGCTGCCGGCCGTCCAGGTCAGGGCGCTGGTCGTCTTCGAGGTCTCTCCTTGCAGCTGCCAGTTGTCGATCATCCGGACGCCGTCGATGCTGAGCCGGACCCCGTCGTCGGCCGAGGTCCGGAGGACGTAGTCGCCGTCGGCGGGAGCGACGACTTCCCCGACCCAGCGGACGCTGAACTTCTCGGCACAGGTCTTCGGCACGCTCCACACGGTCGAGGTGCAGTCGCCGGTGACGCGGGTGCTCTGGTTCACGCCTGCGTCGTACCGGCTGTAGGTCACCCCGGTCAGGTCGGTGCTGCTGCGGTAGTAGAGGCCGAGCAGGCCGCTCGCGCTGCTCGTCTCCTCCGGGGCCGGGACATCGGTCGTCGGGGCGGCCTGGGCACCGGAGCCGAGCGCGATGACGGTGTAGAAGTACTGCGTCCCGTTGGTCAGTCCGGTGTCGAGGTAGCTGGTGGCGCCGGGGTCCGAGGCGGCGATCAGAACCCCCCGCTCACCCGCCTTCTCGGAGCGGTAGACCAGGTAGATCTGGCCCGCGGCCGCGTCTGCGGCGGCAACCCATCTGACCAGGGCCTTGCCGTTGCCGCCGACCGCGCCCGCTGCCGTGACCGGGCCCGCGCCGCCCTCGGCGGCGGTGCCGTCCACCGGTTCCGAGGGCTCGCCGGTGCCGGCGGCCGAATGCGCCACCACCCGGTAGTGGTAGGTCACTCCGGGCTCGGCCCGGTCGTCGACGAACGACGTGTCGACCGGGTTGCCCATCGGGGAGCCCAGCGCCCCGGTGGTGCTGCGGTAGACGGTGTAGGAGGTGATCGGCTTCGCCGAGATCGGGGCGGTCCAGGCGAGCGTGACCGCGGCCGGGCCGGGGGTCGCGATGAGGCCGGTGGGGGAGCCGGGCCCGACCACCGCGATCTCCGACGCATCGGAGGCGGCGAAGGTCTGCCGGGGCGCGCCCGTGTCGTAGGAGCCACTCCAGCCGGCCACCGCCGCCACGGTGTAGCGGTAGCAGTCCCCGGCCACCACCGAGGCGTCGACGTACGTCGTCACGTCGGGATTGGTGGAGACCGAGGTGAGGATCTTCGCCGCCGACGTGCTGGAGAGCCGGACGCTGGTCTGGGTGAGCTTGTAGGTGTAGTTGGTGACGGTGGCGCCGGTGGAGTTGCCGGAGGTGCAGTCGACCTGGGTCCGCACGACCTTGTAGAAACTGAACGGCGTGGTCGTGCTGGTGGCGTCGGCCGACGGTGCCGCGTAGGCGGTGGCGATCCCGGTGTCGGCGGCCTTCCAGGTGACGGTGAGCTCGGTCGCGCCGGTGAGCTTGGTGCTCACGCCGGTGGGTGCGATCACGCCGTGGGGCAGGACGTCGAGCGGCTCGGAGTAGGGCGACTCGTCGACGTAACCGTCGCCGTCGGAGTCCGCCGGCGGGGGCACCTTGGGTGCGTTGGGGTACTTGCCGTTGAGGGTGTGATAGCCCCACCCGTAGTACATCTGCACCGGCGTCGGGTAGGTCTTGTACTGCTTGACCTGCTCCAGGTCCTGCCGGCTCACCGCGAGCACCCGGTAGTAGTAGTGCGTGCCGGCGGTGGTGCTCGTGTCGACGTACGTCGGCGTCGTCGAGGTGGACGCGACCACGTAGCCGACTCCGGTGCCGACCGAATCAGAGGAGGCGGAGCGGAAGATCTCGTAACCGGGAGGCATCCCGGCGGCACCGCTGGCAGGCCGCCAGGTGAGCGCGACCGTCTTCGCGGTCTGGGTGGCCTTGAGGTCCACCACCTCGTTCCAGGCGCCCTGCCAGACCGAGACGACGTCGGAGGTGCGGCCGGCATAGGTGACCTGAAGGGCCACCTGGCAGCCGCAGGTATCGCCGAAGGAGGCCGCGTAGGCGCAGTGGGTGCTGTCGTAGAGGTCGGGGAAGCCGACGTTGACGAAGCCATTGGAGGTGTACGTCGCCGGCCGGTAGCCCATCGTCCGGAGACTGGACGTCGCCACGCCCGGGTCGTAGGTCAGATCCGAGCCCAGGTAGCCGTAGAGGCGGAGGTCGCCGTCGTGGCCGCCGCTGGCTTGGCCCGAGAAGGTGTCGCAGGCGACTCCGCTCACCTTCGGCCAGGAGATCAGGATCGCGTCGCCGAGGTTCTTCGCAGTCACCTCCAGCGGCGTCGTCTCCGCCGTCGCGGAGGAGACCGGCACGATCGCAAGGGAGAGGCCGACCAGCACCGTGAGGGCGAGCAGGAGACGACGTACGGACCGCACGGGCGTCCCCTCTCGTCTCGTCTGATCGCGTCTGATCACGCATGGCCGGCCCGAGCGGCACCATCGCCGCGCCCTCACGCGACGAATGCGTATCGGAAGATAGGTATTCCGCCTGTCCCGGGGCGTCGTTGTCCGAAAGTGGACACGAGATTCTCTGTGACACGGGTCACGTATAACTCGGCGCGAGGCGGCGCGGCCTCCATCGGCGGTTCACCCGGACGCCTTAGCGTGACCGCGTGGGGAGGGACGAGACGCCGAGCGACCGGTGGGACGTCCTCGCGGCCGGACTGCGGTCTCGGGCCGGGAGCGTCACCGAGCTGGCCGCGCTGACCCGGCAGGAGCCGGAGCGCCTGCGGGAGGCACTCGGCGCGCTGGCACAGGCCGGCTATCTCACCGTCCAGGGCGACACGATCAGATATGCGAGCCCCGAGCAGGCCCTGCTCGCCGACGGGGCGCGCCTGGCCGCCGGGCTCCGCGCCGAGGTCGACCAGCGGCTCGCCGAGCTGACCGAGCTCTACGTGAGACTGCCCACGCTCGCCCGGGAGTGGCGGATGGGCGCGCCCGTCGAGAAGAGCCCGATCCGCATCGACGTCTTCCACGGCCCCGACGCCGTCGTCGACTTCTGGCATGTCCTGCACGCGCACACCCCGCCCAAGCGGACCGACGCCGTCCTGCCCGACGGGTCGCCACTGCACGTGGCCGACCCGGCGATGCAGGCGGTCTGGCACCAGGCACTGGCCGCCGACGGCGCCTCGGCCCGGGTGGTCGGCTCGATCGCGGACGCCCGCGACCCCGGCGCCCAGGAGCGCATCGGCCAGGAGACGGCGGCGGGCGTGGAGTTCCGGATGCTCCCCGAGACGCCGGGCTGGTTCTTCATCACCGACGACGACGTGGTGGCACTCCCCTTCCACTGGGGCGAGACCTGGCCCACCTCGGTGATGGCGATCCACAGCCCCGCTGTCGCCGGGATGGCGCGGGTGATCTTCGAAGGGCTCTGGGAGGCCGCGCTCCCCCTCGACACCGCCCGCTCCGACGCCGGTCGCGCCGCCTGGGACGCCGTCCTGCGGCTGATGGAGAACGGCGCGACCCCCGAGGTCGCCGCCCGCGCACTCGAGGTCTCGGTCCGCACCGTCCGCCGCCGGATCCAGGACGCGATGAATCACTACCGCGTCGACAACCTCGTCGCCCTCACCTCCCGCTGGAGGGGAGACCCGCGCGCTCACTGATGCAGTGCCGCAGCGCAGGACCAAGTGACATATCGATCGATATGTCATACTGCGGGTATCGGCTCTCGGGAGGAGCGACAGAGGGAGAGCGACCATGCGCTGGTGGCGCCGGAGGAAGCGTCGGATCGCGTGCCGGAGGAAGTACGGCGAGGCATGCCCCCACCTGGAGCGGCACTCGCAGACCTGGATCCAACCGCTCATCGGGGTGCCACGGCCGCGCTCGGAGGCCGACTCCTCGACACGGACCCAGCACCCTACGGCCTGACCTCGAGCACGACGACGGGTGGTCTCCTCCCCACCGCGTGCCAGCGTGCTGCAACCGCTCGAACGAGACGAACGTCACCTACCATCGGGGCATGCCTCGGGATCCGGACGCGAAGTCCAAACACGAGCTGAAGCGTGAGGCGACTCGCGCGCGGCTGATCCAGCTCGGCCTGGAGAAGATGCCGGTCAAGGGCTTCTCGTCCACCTCGATCCGCGACATCGTCGCCGGCAGCGAGCTGACCATCGGGGCGTTCCACTACCACTTCGCCAGCAAGGAGGAATTCTTCCTCACGCTGCTGACCGAGCACGCCGCCACCCGCGGCGCCTTCGCCGACATCGCCCGCCGCTCGCAGGCCACCACGACCATGGAGGCCGTCCTCGACGCCCTTGGCGGGATGGGCTCGGAGACGGCGATGCGCGGCGACTGGACGCTCGCCCTGGGCGACTTCGGCCAGGCGATCCGCGCCGACCCCCAGGCGAGGGTGAAGCTCGCCGACCTGTATGCCTACTTCATCGACGAGCTCGGCGCCATGATCGAGGTGATGGCCGAGCGCGGCCTGGTCCGCACCGACCTCGACGCGCGCACCCTGGCCGCGATGGCCTTCGCCGCCATCGAAGGGCACATCTTCCACAACGAGGTCTACGGCGCGCCCCTGGACGGCGTCCTCGAGGCCGTCACCCGCATCCTCCAACCCTAGTCGCCGAGTGGGGCCTCCCCTCACGCCGAGTGGGGGCTTACGCGCCGCGCAGGTCGCTCAGGTCGAAGCGAAACGCGAAGGGCTCCTCGATCTCGACGGTGGCGGGCTCGACCCAACGGCCGGCCTCGACGTAGGTCTCGGCGCCCTCGGGCAGGACGTACGCCGTGAGCGTGAGGGCCGGAGTGGTCTCGACGATCCAGTAGTGGCCGATGCCCTCCGCCGCGTACTGGTTGAGCTTGAACACCTTGTCGTTGCGCACGGTGCTGGGCGAGACGACCTCGACGAGGAGCACGGCATCGGAGCCGGCGACGCGTTTCGTGTTCCACACGTCGAAGCCGTCGCGAAGCACGAGGAGGTCGGGCTCGCGATAGTCCCCCGGCCTGAACGTGACGCCCGCCTGGCCCTGAACCCGGGACCAGCCAACGGCGCCGCCGACCAGCCGGGTGAGCTGGGTGATGACGCCGTGGTGCCGCGGCTCCGCCGAGGGGACCACGATCAGCATCCCGTCCACGAGCTCGTAGCGGTGACCGTCGTCGGGGATGTCGTCGACGGTCCACGGACCAGGCCCCGCCGGAAGACCGAGAGACATGGCACACCTCCTGATCCCAGTTTCGCACGCGCCTCGAGCACAGGTCCATGCTCGTGCGCCTCCAACGGCCGAGCAACCGTGTCGGCGTCGCTCTGTGGATCGGGAGACCGATGGCCACGCAAGGCCCCACTCGGCGTGAGGGGAGGCCCCACTCGGCGTGAGGGGAGGCCCTATTCGGCTAGCCGATGAAGGTGCCGGTGCGGGCGACGAGGTCGAGCAGAGGGCCGGGGACGAGGCCGAGGAGGAGGGTGGCGAGCGCGCAGGCGGCGATGACGCCGCTGGTGAGCACCGACGGGGTCGCGACGGCCGCGGTGGCGGGCGTGGGGTCGCGGAAGAAGACCATCAGCAGCAGGCGGACGTAGGAGACGATCGCGATGAAGCTGGCCAGCAGCGCGACGCCCACGACGAGCCACGCGTCGGCGCCGGCGGCCGAGGCGATGACGTTCCACTTGGCGATGAACCCGGCGGTCGGGGGGATGCCCGCGAGCGAGAGCATGAAGACCGCCAGCAGCCCGCCGAGGAGCGGCGACCGCCGGCCGAGTCCCGTCCACGCGACGAATCCTCCTGCCTCGCCGCCGGCGTCGCGCACGAGGCTCGCGAGCGCGAAGGAGCCCACCACCGCGACCGCGTACGCCGTCAGGTAGAACAGCACGCTCTGGGTGCTGCTCAGCGAGCCGTTCGTCGGGGTGGCCTGGAGGCCGATCATGCCGGTGAGCACGAACCCCGCGTGGGTGATGGCGGAGTACCCGAGCATGCGCTTCACGTCGGTCTGCACCAGCGCGACGACGGCGCCGACGAGCATGGTCGCGATCGCGACCGCCCACATCAGCGGCCGCCAGTCCGACACCTCGTTGCCGAAGGCGACGTAGAAGAGCCGCAGCAGGGCGCCGAACGCGGCGATCTTGGTGCCGGCCGACATGAAGGCGACGAGCGGGGTGGGGCCGCCCTGGTAGACGTCGGGCGTCCACGCCTGGAATGGCACCGCGCCGACCTTGAAGAGCAGCCCGACGGCCATGAGGGCGATCCCGACGCGCAATAGGGTTGCGTCGTCATTGGCGGCCGGAGCCACGCGAATGTCGGCGAAGCGCATGGCGCCGGTGGCGCCGTAGACGAGGGCGGCGCCGTACAGGAGGAAGGCCGAGGAGAGCGCGCCGAGGAGGAAGTACTTCATCGCCGCCTCCTGGGAGAGGAGCCGACGACGGCGGGCGAGGCCGGTGAGGAGGTAGAGCGGCAGGCTCAGCACCTCGAGCGCGACGAAGAGGAGCAGCAGGTCGTTGGCGGCGGGGAAGAGCATCATCCCGCCGACCGCGAAGAGCAGCAGCGGGAAGATCTCGGTGTGCTCGAGGTCGGCGCCCCGGCGCTCGGCGCCGCTCCCCGGCAGGGCCGCGGCCTGGCCGGCGAATGCGGTCACGCCACCGCCGAGACGCCGCTCGGCGAAGAGCAGCACGCCCCCGAGGGCGCAGACGAGGACGAGCGCCTGGAGGTAGAGCGCCGGGCCGTCGAGCGCCAGTGCTCCGCCGGTGGCGATCAGGCCGTGGGCGTCGGCCCCTCCGGGGAGCGCGGGCAGGCCCGCCGCGACCGAGATGGTGCCCCCCAGCGCGGCGACCACCGCTCCGAGCGCGAGCCCGGCCTGGACGCCGAAGCGCCGCGCCCGTGGCACGAACGCCTCGACCAGGACGCCGGCGCAAGCGGCGCCGAAGACGAGGAGGAGGGGCCAGAGCTGGCCGTACTCGACCGACGGGGACGGAAACATCAGCGACCCTCCCCGGCCTGGACGATCGTGGTGACCGTCGGGTTGGCGACGTGGAACATCGGCCCCGGCACGAACCCGAGCACCACCAGCGCGGCGGCGAGCGGGGCCAGCACCGCGAGTTCGCGCCGGGTCAGGTCACGACCGCCGGGGCCTTTCGGCCCTCCCGCCGCGACTCCAGGGGCCGGAACGTCCCGTCCCGTGGGGGATTTCGGGGCGGGGGCCGGGGTGGCGGCCGGACCGGTGAAGATCCGCTGGTAGGCCCAGAGCACGTAGACGGCGGCCAGGACCATGCCCGGCAGGGCGATCGCGCCGACCCACCAGTGGAACTCGAAGGCCGCGACGATGACGAGCACCTCGGAGACGAACTGCGCGAGACCCGGCAGGCCGAGGGTGGCGAGTCCGGCGACGAGGAAGAGGCCGGCGAGGACCGGGGTGCGCTGCTCGAGGCCGCGCAGCTCGCGGATCGAGACCGTGCCGTGGCGCTTGAGCAGGAAGCCGGCCGCCAGGAAGAGCGCGCCCGTGGCGAGGCCGTGGTTGACCATGTAGAGGATGGCGGCCGACCCGCCGTCCTGGCTGATGACGAAGATGCCCAGGGTGATGAAGCCGAAGTGCGAGAGCGACGTCAGGCCGATCAGGCGGAGCAAGTCGTCCTGCCCGATCGCGAGGAAGGCGCCGTACAGGATCGAGACGAGGGCCAGCGCGACCACGACCGGCGTGGCCCACCGGCTCGCCTCCGGCAGCAGGCCGAGACAGAAGCGCAGCATCCCGAAGGTGCCGATCTTGTCGAGGATGCAGACCAGGAGCGTGCTCGTCGGGGGGGTGGCCTGCTCGGTCGTGTCGGCGAGCCAGGTGTGCAGCGGGAAGAGCGGCGCCTTGACCGCGAAGGCCACGAAGAACGCGACGAAGATCCAGCGACCGGCGGTCGTCCCGAGGTCGAGCTGCCGCAGGTCGCCGAGGAGCAGGGAGGGCGTGCCGGCGTCGGCGCTCGCGACCCACAGCCCGATCACGCCGGCGAGCAGGACGAGGCCACCGCCGAGCTGGAAGAGCAGGAACCGCAGCGCCGCCCGCGCGCGTCCGGAGCGGCCCCAGCCGCCCACGAGGAAGTAGGCCGGGATGAGGGTGGCCTCGAAGGCGACGTAGAAGAGCAGCAGGTCGTCGGCGAGGAAGACCGCCAGGGCGAGGGCCTCCAGGGCCAGCGTCCAGGCGAAGTACGCCGAGCGGCTGGTGTCGCGCCAGGAGGCGGCGATCACGAGCGGAACGATGACGGTCGTCAGCAGGACCATGAGAAGGCCGAGCCCGTCGAGGCTCAGCGCGTAGTGCGCGCCGAGCGGCTTCATCCAGTCGACGTCCTCGGTGAACTGCGGCCCGCCGTGCGCGTCGAACTGCACGGCGACCGCGACGCTGAAGGCCAGCGTGGCGAGCCCGAAGACGGCCGCCACGCGCTGCGGCAGCGTGCCGCCCGACGGCGTGACCGCGGTCGCGAAGGCGCCGACGAGCGGGAGCAGGATGAGGAGGGTGAGGGTCATCGGACCGTGGCTCCCAGTCTGGCGCCGGTGCGAGCGGCGTCCGGCGCGTGCGATGGCGAGGCGGAGCGAGGAGCGATGCCGGAGGCATCGTGACGAGTGGCAACGCGGCCAGCGCGCGTGCCGGGCGCCGCGCAGTGGGCGGCCGGACTGGGAGCCACGGTCATCAGCTCACCACCAGCATGGCGAGGGCGAGCAGCGCGCCACCGCCGACGACCCCGAGGGCGTAGGAGCGGACGAACCCGCTCTGGGCCAGGCGGAGCGCCTCGGCGAGCCCGCTGACCGAGACGCCGGAGCCCTCGATCGCGCCGTCCACGAGCACCCGGTCGGCGACCACGCTGCCGCGCGCGAGGGCCAGCGCCGGGCGCGCCACCAGCGCGTCGGCGATGGCGTCGCCGTAGAGCTCGTGCCGGGCGGCGACGACCGGCCACGCGGCGCGGGGCGCCTGTTTCGGGACGGCGCGCCGGCCGAAGAGCCGCCAGGCGGTGGCGACGCCGACGGCGACCACGGCCACGGTCAGCACGGAGACCACCCACGCAGGCATGCCGCCCTCGTGCTCGGGATGCTCGCCGACGACCGGGGCGAGCCAGTCGGTGATCCAGCCGCCCGCGAGGAGGAGACCACCGGCGGCCGAGAGCGCCGCGAGCACCACCAGCGGGATGGTCATGGACGCGGGCGCCTCGTGCGGGTGGACCTTCCTCGGCCAGCGCTTCGCGCCGACGAACGTCATCAGCATGATGCGCGTCATGTAGAACCCGGTGACGCCGGCGCCGAGCAGCGCCAGCACCCCGACCACCGGCCGCTCGGCGAAGGCGGCCTCGATCAGCTTGTCCTTGCTCCAGAAGCCGGAGAACCCGGGGAACCCGATGATCGAGAGGTAGCCGATCGCGAAGGTGCCGAAGGTGATCGGCATGGCCTTCCGCAGTGCGCCGTAGTGGCGCATGTTCACGTCGTCGTCCATCGCGTGCATCACCGAGCCGGCGCCGAGGAACATCGCGGCCTTGAAGAAGCCGTGCATGAGCAGGTGGAAGATCGCGAACGCGTAGCCGGCGGGGCCGAGGCCGGCGCCGAGCATCATGTAGCCGATCTGGCTCATCGTGGAGCCGGCGAGCGCCTTCTTGATGTCGTCCTTCGCCGTCCCGATGATCGCACCCCAGAGCACGCTGACGATGGCGACCGTGACCACGGCGGTCTGGGCGACCGGTGCCTCGTCGAAGACGAAGCCGGAGCGGACGACGAGGTAGACGCCCGCGGTCACCATCGTCGCGGCGTGGATGAGCGCGCTGACGGGCGTGGGGCCCTCCATCGCGTCGAGCAGCCAGGTGTGCAGCGGCACCTGGGCCGACTTGCCGCAGGCGCCGACCAGGAGGAGCAGGCCGAGGATCGTGGCGTGCCGCTCTGTGAGGTGGACCTGCGCCAGCGAGGCGATGTCGACCGTGCCGAACCAGGCGAGGAACAGCGCGATCGCCGCGGTCAGCCCCAGGTCGCCGACCCGGTTGACGACGAAGGCCTTCTTGGCGGCCGCGGCGGCCGAGGGCTTGTGCTGCCAGAAGCCGATGAGGAGGTACGACGCCAGCCCGACCCCCTCCCAGCCGACGAACAGCACGAGGTAGTTCGCGGCCATCACCAGCGTGAGCATCGCGGCGACGAAGAGGTTGAGGTAGGCGAAGAACCGCCGCTTGCGCGGGTCGTGCGCCATGTACCCCAGCGAGTAGACGTGGATGAGCGTGCCGACGCCGGTGATGAGCAGCAGGAAGAGGATGGTGAGCTGATCGACGCGCAGGTCGGCGCCGATCCTCAGGTGACCGGTGTCGATCCAGGTCCACAGGTGCTGCGTGAGTGCGCGGTCGTCCTCCGGCTGCCCGAGGGCGCGGACGAGCAGCGCGACGCTGATCGCGAACGACCCGGCGGGAAGCAGGGTCGCGAGGACCGGGCCCCAGCGGTCGGTGAGGTGTCCGCCGATCAGGAGGATCGCCGCTCCCAGGGCGGGGAGGGCGATGACGAGCCAGAGCACGCTTTCCAAGAACGGAGTCTCCATGGCGGGCCTCACGACCTCAGGAGGCTCGGGCCGTCGACGTCGATCGAGCGGCGGGTGCGGGAGATGGTCATGATGATCGCCAGCCCGACGACCACCTCGGCGGCGGCGACCACCATCACGAAGAAGGCCATCACCTGCCCGTCGAGCGAGCCGTGCTGGTGGCTGAAGGCGACGAAGGCGAGGTTGGCGGCGTTGAGCATGAGCTCGACGCACATGAACACCACGATGGCGTCACGCCGGATGAGCACGCCGAGGGCGCCGATGCTGAAGAGGATGGCCGACAGGACGGCGTACTGCGCGGTCATGCGATCCCCTCCTGAGGAAACGAGCGAGCGCCAGCGAGCGAGGCCCGGAGGAAGGGGCTGAGCATGGCCATCCAGCGCGTCACTTCAGCTCCTTCGCCGTCTCGAGGTGGGAGCCGTCGGGGAGCAGCGCGGGGGTCTCGACGCCGTTGCTGGTCGCGAGGGTGCCGGGAGGGGCGAGCGGGCCGAGGTGGAGACCGCTCTCCTGCCAGTCCCGGACGCGCTGGGCGGCGAGGTCGCGCTGCGTACGCCGGGGGGCCAGTCGCTCCTGGTGGGCGAGCACCATCGCGCCGAGGGCCGCGGTGATGAGCAGGGCGCTGGTGACCTCGAAGGCGAGGACGTAGCGGCTGAAGATGAGGTCGGCGACCGCGCCGATGTTGCCACCGCTGTTCGCCTCGGCGAGGCCGTGGTCGGCGGCGAGGACGCCCTGCGCGACACCGGTCACGAGCAGGGCGCCGAGCCCGACCGAGGCGACGACGGCGAGCGCGCGCTGGCCCCTGATCGTCTCGGCGACGGATTCGTTCGCGTCGGCGCCGACGAGCATGACGACGAAGAGGAAGAGCATGAGGATCGCGCCGGTGTAGACGACGATCTGCACCGCGAAGAGGAAGGCCGCGTCGAGGGCGGCGTACTGCACGGCGATGCAGATCATCACGACCGCGAGCAGCAGCGCCGCGTGCACGGCCTTGCGGACGACGAGGATGCCGGCCGCTGCGAGCACCATGACGGGGGCCAGTGTCCAGAACGCGGCGCCGCTCATCGCAGGGTCCCTCCCCTTCGCGCGAGCGTCCGGAGCGCGGCGGAGGAGGATCGCAGGGGGTGGTTCATCGCACGATCCCCTCGGGGGCGTAGTAGTCGTAGGCCGTCTCGCCCTCGCGCATCGCGTGCGGCGGCGCGACCATCCCCTCGCGGAGGGGGGCGAGGAGGTCGTCCTTGGTGTAGATCAGGTCGCGGCGGTTGTCGTCGGCCAGCTCGTACTCGTTGGTCATCGTGAGCGCGCGGGTCGGGCAGGCCTCGATGCACAGGCCGCAGAGGATGCAGCGCAGGTAGTTGATCTGGTAGACGCGGCCGTAGCGCTCGCCCGGGCTGAAGCGCTGGCTGTTGCCGTCGGCGTCGGGGGTGTCGTCGTTCTGCGCGCCCTCGACGTAGATCGCGTCGGCCGGGCAGGCCCACGCGCACAGCTCGCAGCCGACGCACTTCTCCAGCCCGTCCGGGTGCCGGTTGAGCTGGTGGCGGCCGTGGAACCGGGGGGCCGTGGGCTCCTTGACGAAGGGGTACTGCTCGGTGACCGGCTTCTTGAACATGGTGCGGAAGGTGACCCAGAAGCCGGCGACCTGGGGCATGAGCGGGCCGGTGCGGGCCCGGGCGACGGCGAAGACGGCGGCGGTCAGGACGAGACCGGCGAGGCAGGCCGGGAGCCGGGGGTCGATGTCGGCGCTGTCGCTGATCGCCCGGACGGCCGCCACCAGCAGCACCCACGCCAGGCTGACCGGGATGAGGATCTTCCACCCCAGTGCCATGAACTGGTCGTAGCGCAGCCGGGGCAGCGACCCGCGCAGCCAGATGAAGACGAAGATGAAGCCCATCACCTTCGCGAAGAACCACAGCACCGGGAAGGCGCCGTGGTTGAAGCCGTCCCACAGCTGGTCGATCCAGAGCGGCGCCCGCCAGCCGCCGAGGAAGAGCGTCGTCGCCAGCGCGGAGACGGTCGCCATGTTGATGTACTCGGCGAGGAAGAAGAGCGCGAACTTCAGGCTGGAGTACTCGGTGTGGAAGCCGCCGACGAGCTCCCCCTCGGCCTCGGGCAGGTCGAACGGGGCCCGGTTGGTCTCGCCGACCATCGAGACGGAGTAGATGAGGAAGCTCGGCAGCAACAGGAGCCCGAACCACACCTTGTCCTGGGCGGTCACGATCTCGCTGGTGGAGAGGCTGCCGGCGTACAGGAAGACGGCGACGAGGGAGAGGCCCATGGCGACCTCGTAGGAGATCATCTGGGCACTGCTGCGCAGCCCGCCGAGGAGGGAGTACGTCGACCCGCTGGCCCAGCCACCGAGGACGATGCCGTAGATGCCGATCGACGCGATCGCCATCACGAAGAGGACGGCCATCGGCAGGTCGGTGAGCTGGAGCGCGGTGCGCTGGCCGAAGAGCGTGACCTCCGGGCCGAGCGGGATCACGCTGAAGGTGACGAACGCCGGCACGGCCACGAGAACCGGGGCGATGAGGTAGACGGCCTTGTCCGCGGCCGTCGGGATGATGTCCTCCTTGAGCGCCAGCTTCACGCCGTCCGCGAGGCTCTGGAGGAGGCCGAAGGGGCCGTGGACGTTGGGGCCGATGCGGTGCTGCATCCGCGCCACGACGCGCCGCTCGGCCCAGATGTTGAAGAGGGTCAGCAGGACGAGGATGCCGAAGACCGCGACCACCTTGATCGCGATGATCCACCAGGGGTCGTTGCCGAACGTCATGCCGTCACCTCCGCTGCGTCGACCTGGACGGTGCTGCCCGGGCTGGCGAGGTCGGCCAGGACCCCGCGGCCGAACGAGTTGGCGGGCACCCAGGCGACATCGTCGGCCAGGTCGGCGATCTCCACCGGGAGCGTGATCTCCCCGCGGTCGCCGGTGATCGTGACCGTCGGGCCGAACGTCGCCGCGTTCGCCGCCGAGAGCTTCGCCGTCGCGGTACGTGCGGTGGCGGCGAGATCCTTGTCCCCCCGCTGCATGACCCCGTGGTCGAGCATCAGCTTCCACGTCGCCAGCCGGAAGAAGCGGCCTTGGGGCTGGAGGGCGGAAAGGGCACCCGCCCCCAGCGCTCCATTCCTGCCCACCGCGGGAGTGCCGGCTGGCGCCGGCTCTCCCGCGGCGCCAAGCTGGGGGCGGGTGCCCTTTCCGCCCTCCAGCTCGAGCTCGGCTGCGATGCCTTCGAGGACCTTCGAGTCGCTCAGGGCGTGGGTGGTCAACGCTTGTGGGAAGGACCGCTCGCGGCCCTCCCAGGTGACGAAGGTGCCCGACTTCTCGGTCACCGGTGCCACAGGGAGGACGACGTCGGCCAGCTCGCCCACCTCGCTCAAGCGCTGCTCGAGGGAGACGACGAAGCCCGCTGCCTCGACGGCGGCGCGGGCGGCGTCGGGGTCGGCCAGGTCGCGGAGCTCGACGCCGCCGACGACCAGTGCCTCGAGGTCGCCGGTGGCCGCGGCGGCGAGGATGGCGTCGGTGTCGCGGGTACCGCCGTGGTCGCCGCCCGGGAGGAGGCCCGCCTCGACGGCCCCGCGGTCCCCCGCCCGGCGAGGCACCCACGCCCACCTCACCGACGGGGGCCTCCCCTCAACCGACTGGGGCCTCCCCTCAACCGACTGGGGGCCTTCCTCCTGCCGAGTGGGGGCTTGCGCCGAGCCGGACAGGGCGACCAGCGCGGCGAGGGCGCCCGGCGACTGGGCGAGGCGCTCGCCGGCCAGGACGATCGCGCCGTCGGGGAGGTCGAGGGCGGCGAGCACGGCGGCCTCGTCTCCCGGGGCGGTGCGGACGAGCTCGGCGCGGAGCTTCGCCGAGCCCGGCGAGGTGAACGGCGCCATGGCGACGACCCGGGTCGAGCCGGCGACGACGGCCTTGCGGAGCCGGAGGAAGATCGTGCCGGCCTCCTCCTCGGGCTCGAGGCCGACGAGCACGACGACGGGGGCTACCGAGAGGTCGGCGTACGTCACCCCGAGGCCGGTGCCGGCGACGTGCTCCTGCAGGAAGACCGCCTCGTCGCCGCCGAGGGGACGAGCGCGGAAGTCGACGTCGACCCGGCCGGCCGCGCCGAGCGTACGGGCGAAGCCGGCCCAGGCGTGCGCGTCCTCGAGCGTGAGGCGCCCGCCGGGCAGGAGCCCGGCCGAACGTCCCGCGAGACCGGCCGCGGCGACGGCGAACGCCTCGGTCCAGGCCGCCTCGCGCAGCTCGCCGGTGTCGGCGTCGCGGACGAGCGGGGTGGTGATGCGGTCGCGCAGATAGGCGAAGCCGAACCGGTCCTTGTCCGAGAGCCACTCCTCGTTGACGTCGTAGTCCTCCCCCGCCTGGCGACGCATCACGCGACCGCGGCGGTGGTCGACGCGCAGCGCCGCGCCGCAGGCGTCGTGCTCGCCGACACCGGGGGTGGAGACGAGGTCGAAGGGGCGGGAGCGGAAGCGGTACTCGGTCGAGGTGAGGGCGCCGACGGGGCAGATCTGGATGATGTTGCCGGAGAAGTACGACGAGAACTCGATGCCGTCGGCGATGCCGATCTGCTGCTGGGCGCCACGCTGGACGAGCGCGATGCCGGGGTCGGCGGGGATCTCGGCGGCGAACCGCGTGCAGCGCTGGCAGAGCACGCACCGCTCCCGGTCGAGGAGGATGTTGGGTGAGAGCGGGATCGGCTTGGGGAAGGTCCGCTTGACTCCCCCCGACGCCGCGAAGCGGGACTCGACTCCCCCGGCGCTCATCGCCTGGTTCTGCAGCGGGCACTCGCCGCCCTTGTCGCAGACCGGGCAGTCGAGCGGGTGGTTGATCAGGAGGAACTCCATCACCCCGGCCTGTGCCTTGGCGGCGACCGGGTTGTGGGTCTCGACCACCATCCCCTCGGCAACCGGGATGGTGCAGGACGCCTGCGGCTTGGGGAATCCTCGGCCGTTGCCGGCGTCGCTGATGTCGACGAGGCACTGGCGGCAGGCGCCAGCGGGCGCGAGGAGCGGGTGGTCGCAGAAGCGCGGGATCTCGATGCCCAACTGCTCCGCCGCGCGGATGAGCAGGGTGCCCTCCGGGACGGTCACCGGGCGGCCGTCGATGGTGAGGGTCACGGTGGTGACGGGCGCGGTGGTCATCGCAAGCCCCCATTCGGCGGGAGGGGAGGCCCCATTCGGCTGAGGGGAGGCCCCATTCGGGGTGAGGGGAGGCCCTTCTCGGCGGTCATGCGACGACCTCCTGCGCGAAGAGCGTCGACCTGGCCGGGTCGAAGGGGCAGCCGCCCCCGTGAGGTCCGCCCAGGTGGGCAAGAAATTCATCGCGGAAGTGCAGGATCGAGCTGACCACCGGGCTCGTGGCGCCGTCGCCGAGGGCGCAGAAGGAGCGGCCGGCGATGTTGTCGCACTGGTCGAGCAGGAGGTCGAGGTCGGCCTCGGTGCCCTCGCCGCTCTCGAGCCGGCGCAGCACCTGGACGAGCCAGTAGGTGCCCTCCCGACAGGGCGTGCACTTGCCGCACGACTCGTGCTTGTAGAACTCGCTCCACCGCAGAACCGCCCGCACGACGCAGGTGGTCTCGTCGAAGATCTGCAGCGCGCGGGTGCCGAGCATCGACCCGGCCGCGCCGACGGACTCGAAGTCCAGCGGCACGTCCAGATGCTCGGCGGTGAGGATCGGCGTGGACGAGCCACCGGGCGTCCAGAACTTCAGCTCGTGCCCCTCGCGCACGCCGCCGGCCAGCTCCAAGAGCTGCCGCAGCGTGATGCCGAGCCCGGCCTCGTACTGGCCCGGCCGGGTGACGTGGCCGGACAGGCTGAAGATGCCGTGGCCGGCGGACTTCTCGGTGCCCATCGCCTTGAACCAGTCGGCGCCATGGCGGACGATGCCGGGCACCGACGCGATCGACTCGGCGTTGTTGATGACGGTCGGCGACGCGTACAGGCCGGCGACGGCGGGGAACGGCGGCCGCAGTCGCGGCTGGCCGCGGTAGCCCTCGAGCGAGTCGAGCAGCGCCGTCTCCTCGCCGCAGATGTAGGCGCCGGCGCCGGCGTGGACGACCAGATCGAGATCGAAGCCGGAGCCGTGGATGTCCGTGCCGAGGTGGCCGGCGGCGTACGCCTCCTGCACGGCCGCGCGCAGCCGCCGGATGACGTGCAGCACCTCGCCGCGAACGTAGATGAACGCGTGGTGCGCCCCGATCGCGTACGACGACAGGATGACCCCCTCGACGAGCGTGTGCGGCGTCGCCAGCATCATCGGGATGTCCTTGCACGTGCCCGGCTCGGACTCGTCGGCGTTGACGACGAGGTAGCGCGCCTTGGGGTGCTCGGGGTCGAGCTGGGGCAGGAAGCCCCACTTCGTCCCGGTCGGGAAGCCCGCTCCCCCGCGACCGCGCAGGCCGGAGTCCTTGACCAGCTGCACGACCTCGGCGGGCGTCATCGCGAAGGCCATGTCGAGCGCGGAGTAGCCCCCGCGCTCGGCGTAGGACGAGAGCCGCCAGGGGGTCGCGTCGCCCCAGTCGGCGGTGAGGACGGGGGTCAGCAGGCTCATCGAGGCGTCTCCAATCCGGCAACAGATGCAGGCCCGGCAGCGGGGCCCTCGTCGGCCAGCCCGTCGTCGAAGCCGGCGAGCACCCGCTCGGCCTCCCGCCACGTGCAGATCCGCGGGCCGCGGGTCGAGTGCACCTCCGCGCCGGCCGCGAGGTCCTGGACCAGCGCCTCGGCCGAGGCCGGCGTCTGGTTGTCCATGAACTCCCAGTTGACCATCACGACCGGCGCGTAGTCGCAGGCCGCGTTGCACTCCACGCGCTCGAGCGTGATCCGCGGGCTCTCGGGCATCGACGTCAGCCGCTCCCAGATCGCGTCGCCGCCCATGACCGCGCACAGCGTGTTGGTGCAGACGCCGACGAGGTAGTCGCCGACCGGCTCGTCGGCGTACATCGAGTAGAAGGTCGCCACCGCCGTGACCTCGGCCGGCGTGATGCCGAGCACCTCGGCGCACGCCCCGATCCCCTCCGGCGTGACGCAGCCCTCCACCGACTGGACGAGGTGGAGCATCGGCAGCAGGCCGCTGCGCGCGACCGGGTAGCGCCTCGTGATCGCTCTGAGCTCGTCGTACGTGGTCGTGTCGATGCTCCGCTGATTGTTCGCTGCGCTCACCTGTCCACCCCTCCCATCACGGGGTCGATGGAGGCGATCGCGACGATCACGTCGGCCACCTGACCGCCCTCGCTCATCACGCTGGTCGCCTGCAGGTTGGTGAAGCTGGGGTCGCGGAAGTGCACGCGGTAGGGACGGGTGTCGCCCGTCGACACGACGTGCGCGCCGAGCTCGCCACGCGGCCCCTCGATCGCCACGTAGGCCTGGCCGGGCGGCACCCGGAAGCCCTCGGTCACCAGCTTGAAGTGGTGGATCAGCGCCTCCATCGACTCCCCCATGATGTGCCGGATGTGGTCCAACGAGTTGCCCATCCCGTCGCCGCCGATGGCGAGCTGCGCGGGCCAGGCGATCTTCTTGTCGGCCACCATGACCGGCTCGCCTTCGGAGACGGCGAGCCGCTCGACGCACTGCTCCACGATCCGCAGGCTCTGCCACATCTCGTCGAGGCGGATGCGGAAGCGGCCATAGGAGTCGCCCTCGGCCTCGGCGCCCTCCCCCTCGCCCGGCCACGTGCAGACGTCGAAGTCGTAGGTCTCGTAGCCGCAGTAGGGCTGGCTCTTGCGCAGGTCCCAGTCGAGGCCGGTCGAGCGGAGCACCGGGCCGGTGATGCCCAGCGCGAGACAGCCCGCCCGGTTGAGCACGCCGACGTCCACCAGGCGGGACCGGAAGATCGGGTTGGCGTTGCAGAGGTCGGCGTACTCCGGGAGGCGCTTGCGCATGAGGGCGACGAACCCGCGGACCTCGTCGAGCGCGCCCGGCGGGAGGTCCTGGGCGACGCCGCCGGGGCGGACGTAGGCGTGGTTCATCCGCAGGCCGGTGATGAGCTCGAAGAGGTCGAGCACCAGCTCGCGCTCGCGGAAGCCGATCGTCATCACGGTCAGCGCGCCGATCTCCATGCCGCCGGTGGCGATGCAGACGAGGTGCGAGGAGATCCGGTTGAGCTCCATCATGAGGACCCGGATGACGCTCGCGCGCTCCGGGATCTGGTCCTCGATGCCGAGCAGCCGCTCGACCGAGAGGCAGTACGCCGTCTCGTTGAAGATCGGCGAGAGGTAGTCCATCCGCGTGCAGAACGTGACGCCCTGCGTCCACGTGCGGTACTCCATCGACTTCTCGATGCCGGTGTGGAGGTAGCCGATGCCGCAGCGGGCCTGGGTGACCGTCTCACCCTCGAGCTCGAGGATGAGTCGCAGCACGCCGTGGGTGGAGGGGTGCTGCGGGCCCATGTTGACGACGAGCCGCTCCGATCCCTCCTCGTCCCCGTGGTCGATCGCGTCGACGAGCTCGTCCCAGTCCTGGCCGGTGACGGTGAAGACCTGCTCGCGGTGGTGGGCGTGCTGCTGATCGGTGGTCATGGCGTTATCACCTCTCGTGCCGCCGCTCGTCGGGCGGCGGGATGGTCGCGCCCTTGTAGTCGACGGCGACCCCACCGAGCGGGTAGTCCTTGCGCTGGGGGTGGCCCGGCCAGTCGTCCGGCATGAGGATCCGGGTCAGCGCCGGGTGGCCGTCGAAGACGAGGCCGAACATGTCCCACGCCTCGCGCTCGTGCCAGTCGAGCGTCGGCCACACGCCGACGAGGCTCGGCAGGTGCGGGTCCGCGTCGGGCGCGCTGGTCTCGACGCGGAGCCGGTGGTTCCGGCTGATGGAGAGCAGGTGATAGACCGCGTGCAGCTCGTTGCCGGGGTCGTCGGGATAGTGCACGCCGGTCACGCCGAGGCAGAGCTCGAACGCCCAACGGTCGCGGAGCGCCAGCGCGATCTGAGGCAGGTCCTCCCGGCGTACGGCGATGGCGTCCAGGGCCTCGATGTCGACGGCGAGCGACTCGACCGTCGTGGTGGCGGTGTCGCTCATCGGAGGAGGCCTCGCTCCTCGATCAGCGGGAGCATCCGGCGCTGGGTGGTCTCGAGCTCCTCGATCTCCGCCTCGCGGTGCGCGCCGAGCTTGGCGTGCTGGACCTTCTCGTGCAGCTTGAGGATCGCGTCGATGAGCATCTCGGGGCGTGGCGGGCAGCCGGGGAGGTACATGTCGACGGGCACGACGTGGTCGACGCCCTGGACGATCGCGTAGTTGTTGAACATCCCTCCCGACGAGGCGCAGACGCCCATCGCGAGCACCCACTTCGGCTCGGGCATCTGGTCGTAGATCTGGCGCAGGACCGGCGCCATCTTCTGGCTGACCCGGCCGGCGACGATCATCAGGTCGGCCTGGCGCGGGCTGGCACGGAAGACCTCCATGCCGAAGCGGGCGAGGTCGTACTTCGGGCCGCCGCTGGTCATCATCTCGATCGCGCAGCACGCCAGGCCGAACGTCGCCGGCCAGAAGCTGGCCTTGCGCATGTAGCCGGCGAGCCCCTCGACGGTCGTCAGCAGCACCCCGCTGGGGAGCTTCTCCTCGAGTCCCATGCCGGCCGCCTCAGTCCCACTCCAGGCCGCCGCGGCGCCACACATAGGCGTACGCGACGAAGACCGTCCCCACGAACAGCACCATCTCGACCAGGCCGAAGGTGCCCATCGCGTCGAAGTGCACGGCCCACGGGACGAGGAAGATGATCTCGACGTCGAAGAGGATGAAGAGCATCGCGATCACGTAGTACTTCACCGGGAAGCGACCGCCGCCGAGCGGCTGCGGCGTCGGGTCGATGCCGCACTCGTAGGCATCGAGCTTCGCCCGGTTGCGCCGCCTCGGACCCACGAGCGAACTCATGATCACCGAGCCCACGGCGAAAGCCGTCGCCAGCGCCACGAGCACCAGGATCGGCACGTACGGATGCATCCTCGGCCTCCCTCAGAGGGATTGTGAGTTTGTGATTCAGATCACAAACACGTCCTGCCTCAGTTCTACACCCGTTTGTGATCCGCGTCACCAGCGTGAGTAAAGAGGATCTCTCGACGCGCCGAGCAGAACGGCAGTGGATTGCTGGTTGAAAGGCGTACCGAACTGGCGCAGACTGAGCGCGCGAGCCCGGAAGCCGTCCCTCTTGGACGTTTGGCCGGGCTTGCGTCATTCCGCGACCACAAGATCGTCCACTCGTCCAGGCCATGCCCCTCCTCGCTGGAGGCACCACGCCACAGCGTCGCTCACCCACAGAAGTGGCTCTTCCACGCTTCGATGGTGCACGACAGGACACGGACAATTGACCTCGTGGGCAAGCGTCAGGTCGCGCCAGACCATCGGCTCGTCTGTCTCAAGCACCACACGGGCCGCCACGTGACGATCGGCGGCGGCAAGAACCGCCCTCAGCGCCTCCGCGCGCTTGGCCGCCTCGTCCCGGCCGGATGCCCGACTCACCGTCACGGTGATGCCCAGGCTTCGGATGGCTCCCAGTGCTGTGAGCCGTTGCGAATCGCTCAGCTTCTTGAAGTGCAAGCGCGCTCGACCGCCCGGGACGAGCGCGCGCAATGCTCGTCGCGCCCTCACCAGCTCGTTCGGGCCTACCCAGGTGGCGACCATGATGAACTCACGCGCCTTCGTCTCATCGACAAAGACATGAGCTCCCTTGGGGATGCGGGAGCGCGGCGGCACCTCCCCACCCAAGCACCGACGGCCGGGCCTTGCGGCCGCTCATCCACAAGCCGGGGCCGGGCGCCAGACCTCAGGCGGTGGCGCGGTGGAGGGCGACGATGCCGCCGGAGAGGTTGCGCCACTGCGGGTGGGCCCACCCCGCCGTACGGAGGAGGCGGGCCAGGCCCTCCTGGTCGGGCCACGCGCGGATCGACTCGGCGAGGTAGACGTAGGCGTCGGGTGAGGAGGAGACCGCGCGCGCGACCCGCGGGAGGGCCTTCATGAGGTACTCCATGTAGACCGTGCGGAAGCGGCGGTTGGTCGGGTGGCTGAACTCGCACACCACGATCCGCCCGCCCGGCCTGGTCACCCGGCGCAGCTCGGCGAGGCCGGCGGCGGGGTCGACGATGTTGCGCAGCCCGAAGCTGATCGTGACGGCGTCGAAGGTCGCGTCGCGGAACGGCAGTCTGGTGCCGTCCCCGGCGGTGAAGGGCAGCGCGGGCTTGGCCTTCTTGCCGACGGCGAGCATGCCGAGGGAGAAGTCGGCGGGTACGACGACGGCCCCGGCGTCCGCGAAGGGCTGGGAGCTGGTCCCGGTGCCGGCCGCGAGGTCGAGGATCAGCTCGCCGGGCAACGGAGCGACGGCCTCGACCACGGCGCCGCGCCAGCGGCGGTCCTGGCCGAGGGAGAGGACGTCGTTGGTCAGGTCGTAGCGACGCGCGACGGCGTCGAACATGCGGCGGACGTCGGTGGGCTGCTTGTCCAGGTCGGCGCGGGCCATGTCAGCGGGTGTCGGTCGCGAGGTCGGCTCAGGCGACTTCGTCCCACACCGAGTCGACGATCTTGCCGACCGCCTTGGCCACGTCGTCGGCACTGGACTGCGTGGTGACCTGGAGGGTGAGGCCGTCCTCGCTGCGCTGGCACTCGATGACCGACTGCTGCACGTTGCCCGACCCGTCGGCGGTGCCGGTCTCGATGCAGAGGGCGTGGCCGGCCTTGACGTAGTGGTCGAGCGAGGTGCCCGACGAGGCGGTGGCGGGGTCGGTGAAGAGGTAGGGCGAGAGCGCCCCGCCGTCGGCCCGGATGAGCTGGACGGCGATGAACTCCGAGCCGTCCTTGGTGAGGTAGTTGCGGGCGACGCCCTCGACGCCGGCCGCCTTGAAGGCCTTCGCGGAGTACTTCCTCGCGTTCACCTGCGCGGTCGCGTAGGTCGCCTTGTCCTCGTCGGTGGCGCCGTCGATGCCCTCGTAGGCCGCGCGGAGGTCGGCGGCGACGTAGCCGCCGGGCAGCTTGTCGGGCAGCACCAGCGTGGTCTCGCCGTGCGCCTTCGGCAGGAAGACGGCGAACGCGACCGCGACCGCCAGCAGCAGGACGCCGGCGACGACGCCGGGCAGGACCACGCGAGGGCTCTTCACGCTGGCCGACGCTACCTCAGAGTCCGAGCGCCGATCGCACCGGGACGAGCTTGGCGTCGGACTCGGCGAGCTCGGCCGCCGGGTCGGAGGAGCCTACGACGCCGCAGCCGGCGAAGAGCCGCACGCGGCGAGGGTCGCCCGGGTCGATCTGGGCTGAGCGCAGCGCGATCCCCCACTCCCCGTCGCCGCCGGCGTCCATCCAGCCGACCGGCGCGGCGTAGCGGCCGCGGTCCATGCCCTCCAGCTCGGCGATCAGCGCGACCGCCGCCGCTCGGGGCGTGCCTCCGACCGCCGCGCTCGGGTGCAGGGCGGCGGCCAGCTCGAGGCTGGTGATCCCATCGCGCACCACACCGGTGACGTCGGTGGCGAGGTGCATGACGTTGGGCAGGTGGAGGACGTACGGCGCCTCCGGGACGTTCATGCTCGAGCAGTGGGGCTCGAGCGCGTCGGCCACCGACCGGACGGCGTACTCGTGCTCCTCGCGGTCCTTCGAGGAGCTCGACAGCTCGGCGGCCTCGCCCTGGGCCGGGCTGAGCGTGCCGGCGAGGACGCGGCTGGTCACCAGGCCGCGCTCGCGGCGGACCAGCAGCTCGGGGGTGGCGCCGAAGAGCCCGTCGACGTGGAAGGTCCAGCACATCGGGTAGTGCTCGGCGAGGTGCGCCAGCGGAGTGCGTACGTCGAGCGGCGCATCGTCCGGGCCGGCGACCGCGGTCACGTCGCGGGCGAGGACGACCTTCTCCAATTCGCCGTCGTTGATCCGCCGGGTGGCCTCCGCGACGGCGTGCCTCCATGCCTCGGGGGTCAGTGAGCCGGGGCCCTCGGTGAGGCTGCCGCGGCTCGGGCGGAGACCTTGCCCCGGCCTTCCCTGCGCCTGCCCTCGCTGCACGCCCGCGGCTTCGCCGCTGTCGTGCAGCGAGCCAACGGCCGGGGCAAGGTCTCCGCCCGACCCGCTCCTCCTCACCCTCGTCCTCCACGCCTGCCCGCCACGCCGGCCGATGACCACCTCGGGGACGGTCAGGATCGACTCGGCGTCCGTGCCGATGTCGGCGAAGGCGAAGGAGCCGAAGGAGACCAGACCGGATCCGGGCTCGTTGACGCGGTCGTCGACCTGGGACTGGGCAACCAGCTCGGCCCACCACTTCGCGGCGTCGGCGAAGCGGGTCGGGCCCGACGTACGCACCTGCGCGGCCACGCCCCAGCCGACCAGCCCCTCGCCGCGCCGCACCCAGGAGAGCGGCCCGTCCTCCGGCAGCTGGGCGATGAGATCCTCGGCCTCGTCCAGCCCGATCGGAACCGAGGTCGCGATCAGGGTGGGCGGCACACCGTCAGCGTACCGAGGGCGTCTCAGTCGAGGCCGAGGGGCTCGCGCCAGGGGCCGGTGACCGGCTTCCACTCGACGACGGCCCGCTCGGCGACGAGGTCCTCGGCCCAGAACGGGTCGCCGTCGAGGCTCTCCTCGACCTCGGCCACAGACGCGCCCTCCCAGATGAGCAGGGCGCCGTCGTCGGTCGGGCCGGAGAGCAGCAGGCCCTCCTGCGCGGCGAGCCACTCGCGGTGCTCGGGGCGCAGCTGTGCCCGGGCGTCGTCCTCGGAGGGGTGGTAGACGTAGGTGACGGCGTAGATGGTCATGGGTGTCCCCTCAGTACGTGGTCAGAGGTCGGCGCCGTCGGCGAGCCGGGTGTAGGTCTGGTGCTCCGCGAGGAGCTGCTTGATCTGGTTGTCGAAAATCGCCGAGCCGGCGTCGGAGTAGATCCGGTCGTGGATGGCGACGCTGTGCGGCGCGCCCACGGAGCGGGCGAAGTCGATCAGCTCGCTCGCCTTGGCCCACGGCGCGGAGACGGGGGCGAAGAGCACGTCGGGGACGATCCCGTCGGGGGCGGTGAGGGCGTCGCCCGGGTGGAAGGCGGTCGCGCCGCCCTCCTCGGTCAGCAGGTAGCCGGAGTTGTGGAACCGCGGGAACTCGGGGTGGATCACCGCGTGCAGCTCTCCGACCGTGGTGACGGCGACCCCGGCAGCGGTGAACGCCTCGCCCGGCGCGACCAGGGTGATCCGCTCGGCGACCTCGGGGGCCTCGCCGCGGACCTTCGTTGCGACAGCGTCGATCGTGAAGATCGGGGCGTCGGTCGACGCGAGCAGCTCCGGGGTGTAGTGATCGGGGTGCTCGTGCGTGACGAGTACGGCGTCGGCCCCCTCGAGCGCCTCGGGGGAGGTGAACATGCCCGGGTCGATCACGACGACCGAGGTGCCGGCCGGCGTCACGACCTCGAGGCGCACGCAGGCGTGGCCGAACTTCGTGATCCGCATGCCGAGCAGCCTAGCGAGGGGTGGTGAGACGACCCTGAGACGGCGTGGGGTCGGCCCGGCTCCGTCCTCAGGTGACCTTGAAGGTGCGGCGCACGGAGGTGGAGGCCGCGTAGGTCGAGGAGCCCATGAAGACCGCGCGGACGACGTGGGTGCCCTTGCCCTTGCGCGGGAGCGTCACCGAGATCCAGGTGCCCGCCCTGCCCGCCGGCACGCTCACGTAGCGCGCCACCGCGCCGTCCACGAGGATCTTGACCACGCCCGACGCCGCGCCCGGCGCGAGCCGGATCCTGACCACCTCGCGCTTGCCGCGCTTGATCCTCTTCTTGGTGACCTTGAGCGCGATGGCGCTGGCCTGCTTCGCCGTCGTGGTCGCCGTCGTGGTCGCCGTCGCGGTCGCCGTCGTGGTCGCCGTCGTGGTCGCCGCGGCGCTGGTCGTCGCCGCGGCACTGGTCGTCGCAGCCGCGCTCGTCGTCCCAGCCGCGCTCGTCGTGGCCGCGGCGCTGGAGGTCGCGGTCGTCGCGGACGCCGTAGCCGTGGCGGAGCCCGTCGCGGTCGCGGTCGTCGTACTCGTGCTCGCCGCCGTGCCCGCCTTGTAGTCCCACGACTTGTCGCGGAAGACCGAGTGGATGTGCATCTGGCTCTGGTAGACGACGCCGGACTGGTGGATGTACTCGATCCACACCCGGGGACCGGAGATGCGGAAGTAGGCACTGCCCGTGGTCGCCTTGGTGCCGGCCGAGAGCGTGGTGTCCATGTTGTTGGCCCAGCTGATGTAGGTCTGCGCGTACGCCGAGGAGCTGGTGTAGGCGCTCAGGTAGTCGTCCGCCGCCTCATCCGCGAAGTCGCCCACCCAGGCCTTGATCGCCGCGGTGACCAGCGCCTGCTGGGTGCTGCTCAGGCTGCCGACCAGGAGGCTGCCGTTGGCCGTCGGGAAGGAGTTGCTCTCGGTCCTCGGCCCCATCACCACGTCGGAGAACGAGCCCGACAGCTTGGCGCTGGTCTTCTGCGTGCTGCTGAGGCTGTCGAGCACCGCGAAGACGGCGTCCCGCTCCCCGGCGAGCGGGGTGTAGGTCGTGGAGCCGGAGGTGAAGGTCTGCGGCTCCACCCCGACGAACTCCGGGCTGATCGCGATCGTGTCGCCGTGGAAGTCGGCGTTGATCGCCATGTGGTGTCCGCTGAACTGCACGAAGAACTCGTCGGTCGTCGACGGCGTGCCGAAGAAGGAGATGTAGTAGAGCCCCGAGCCGTAGGCCGAGCCGCCGCCGTTGCTCTTGAGGTTGTCGTCGGCGAGCCGGAGCGCCTCCTCCTTCGCGTAGCCCTGGTCGCTCAGCTCGGCCTCGATCACCTTGAGTGCCAGCGCCTGCTGCGCGGAGGTGAGCGAGGAGAGGCTGAGCCCGTTGCGCGCGGTGGCACTCGTGCTGCTGCCGCTGGTGTCGACGGGCAGGTTGGACCAGATGTACTTCGCCGGGTAGGTCGTGCCCGAGATCGTCCGGGTCGCGCTGTAGCCGTACTGCACCGCCGACTTCTGCGAGCTGCTCAACGAGTCGAGGAACGCGTTGGCCGCGACCACCACCGCGTTCGTGACCTCTTGCCCGCCGCTGGAGGTGGCGGTGGTGTCGTCGGCCTCGGAGCTGGCGACCGCCACGCCGGTCGCCAGCAGCCCGGCCACGAGAAGGGGCGTCATGCGCTTCAGGGCTCTGCTCATGGCGCTCATCGTGTCCCGGAATCGGCGGCGCGTGACGGTCAGTGCTCTGAGGCTTTCCTGAGGGAATGGTGTGAGGGTGGATCCGCCCGCCGCCGAGGCCACACGATGGGCGCATGCCCCTCCTCGCGCGCCTGCCGGTCGCCGTCGTCGCGCTGGCGCTCGCCTCCCTGCTGGCACCGTCGCGGGCCGAGGCGCATCCCGCCCCGTGGACCACCGTGACGGTGAGCAGCTCGGCGACCGAGGTGACCCTCGCCGCGCAGATCCCGGTCAGCGAGTACGAGCTCGGCACCGGCGAGAGCGTCAACGCGACGACGGCCGGAGTCGCCGGCATCGCCGACGACGTGACGGCCGGGGTGCTCGACGGCGCGACGCTGCTGGCCGACGGGGCGCCGACGACCCTCGAGGTGAGGCAGGTGGCGCTGGGCACGCTCAACGGCTACCCGTCGATCGACGTCACGCTCACCGCCGCCGCCACCGACCCGAGCACGGTCTCGCTGACCTGGACGCTGCTCACGGGTGCGGTCCCGAGTCACAAGATCGTCGTCTCCGCCGTCGTGGCAGGCACCACCCATCTGGTGGGCGTGATCATGGCGCAGGACCCGACGCTGGACGTGGCGATGCGGCCGTCGGCGTACGCGGAGAGGAGCAGCGTCGACCTCGGCCACATGATCGGCCTCGGCATGACCCACATCGCGACCGGCTACGACCACCTGCTCTTCCTCACGATGCTCCTGATCCCGGTCCCGAGGCGGGTACGCCGGCGCGGGCGGCGCGGCGTCCGCGGCGCCCTCGCGACCGCCGGCAACGTGCTGATCGTGGCGACCGCCTTCACCGTCGGCCACTCGCTCACCCTGCTGCTGATCTCGCTCAAGGTGCTCTCGGTGCCCGAGCGGCCGGTGGAGACGCTGGTGGCGCTGTCGATCGCGGTCGCCGCGGTCCACGCCGTACGGCCCCTGGTCGATCGCGGCGAGGCGCTCATCGCGGCGGCCTTCGGCCTGGTCCACGGCAGCGCGTTCGCGACCACGATCCTCGAGATGCACCTCGGTCTGGACGACACGCTGCGGGCGGTGCTGGGCTTCGACCTCGGGATCGAGGCGGCGCAGCTCGTCGCGATCGTGGCCGTCGCGCCGCTGCTCTACGTGGCCAGCGCGAGCCGGGACTACCGCCTGCTGGTCTGGGTGGTGTGCGGGCTCGCGCTCCTGGCCGTCGCGGACTGGGTCCAGGCCATCTGGCGGCAGACCACGCCGGTCTTCACGCCGGTCTTCGACACCCTTGCCGCCCAGCCGCAGTGGAGCTGGGCCGGGCTGGCGGCCGTCACGGGCGCGATGTGGCTGGTGCGCGACGCGGCCGAGCCCCGGGATCAGCCTCGGGATCAGCCCAGCGAGACCGACGGGCCGTCCGTCCAGTCGCCCTCGTCGGGACCGTCGGCGTTGTCGCGGTAGCCCGCCGACTCGACCGTCGCGACGAGGGTGAGCGCACGCCCCAGCAGCTCCTGGGGCGTCGACGGGTCGAGGTAGATCGCGACGGCGAGGGGATACTCGCCGATCCCGGCCGTCTCGGCCTGCTCGGTGCCGTCGAGGACGAACGGCTGGTTGGCGAGGCCGGTGTCGGCCGCGGTTCCGACGTACCCGGGGAAGGTGATCGGGTCGGTCAGGTCGATCGCCGCCGTGAGCGCCATCCCGGTCGGCACGACGCCGTCGTAGACGTAGAGGTGCTCGGCCAGCTCGGGATCGGTGCCGGCGAAGTCGAGCGCGGTGCGGGTCCACAGCGATGCCTTGCCGGCGTTGGTGATCCGGGCGTGCAGGGTGATCAGGTCGCCGGGGTGCAGCGGCGTGACCGCCGCGCTGCGCACGCCGTTGACGCGGATCCTGACGCGTGCGGCGGTGAGGTCGCCGACGGTGATGGTCGGCGCGTCGTCGCGTCCGACCGAGTCCGCGGGGATGCGCGTCGCGATGAGGATCGCGGCGATGAGGACGATGACCATGCCTCCGACGCCGAGGAGGAGCCGCTGCGCGGGGCTCGTCGTCGTGCTCATGGCCGCAGGTCCCGGATGCGGGCGTCGAGGACGCGACGGCCGGCGCGGTCGACGACGGCCTCGATCACCTCGATGCCGCCGCCGGCGCTGGCGAGGGCGTGCTCGAGCTCGACCCGGCTCTCCGCTCGCAGGTACGGCGTGCGCGTGGCCGCACACAGCTGCTCGATGCTCACGTGGTGGGGCGTCGCGAAGAGCCGCTCGAACCGGTCCGCGTAGGCCGTGGCGCCCTGCTCGAGGCTCGCGAAGATCGAGCCGCCGTCGTCGTTGACGACGACCAGCGTGAGCTGCTCGGGGCGCGGCTCGCCGGGCCCGATGACGAGGCCGTTGGCGTCGTGGAGGAAGGTCAGGTCGCCCAGCAGGGCGATGGTCGGTCCGTGCGCGCGGGCGATGGCGGCGCCGACGGCGGTCGACACGACGCCGTCGATCCCCGACAGGCCGCGGTTGGCGATGATCTTGCGGCGCTCGCCGACCCCGGTCGGGCGGTGCATCACGTCGAGGTCGCGGATCGGGTTGGAGGCCCCGACGACCAGCTGGCCGCCCGCCGGGAGGGCGGCGGCAACGACGGCGGCGACCTCGTGGGCGGTGAGGCCCGGCTCGGTCGCGACCAGGCGGTCGAGCTGGCGCGACACCGACGCGTCCGCCTCGCGCCAGGTCGTCAGCCATCGCGTGGCGTCCTCGTCGGTCGAGCCCTCGCGATCGGGGCGCAGGGCGGTGTCGGCCGGGTCGAAGGCGCGGGCGACGGTGAAGGGCCGCTCACCCCATCGACCGGCGGTCGTCGCGGCCCAGACCTCCACCTTGGGATCGGCGAGGAGGCGGCTCACGGGGCGGGAGAGCGTGGGCCGGCCGAAGACGACGACGCGCTCGATCTCGTCGCGGAGGGGGCCGTCGTCGGCGAGCAGCAGGCGGTAGGACCGGAGGGCGTTGTCGCCGGTGCGCGATCCGCTCGAGGGCTCCGCGAGCAGCGGCCAGCCGGCCCTCTCGGCGAGCCGTCGGGCCTGCGGTCCGGCGTCGTCGCCCGCGACGACGACGGTCCGCGGGGCCGACGGGCCGGCGTCGATGACCACCGAGTGGGGCCTCCCCTCAGCCGAGTGGGGCCTCCCCTCAGCCGAGTGGGGGCCAAGGTCCGGCACCCAGCGCTCCTCGGGGGCGTCGGGCAGCAGCGGCTCGTCGAACCGGAGGTTCCAGTGCAGCGGGCCGCCGGTCGTCCTGGCGGCCTCCCGCAGGTCGTGGTCACCCGGCGCGCTGACGTCGTGCGTCGGCGTGAGCGGAGTGAAGAGACCGACCTGATCGGTGGCCTGGTTGGCGCTGGTGCCCCACAGCCGTGCCGGCCGGTCGGCGGTGACGGCCACCAGCCGGAGCCCGGCATGAGCCGCCTCGAGCATCGCGGGGTGCAGGTTGGCCGCGGCCGTGCCGCTGGTGCACACCACCGCCGCGCGGCGGCCCGCCTTCGTGAGCCCCAGCGCCAGGAAGCCCGCGCTGCGCTCGTCGATCCGGACGTGCAGCCGGAGGGCGCCCGCGCGCTCGGCGTCGTAGGCGGCCAGCGCCAGGGGGGCGTTGCGCGATCCGGGCGCCAGCACGACCTCGCGGACGCCGGCCTCGATGAGGGCGGCGACCGCGGCACGGGCGAGCTCGGTCGACGCGTTCACAGAGGCCGATCCTGCACCGAGCGCAGCCGGGATTCCCAATACCCGGTGCGCTCGGGAGTGGCGGCGAGGCGCTCCAGCGCGAGCTCGTCGGGTGCCGGCCGGATCACGGGGAGGGCACCGTCGACGGGCACCAGCGAGGCGGCGGCGATGTCGTCGGCGAGGAGCTGCACCGTCGCCAGCCCGCACGCGTAGGGCAGCTCCGGCAGGGCCGCCGCCAGTGCGACGCCCGCCGCGATGCCGATGCTGGTCTCCAGAGCGCTGGACACCACCGCCGGCAGCCCGATCCGCTCGGCGATCCGCAGGCACGCCCGCACGCCCCCGAGCGGCTGCACCTTGAGCACCGCGACGTCCGCCGCCTCCAGGGCCTTCACCCGCAGGGGATCCTCGGCTCGGCGGATCGACTCGTCCGCCGCGATCGGCACGTCCACGCGACGTCGTACGGCGGCGAGGTCCTCGACCGCGGCGACCGGCTGCTCGACGTACTCCAGTCCTCCGGCCGCTCGGTCCAGCTCCTTGATCGCGGCGACCGCCGTGTCGACGTCCCACAGCCCGTTGACGTCGATCCGGATCCGCCCGCCCGGGCCGAGCGCGTCGCGGACCGCCTCGAGCCGGGCCGCGTCCTCGGCCAGGGACGACTCGCCGACCTTGACCTTGGCGGTCCGGCAGCCCCCGGCGAGCACGATCGCGTGCGCCCGCTCGGGCGCGACCACGGGGACGGTCACGTTGACGGGGACGCTGTCGCGCAGCGGCGTGGGCCAGCCCAGGTCGGCCGCCTCGCGCGCCGCCGCCAGCCACGGCGCCACCTCCGCGGGCGAGTCGTAGTCGAGGAACGGGCTCCACTCGCCCCACCCCGCCGGTCCACGGAGGAGCACCCCCTCGCGCACGGTGATCCCCCGGAACCGCGTCCGCATCGGGATCGAGAAGACTCTCATCGCCGAATCGGGCCTCCCCCGCGCCGAGTGGGGCCTTGCGCGTGATCGAGTAGGGCCTTGAGAGCGAGTCGGTCGGTCTTGCCGTTGGCCAGCAGGGGGATCTCGTCCACGAGCACGACCTGCCTCGGCGCCCACGACCGAGGACGCTCGGCGCTCACCCAGTCGCGGAGCTCGGCGACCAAGGCCCCACTCGGCGAACCGGAGGCCCCACTCGGCGAACCCGAGGCCCCACTCGGCGAACCCGAGGCCCCACTCGGGGTGATGAAGGCGACGAGGCGGTTGCCCCACTCCTCGTCGGGGACGCCGAGCACCTCGGCGGCCCCGACCGACGGGTGCTCGCGGAGGCGGGCGGCGACGGCCGGGGCGGGGACGTTGACGCCGCCGGTGACGACCACGTCGTCGAGACGACCGAGCAGCTGCAGGCGCCCGTCCTCGTCGATCCGCCCGGCGTCGGAGGTGAGGAACCACCCGTCGACGAAGCTCTCGGCCGTGAGCAGCGGATCCCCGTAGCCGTCCGCGAGGGTGGGACCGGCGATCCGGACGCGGCCCCGCTCCCCCAGCGCGAGGCCGACCCCGTCGAGCGGCACGCCGTCGTAGACGCAGCCGCCGCAGGTCTCGGCCGATCCGTAGGTCGCGACGACGCGGACCCCGGCCTCGGCCGCCCTCCGGCGCAGCCGCTGGTCGATCGGCCCCCCACCGAGCAGGACCGTGTGCAGCGTCGCGAGCGCGGCGGCGTCCGCGGCCGATCCCAGGAGCCGGGCGAGCTGGGTCGGCACGAGCGAGGCGAACGCGCCGGGCTCCGCCTCCTCCACCGCCTCGGCGAACGGCCGGTCCCCGACCACCACCGGCGGCCGCCCCGCGACGAGGGAGCGCACGACGACGTTGAGCCCGGCGACGTACGACGGCGGCAGCGCCAGCAGCCACCGGCCCGCACCGCCGAGCCGGCGCGCCGACCGCTCCGCCGACGCCAGCACGGCGCGCCGCGAGAGCAGCACCTGCTTCGGCGCTCCGGTCGAGCCCGACGTCTCCACGACCCACGGCGCGGGCTCGCCCGGAGCCGCCAGCCAGTCCGCGACCCGCGCGACGACCTCGATCGCGCTGGGGCCGGCGTTATCCACGTGACTCACCGTAGCCCGCCGTGGTCGGATGCCTCCGATGCCCTCCACCTCGTCTCGGCGCTCGTCCCGGCCCCGCCTCCCGCGTGTGCTCGCCGAGCTCGTCCCACCCACGCCGATGTCCCGGCGACTCGCCCTCCAGTCGCTGCTGAGCCGCACCGGCCAGGGCGCGTTCGACACCGTCAGCGCCGTCTTCCTGCTCAAGGTGGTCGGCATCTCGCCGGGCAGCGTCGGGCTCGCGATCACGATCGCCCTCGTTGCGCGGAGCATCGGCGCCTACCCGGCCGGCCGCCTCGTCGACCTGGCCGGGCCGAAGCGGGTGTGGTGGCTGGCCGAAGCGCTCCTCGCCGTCGCGTTCGTGACCATGCCGTGGGTCGACAGCTTCCTCACCTACGTCGTCTTCGCCGTCGTGTTCGAGGTCGTGGGCGCTGCCGGCGAGAGTGCCAACCGCGCCTACACCCTCGACGTGCTGCCACCTGCCGAGCGGGTGCAGACCCAGGCGCACATCTACTCCGCGATCAACCTCGGCTTCACGATCGGCGCTCTCCTGGGCGGCATCGCGCTGGCGTTCGGCTCGACCGAGGTCGTGCGCTGGCTGCCGTGGGGCACCGCGACCGTGCTGGCGATCAACAGCGCCGCCATCGCCCGCCTGCCCGACGCCTCCCACGACCTGCGGGTCGCGGACCGCGCGGCGCCCCGCGAGCCGGTCGCCGGGCCGG
>NZ_JASGDD010000123.1:0-4116 GCF_047607365.1 Nocardioides sp. | reverse complement strand
TCCCCTCACCCCGAGTGGGGGCGAGGCTCGCCCCCACTCGGGGTGAGGGGAAGCCCCACTCGGCGGGTCAGGCGAGCGCCTTCCGCAGCGCCACCGCGATGTCGGCGACGGCCAGGCGCGAGGAGGGCACGAGGAGCGTGTTGAGGAAGCCGTGGATCTGGTCGCTGTAGCGCCAGGACTCCACCTCGACTCCGGCCTTGGCGAGCTTGCGGGCGTAGGCCTCGCCCTCGTCGCGCAGCGGGTCGAAGCCGGCCGTCGCGACGAAGGCCCGTGCGACGTCCTCCGGCACGTCCGCGTAGAGCGGGGCGATGCGGTGGTCCTTCGGGTCCTCGCCCCTCTCGACGTAGTGCAGCGTCGCCAGCTCCATGAAGGTCGTCGTCAGGTAGAACCCCTCGCCGAAGGTGGCCCGTGACGCGGTCGAGGCGCCGACAGCCTCCGTCACGGGGTAGACGAGCAGCTGGAAGGCGCATGCCGAGCGCGCCGCCAGCGCGACGCCGGCGGCGAGGTTGCCGCCGGCGGAGTCGCCGCCGACCGCGATCCGTCGCTGGTCCACGCCCAGGGCCGCGGCGTGCTCGTAGGCCCAGGCGAAGGCCCGGAGCGCGTCGCCGTACGCGGCCGGGAAGGGGTGCTCGGGAGCGAGCCGGTACTCGACCGATAGGACGCGCACCCCCGACTGCTCGCTCAGGAAGCGCACCGGCGCGTCGTGGCTGTCGAGGTCGCCGTAGATGAACCCGCCGCCGTGGAAGAAGACCAGCAGCGGGCCCGGCTCGTCGCTGTCGATCGCCGACGTCGGGGTGTAGAGCCGGGCACGGCACTCGTCCGCCCACACGGTCTGGACCTTGCCGATCGGCTCCTCGCCTCCGGCGAGGATCGCCTGTCGCAGCAGTGCGACGCGGCCCTTCTCGACCGGCAGCGACTCCACCGCCGGGCCGGCGATCTTGGCCAGCTTGAGCATCAGCTGGACGTCGGCGGCCAGGGTCTGGCCGTCCTTGACCACGGGCCGGCCGGCGAGCCGCCGCTGCACCGTGTCGGGCAGGCCCATCGCGGTCGTGAAGGTGACCTTCTCCGAGGTGGAGATCGCGCCGCCCACCATGCCGAAAGCGAGGGACCCGGCGACGTCGACGGGCTTGGAAAGGATGCTCACCCGTCTAACCTAGGACATACCCTTGTCCCATGACGCTGGAGGTGCCGGAGGCCGAGCCGGGCGCGGCGGCGCACGTGGGCTCGTACGACGTCGAGCCGCCGTACCTGCCCGACCACGAGGCGCTCGCGGCCGTCGAGGAGTTCGACGAGCGGTTCCTCGACCGGGAGCTCTCCTGGCTCAAGTTCAACCAGCGCGTGCTGGAGCTGGCCGAGGACGAGCGGCTGCCGCTGCTCGAGCGGGTCCGCTTCCTGGCGATCTTCACCTCCAACCTCGACGAGTTCTTCATGGTCCGCGTTGCCGGCCTCAAGCGGCGGATCGCCGCCGGCCTCGCCGTCCGCGCCGCGTCCGGCCTGATGCCGCGCGAGGTGCTCGACCAGATCTGGTCGACGACCGCGGTGCTCAGCGAGCGGCAGGCGGCCGTCTTCACCGACCAGGTGATGCCGGCGCTGTGGAAGGAGGGCATCGAGCTGGTCCGCTGGGCCGACCTCAGCGACGCGGAGCAGAAGCACTGCAAGCGGCTCTTCAAGGAGCGCATCTTCCCGGTGCTGACGCCGCTCGCCGTGGACCCCGCCCACCCGTTCCCCTACATCAGCGGGCTCTCGCTCAACCTCGCGATCCTGCTGCGCGACCCGAAGACCGACAAGGAGCACTTCGCGCGCGTGAAGGTGCCCTCGAACTTCACCCGCTTCGTGCCGCTGGGCAACGACCGCTTCGTGCCGCTCGAGGACGTCATCGGCGAGCACCTCAAGCGGCTCTTCCCCGGCATGGAGATCCTCGAGGTCCACACCTTCCGGGTCACCCGCAACGAGGATCTGGAGGTCGAGGAGGACGACGCCGAGAGCATCCTCGCGGCGCTGGAGAAGGAGCTGCTGCGCCGGCGCTTCGGCCCGCCCGTCCGCCTCGAGGTCGAGGCCACCATCTCCGAGTCGGTGCTGTCGCTGCTGGTGAGCGAGCTCGGCGTCGCCGACGCGGAGGTCTTCCGGCTCCCCGGCCCGCTCGACCTGCGCGGGCTGCACGGCATCGCCGATCTCGACCGCGCCGAGCTGAAGTACCCCGCCTTCGTCCCCACGACCCACCACCGGCTGGCCGAGGTCGAGTCGGCCGCCCCGGTCGACGTCTTCAAGGCCGCCCGGCGTCGCGACGTGCTCCTCCACCACCCCTACGACTCGTTCGCCACCTCGGTGCAGCGCTTCATCGAGCAGGCAGCGGCCGACCCGCACGTGCTCGCGATCAAGCAGACGCTCTACCGCACCTCGGGCGACTCGCCGATCATCGACGCCCTCATCGACGCCGCCGAGGCCGGCAAGCAGGTGCTCGTCCTGGTCGAGATCAAGGCGCGCTTCGACGAGCAGGCGAACATCCGCTGGGCGCGCAAGCTCGAGCAGGCCGGCTGTCACGTCGTCTACGGGCTCGTCGGCCTCAAGACGCACTGCAAGCTCGCCATGGTGGTCCGCGACGAGGGGCAGTACGGCGGCGGCATCCGTCGCTACACCCACATCGGCACGGGCAACTACAACCCCAAGACCTCGCGCATGTACGAGGACTTCGGCCTGATCACGACCGACGAGGCCATCGGCGAGGACGTCGCCCACCTCTTCAACAACCTGTCCGGATGGTCGCGTCAGGCGAAGTACGACCAGCTGCTGGTCGCCCCCGACTCGGTCCGCGACGGTCTCATCGCCCAGATCCACGGTGAGATCGCGCATCACCGCGCGGGCCGGGCCGCGCGGATCCGGCTCAAGGCCAACTCCGTCGTCGACGAGGCGGTCATCGACGCGCTCTACCTCGCCTCGCAGGCCGGCGTGTCCGTGCAGCTCCTGGTGCGCGGCATCTGCGCGCTGCGGCCCGGCGTGCCGGGCCTGTCGGAGACCATCGAGGTCCGCTCGATCCTCGGGCGCTTCCTCGAGCACTCGCGGGTCTTCTGCTTCGAGAACGGCGGCGATCCCGTCGCCTGGATCGGGTCGGCGGACATGATGCACCGCAACCTCGACCGCCGCGTCGAGGTGCTGGTGCGGATACCGCTCGCCGACCATGTGGCGGCGCTCGGCCACCTGCTCGACCAGGCCTTCGCCGAGGAGACCAAGGCGTGGATCCTCGGCTCGGACGGCTCGTGGACCCTCAACGACGGGACGGTCGACCTCCAGGAGAGCCTGATCGAGGCCCAGCGCCGCCGCCGCTGACGGGGGCTCAGCCGGCGAGCTCGGGGCGCCAGCGGAGCAGCTCGCGGGTGAACTCCTCCGGGTCGGTCAGCCGCGGGTCGACGGTGGCCGAGACGCCCGCCGCCGACACCACGTCGACCTTCCAGCGCCGCTGACCGGGCTTGCCCTGGACCTGGATCGTGGTGCCCTTGTCGTAGAGGTCGAACGTCGCACCCCCCGGCATCGTCAGCATCCCCTCGTCGTCCACGCTCACCTCGCCGATCGCGCGGGAGGAGACCGGCGACAGCCGCCCGAGTCCCCCACCCGTCGAGTGGGGGCTTCCCTCACGTCGAGTGGGGGCTTCCCTCACGTCGAGTGGGGCCTTGCGTACGGCGGACCCGTCTGTCGACGGCGTGCCCCCCGCCGCCCCATCGCCCGCGACCGTGTCGACGGCGGTCTGCAACGCCGCAAGGGTCCGCTTGCCGCCCTTCTCGCGGAGCGCGTCGACGACGGCGCTCCGCAGCGCCACCAACTCGGCGGCGAGCTCGGCGGCCCGCTGCTCGGCCGCCAGTCGCTCGGAGAGCGAGGCCTCGACGAGCTCGGTCTGGTGACGGATCGAGGACTCGATCGCCTGCCGGTCGATGGCGACCCGCTCGGCCCGGTCCTCGGCCTGGACGCGGAGCCGGTGGGCCTCCGTGGCGGCGGCCGCCGCCTCCTGGACTCGGGCGAGGGCCTCCGTCGTACGCGCCTCGGCGGCCTCGCGCTCGGCGACCGCCGCCATCGCCTCCTGGACGCGGGCGGCGACGGCCTGCTCGGCCGCCTCGCGGGCGGCAT
>NZ_JASGDD010000122.1:0-4846 GCF_047607365.1 Nocardioides sp. | reverse complement strand
GTCGCGGCGGCCTCAGCGGCCGCCGCGACCTCGGTGCCGGCCTCGGTGGTCGGTGCGGTCTCGGCGGGAGCATCGACGACGGCGACTGCCTCGTCGAGGGGGAGCGACGCGTCGGCGGGATCGACCTCGCCGGCGGAAGGCGACTCGACGTCCGCGGGAACGTCGGCCACCGGCTCGATCACCGGTGTCGCGAGCTCGGCCGGCTGCTGGGTCTGCTGCTCGGCCTGTTCGACCGGCGTCGTGGGCTCGGCCTCCGTCGTGGGCTCGGCCTCCGCAGGGAGCTCGGGGGGAGCGAGTGGCTCGACCCTCTTCGGCGTCCAGAAGGTCCGGGGCGGCCTCGGGGTCTTCGGGGTCTTCGGTGTCCGGGGCGCCTTCGGGGTCTTCGGGGCGGGTGCGACGGGCGGGCTCGCCGGCGTCTCGGTCAGTGCGGCCAGCTCCGCACGCTCCGCCTGCTGGAGCGCGAACGCGGCCACGACGGCCGCCGCCGCGTCCGTGGCGGGGTCGGGCATCCAGCGCTCGACCCCGTCGTCGGGCTCCGGGGCCGCGTCGACGGACGCGCGAGGCTCCCGGGTCGGATCCGCCTCGCCGGTCGGCCCGGTGGCGGCCTCCGGAGCGGGCTCGGCGAACGCGGGCTCCGCCGTCGGCTCGAGCACCGACCCCACCTCGGTGGGGCTCTCGTCGGTGGGCGGGGTCCCGGGCGCCGCGACATCCCCACCGAGGTGGGGTTCCTGCTCGGTGGATGGGGCGAGCCCGGCGGCGGGCTCGTCGACCTGCGTGGAGTGTGCCCCGGTCGCGACGGTGTCGTCCGTGGGCACCTCGAGCCCGGCGAGCAGAGCCGCGAGCGTGGCGGAGTCCAGGTGCGGCGCCGTGGCCGTCGGCGTCGACGGGGCCTCCCCGTCGATCTCGGCGATCGCGGCCGAGGCGGCGTCGATGATGGCCTGGAGGTCGATCAGGCCGGCGACCGCCTCCGGCGCGGGGCCGCCGGCCGCGGGCACGGCCGTCGGTGCGGCCGCCGGCTCCTCGTTCGTCTCGGGCTCCGGCTCGGATGAGGGCTCCGACTCGGCCTCGAGCTGCTCGACCGTCTCCGGCTCCTGCCCCTGCGTGGCGTCGGCCGCAGGTGACGGGGACGCCATCTCGTCGACCGGCTCAGGGTCAGGCTCGGGCTCTGGCTCGGGGGCGACCTCGACCCGCGGGGCGGGCGGCGCGGGCTCCTCGACCGGCAGCGGACCGCGGAGGATGGCGTCGAGATCCAGGGATGCCGCGGTCGGGTCGGGCTCGACGGTGCCGGTGACCGCGATGGTGCGGAACACGTCGAGGATGTCCGCGAACGGCTTCAGCGGATCCCGCTCGTCAGGCATCTGGGACACGTGGGATCAACGATGTCCCGTGAGGAGCGTCACGAGCAACAGACTAGAGACATGCCCCCCGAACAAAGGAGACATGCCCTCGGCCGGCGAGTGCCGGTCAACCCAGGTCGGCGATGGCGCGGGCGATGGCGAGCGTGCGCCGAGCGGACTCGACGTGCAGCGACTCGACCATCTTGCCGTTGTAGGTGACCACGCCGCCGTTGCCGCTGTTCCACGCCTCGATCAGGCCCTCGGCGCTCGCGACGGCCTCCTCGGACGGCGCGAAGCCGGAGTTCGCGCCGGGCACCTGGGCGGGGTGGATGAGGGTCTTGCCGTCGAAGCCGTACTGCACGCCCTGGAGCACCTCGGCGGCGTACCCCTCCTCGTTCTTCACGTCGTTGTAGACGCCGTCGAGGATGGCCTTGCCGGTCGCGCGCGCGGCCAGCACGGCCAGCTGCAGCGACGTCATCAGCGGCTCACGCCCGGGGACGTGGTCGATGAAGAGCTCCTTCACCAGGTCGTTCGTGCCGAGCACGAGCACGGTGAGGCGGTCGGAGGCGGCGGCGATCTCCTCCGCGTGCAGGATCGCGTACGGCGACTCGATCATCGCCCACAGCTTCGTCTTCTCCGGAGCGCCGGCCGCCTGGAGCGACGCGACCAGCGACTGCACCGCCGACGCGCTGTTGACCTTCGGCACCACGATCGCGTCCGGGCCGACCGCCGCCGCGGCGCGCAGGTCGTCGGCATGCCACTCGGTGTCGGCGCCGTTGATCCGGATGGTCAGCTCCTTGGCGCCGTACTCGCCGCTGGCGACCGCGGCGACGGCGTTCTCCCGCGCGGACGCCTTGGCGTCGGGGGCGACGGCGTCCTCGAGGTCGAGGATGAGGGCGTCGGCGGGGATCGTCTTGGCCTTCTCCAGCGCCCGCTCGTTGGAGGAGGGCATGTAGAGGACGGACCGGCGGGGCCGGAAGGTGGCGTCGATGCTCATGCGCTCGCTCCCTCGATCTCGATCGCGTCGTAGGTCTCCTTGAGCTTCGGGTCGATCGCGGCGAGCTCCTCGGCGAGCTTCACGAGCACGAGGCACTGCTTGAGCGACGCGTCGTCCTCCATCTTGCCGTCGAGCATGACCGCGCCGGTGCCGTCGCCCATGGCGGCGACCACACGGCGGGCGTGCCTGATGTCCTCGACCGAGGGGGAGAAGACCCGGTTGGCGATCTCGATCTGCTTGGGGTGCAGCGACCAGGTGCCGACGCAGCCGAGCAGGAAGGCGTTGCGGAACTGGTCCTCGGCCGCGACGACGTCGGTGATGTCGCCGAACGGGCCGTAGTAGGGGTAGATCCCGGCGGCCGCGCAGGCGTCGACCATCTTGGCGATCGTGTAGTGCCACAGGTCCTGCTGGAAGATCGCGCGCTGGCCGTTGATGTCGGCCACGCCGACGTCGTTCTTGGGCGGGTCCTGGCGGACGAGGTAGCCGGGGTGGCCGCCGCCGACCCGCGTGGTCTTCATCTTCCGGTCGGCCGCCAGGTCGGCGGGGCCGAGCGAGATGCCCTGCATGCGGGGGCTGGCCAGGGCGATGTTCTCCACCTCGGCGACGCCGCGGGCGGTCTCCAGGATGGCGTGGACGAGGATAGGCCGGGTGAGGCCGGCGCGGGCCTCGAGCTGGGCGAGGATCCGGTCGACGTAGTGGATGTCCTCGGCGCCCTGCACCTTGGGGACCATGATGACGTCGAGCTTGTCGCCGATCTCGGTGACGAGCGTGGTGAGGTCGTCGAGCACCCACGGGCTGTCGAGGGAGTTGATCCGGGTCCACAGCTGGGTGGGGCCGAAGTCGGTGCCCTTCGCGATCGACACCAGACCCGCGCGGGCGGCCTCCTTGTTGTCCGCCTTGATGGCGTCCTCGAGGTTGCCCAGCAGCACGTCGACCGTGCCGACCATCTGCGGGATCTTGGCGGCCATCTTCTCGTTCGACGGGTCGAAGAAGTGGATCGCGCGGCTCGGCCGGGCCGGGATCTCGCGGAGCGGCGCAGGAGCGCCGACGGCCAGCGGGGCGAAGAAGTCCTTGGGACTCTTGTAGCTCACGGTCGTCCTCGCTCCGCTCCGGGCGCCCGCGAGGCGCGAGCGCTGAGTTGTCTGGTTCCTTCGCTTCGCTCAGTCACGAAGGGCCAACCTAGCAGCGCCCGCGAGTCACCGGTCCGGGACGGCGGCGTGATCTGAGGCGCCTCCGCGCCGCGTCTAGGGCAATCGCCCGATGTGCGGCACTACCTCAGACGACGACCGTGGAGGCCATGAGCAGCTTCGACCCCGCCTATGTCCGGGCCGTCAACCGTGAGCAGGCGCAGCGCGTCCGCGACGGCATCCTCGGCCGCCCCCGCCTTCCCGTACGCCGTCCGCGACTCGGACGCCGTGGTGGATCATGACCGTGTGGCCCAGACCAGCCGGACCCTCGTCGGTCGCGACGCGGAGCTCGCCGAGCTCACCGGCCTGCTCGGGGAACGGCACGTGCTGCTCGCCGGGGACGCGGGCGTCGGGAAGACCCGCCTGCTGAGCGAGCTCGGCGAGGTCGCCCGCGCCCGGGGCTGGGCGGTCCACACCGGCCACTGTCTCGACTTCGGCGATCTCGGCCTGCCCTACCTGCCCTTCTCGGAGATCCTCGACTGCCTCGCGGTCACCGATGCCGAGCTGGTGGCCGGGGTCGAGCTGGCGCACCCCACCCTCGCCCGGCTCCGCTCGGCGAGCCGCTCCGAGGTCGCGCCGATCGACCGGGCACAGCTCTTCGCCGGCGTACACGCCCTGCTGGCGGCGGCCGGGGCGCAGACGCCGACCCTGGTCGTCCTGGAGGACGTGCACTGGGCCGACCAGTCGACCCGCGACCTGATCACCTTCCTGCTGACCCGGCCGTTCCTGAGCCCGACGGCGCTCGTGGTCTCCTACCGCTCCGACGACCTGCACCGCCGGCACCCGCTGCGGCGGCAGTCGGGCGAGTGGGCCAGGCTCCCGGCGGTCGAGCGGATCGCGCTGGAGCCGTTGGGCGACGACGCCGTCCGCGACCTCGTGGCGGCGATCGACGCGGGCCTGGGCGAGAGCGAGCGCGAGGACATCGTCGCGCGGGCCGAGGGGAACGCCTTCTTCGTGGAGGAGCTCGTCGGCGCGGCGACCGGGCCCGGGCACTGGATGCCCGAGCAGCTCGCCGACCTCCTCTTGGTGCGCCTGGACCGCCTCGACGACGCCGGCCGGGAGATCGTCCGGACCGCGAGCGTCGCCGGTCGCCGGGTGCGGCACGACCTCCTCGCGGCGGTCACCGACCTGCCCGCCGCCGCGCTCGACGAGGCGCTGCGGCGGGCGATCGAGTCGCACGTCCTCGTGGCCGGGGACGGCGCGTACTGGTTCCGGCACGCGCTGCTGGCGGAGGCCGTCTACGACGACCTGCTGCCCGGCGAGCGCGTGCGGCTGCACGCGCGCTACGCCGCCGCGCTGGCCTCGCCTCCCGCGGCGTCCGGGAC
>NZ_JASGDD010000121.1:0-12198 GCF_047607365.1 Nocardioides sp. | reverse complement strand
GCGGCCCACGCGCGGCACGGCGACGCGGTCGGCGCGCGGGACCGCCGCGACGAGCTCCTCCACCAGGCGCGCGAGTGGCTGGCCGACGAGTCGGCGCACATGGACTATCCCGTCCTGGGCTGCGTCGTGACGAGCCTCGGCATCTGGCAGGGGGCCTCCGGAGACCCGGAGGGCGGAGCGCGGCTGGTCGGGCTCGGCGAGGGCCTCTCGCTCAACCGGATGCTGCCCAGCCTCGACCCCTACGACGGCGACCTTCTCGTCGACCTCGGCGTCCTCGCCTCCTGTCGCGCCGAGCACGCCGGCCGCCGGCCCGCCGAGCTGCGCGACGCCGTCGCCACCCTGCTGTCGGCTCTCTCCGTCCCCGTCTGAGTCACGGTGGCGCGTGGTCTGCCGATGACGAAGCCCCGCGAGACCTGATCTCGCGGGGCTCGCCCTGCTGCCGTCGTACGCCGGCTCAGACCTTCTTGGAGTAGGACCGCACCGCGAGCGGGGCGAAGACCGCGACGATCGCGGCGCAGCCGAGGACGGCCCAGCCGACGTTGGCCGTGACCGAGCCGTCGTTGATCAGGTCGCGCACCGCGTGGATCACGAGCGTCACCGGGTTGACCGACACGAAGTGCTGCAGCCAGTCGGGCATCGTGGACTGCGGCGTGAACGCGTCGGAGAGGAAGGTCAGCGGGAACATGATCATCATCCCCATGCCCTGCACCGCCTGCGCCGAGCGGGCGATGGTGCCGAGCCACGCGAAGATCCACGACAGCGCCCAGCCGGCGAAGACCACCAGCGCCCAGCCCATCAGGACGCCGCCGAGCCCGCCGCCGGGCCGGTAGCCCATGGCGAAGCCGGTTGCCAGCGTCAGGGTCGCGGCGATGCCGTAGCGCAGGACGTCGGCCAGCATCGGGCCGGCCAGCGGGGCGATGCGCGACATCGGTAGGGAGCGGAAGCGGTCGAAGACGCCCTTCTCCATGTCCTCGCGCATCTGCACGCCGGTCGCCATGCAGGCGGTGAGGGCGGTCTGGGCGAGGACGCCGGGGATGATGAGCGGCAGGTAGTTCGCGACCGATCCGGACACGGCGCCGCCGAAGATGTAGGCGAACATCGCCGTGAACAGCAGGGGCTGGATGATCACGTCGAAGAACTGCTCGGGGTTGCGCTGCATCTTCTTCAGCGCGCGCCAGGCCATGGTGAGGGTCTGGGAGACGGTGTCGTTCAGCGTCGGGCGCGTCGTCAGTCTCTGCTTGGCGGTCTCGATGCTCCGCTGGGCCGTGAGGGCGCTCATGCGAACACCTCCTCGTTCTCGGAATCGGCATCGGAGTCACGCTCGGTGGAGTGGCCGGTCAGGGCGAGGAAGACCTCGTCCAGCGTCGGCTGCTGGACCGCGGCCGAGGTGATGGAGACGCCCGCCTCGCGGAGGGCGATGAGCACGTCGGCGGCCTTGTCGGCGTCGGGCAGCGGCACGTTCAGGCCGCCGGCCTCCGGGGTGAGGACCGGCGACACGCCGACGACCCGCTCGACGAGCCGTCCCGCCTCCTCGGTCAGCGAGGTGTCGGCCAGCCGGAGCTGCAGCGTCGACTCTCCGACACTGGTCTTGAGCTCGGCGGGCGTGCCCTCGGCGACCTTGAGCCCGCGGTCGATGACCGCGATCCGGTCGGCGAGCTGGTCGGCCTCGTCGAGGTACTGCGTCGTGAGCAGGATCGTCGAGCCGTTGGCGACGAGGTCCCGGATCGTGTCCCACATCTGGCCGCGGGTGCGCGGGTCGAGGCCGGTGGTCGGCTCGTCGAGGAAGATGAGGGGAGGCGAGGAGATCAGCGAGGCGCCGAGGTCCAGCCGGCGGCGCATGCCGCCGGAGTAGTCCTTGATCTGCTTGCCGGCCGCCTCGGTGAGGCCGAATCGCTCGAGCAGGTCGCCGGCCAGGGCGCGGGCCTGCTTGGAGGAGCGGCCGTGCAGCCGGCCGAAGAGCCAGAGGTTCTCGTAGCCGGTGAGGTTCTCGTCGACCGAGGCGTACTGTCCGGTCACGCCGACGAGCTGGCGGATCTTGTGGGGCTCGGTGGCGACGTCGACGCCGAAGACGGACGCGTGGCCGCCGTCGATCGGCAGCAGCGTCGCGAGCATGGAGAGGGTCGTGGTCTTGCCGGCGCCGTTGGGTCCCAACACGCCGAAGACCTCGCCCGGGGCGATGGCCAGGTCGACGCCGCCGACGGCGGTGAAGTCGCCGAAGCGCTTCACCAGCCCGGAGGCGTGGACCGCCAGACGCGAGTCTGTGGTGTTCGTCATGGGGCTACTGTGAGTGCTCCCGGTTTCACCCGGCTTTCACGCCACCGGAAACCAGTTTCACGAATCCATGCAGAGTCTTGTATATTCATGCACGTGACATCGTCGTCAGGCGCCGGGAGCGTCAAGATCGCGGTCGCCGGCGCCAGTGGGTACGCCGGCGGCGAGCTGCTGCGGCTGCTTCTGGCCCACCCCCGGGTCGAGATCGGCGCCCTCACCGGCGCCGCCAACGCCGGCCAGCCGCTGGGCGCGCTCCAGCCGCACCTGCTGCCGCTGGCCGACCGGGTGCTGGCCGAGACGACCGTGGAGACGCTGTCCGGGCACGACGTGGTCTTCCTCGCCCTGCCGCACGGCCAGTCGGGCGCGATCGCCAAGGCCCTGCAGTCGGCCGACCCCCAGGTGATCGTCGTCGACTGCGGCGCCGACTTCCGGCTCTCCGACGCGGGGGAGTGGACCCGGTTCTACGGCACCGACCACGCCGGGACCTGGCCCTACGGCCTGCCCGAGCTGCCCGGCAACCGGGAGGCGCTCACCGGCGCGAGGAACGTCGCGGTTCCCGGCTGCTACCCGACCGTCTCCTCCCTCGCGCTCGCGCCCGCGGTCGCCGCCGGCCTGATCGAGCCCGATGTCGTCGTCGTCGCCGCCTCGGGCACCAGCGGAGCCGGCAAGTCCGCCAAGACCCATCTGCTCGGCTCCGAGGTCATGGGCAACGTGAGCGCGTACGGCGTCGGCGGGGTGCACCGGCACACCCCCGAGATCACCCAGAACCTCTCGGCCCTCGCCGAGGGGCCCGTCACGGTCAGCTTCACGCCGCTGCTCGTGCCGATGCCTCGCGGCATCCTCGCCACGTGCACGGCCAGGCTGCTGGCGGGCGTCACGCCCGACGACGTACGCGCGGCCTATGAGAAGGCCTACGCCGAGGAGCCCTTCGTCCACCTGCTCCCCGAGGGGATCTGGCCGCAGACCCACGCCGTGACCGGATCCAACGCCGTCCACCTCCAGGTCACCGTCGACGACACGGCGGGACGCCTCGTGGCCGTCGGGGCGATCGACAATCTCGCCAAGGGCACCGCCGGCGCCGCCGTGCAGTGCATGAACCTCGCCCTCGGTCTCGACGAGACCACCGGGCTCTCGACCGTAGGACTGGCCCCCTGATGAGCGTCACCCACCCGAAGGGCTTCACGGCAGCCGGCGTCACCGCCGGCCTCAAGGCGTCCGGCAAGCCCGACCTCGCCCTCGTCGTCAACCAGGGCCCGTCGTCGGCGTCCGCCAGCGTCTTCACCTCCAACCGCTGCCAGGCCAACCCCGTGCTGTGGAGCAGGGAGGTCGTCAAGGACGGCATCGTGAAGGCCGTCGTGCTCAACTCCGGCGGTGCCAACTGCTACACCGGGCCCGCCGGCTTCCAGGTCACCCACGCCACCGCCGAGCGGGTCGCCGAGCGTCTGGAGATCGGCGCGGGCGACGTCGTCGTCTGCTCGACCGGCCTGATCGGCCTGCTCAACAGGCGCGAGCTCCTCCTCGACGGCGTCGACAAGGCCGCCGCGGCCCTCGCCGTCGACGGGGGAGACGCGGCGGCGCACGCGATCATGACCACGGACACCGTGGCCAAGCAGTCCCTCGTCGAAGGCGAGGGCTGGAGCATCGGCGGCATGGCCAAGGGCGCCGGCATGCTCGCCCCCGCGCTCGCCACGATGCTCGTCGTCATCACCACCGACGCCGACCTCCCCGCCGACGACCTCGATCGGGCGCTGCGCGCGGCCACCCGGGTGAGCTTCGACCGGCTCGACTCCGACGGCTGCCAGTCCACCAACGACACCGTCACCCTGATGGCCAGCGGCGCCTCCGGCATCCGGCCGGCGCTCGAGGAGTTCACCGCGAAGCTCACCGAGCTGACCACCGACCTCGCACTGCAGCTCCTCGCCGACGCCGAGGGCGCCGACCACTCGATCGCCATCACCACGATCAACGCCCGATGCGAGGACGACGCCGTCGAGGTCGGCCGCAGCGTGGCGCGCAACAACCTCTTCAAGGCCGCGATCTTCGGCAAGGACCCCAACTGGGGCCGCATCCTCGCCGGCGTCGGCACGACGACGGCCGCCTTCGACCCGGCCGACCTCGACGTCGCCCTCAACGGCGTCTGGGTGTGCCGCAACTCCGCGCCCGCCGAGGACCCGAGCCTGATCGACCTCGAGCAGCGCGACGTCACCGTCACCATCGACCTCAAGTCCGGCGACGCGACCGCCACGGTGTGGACCAACGACCTCACCCACGCCTACGTCCACGAGAACAGCGCCTACAGCTCATGAGCACCCCACTCGAATGCTCGCTACGCTCCTCCCAGGAATGCAGCTCCGTGAGCGGGGACCCCGCATGACGCGCGCCAACGCCCAAGTCCTCGCGGCCGCCCTGCCGTGGCTGAAGAAGTACAACGGCAAGGTCATCGTCATCAAGTACGGCGGCAACGCCATGATCGACGAGGACCTCAAGTCGAAGTTCGCCGAGGACATCGCCTTCCTCCGGCTGGCCGGCTTCAAGCCCGTCGTCGTCCACGGGGGCGGTCCGCAGATCTCCCAGATGCTCGACCGGCTCGGCATCGAGTCGGAGTTCCGCGGCGGCCTGCGGGTCACCACCCCCGAGGCGATGGACGTCGTCCGGATGGTGCTCGTCGGGCAGGTCCAGCGCGAGCTCGTCGGCCTGCTCAACCAGCACGGCCCGCTCGCGGTCGGCCTCTCCGGGGAGGACGCCGGCCTCTTCACCGCCAGCCGGACCAACACCATCGTCGACGGCGAGGAGGTCGACCTCGGCCTCGTCGGCGAGGTCACGAAGGTCCGCCCCGAGGCGGTGCTCGACGTCATCGAGGCCGGCCGCATCCCGGTCATCTCCAGCGTGGCGCCCGACGTGCTCGGGCAGGTGCACAACGTCAACGCCGACACCGCGGCCGCGGCCCTCGCGGTCGCGCTCGGCGCCGAGAAGCTCCTCGTCCTCACCGACGTCGAGGGGCTCTACCGCGACTACGGCAACTCCGACGACCTCATCCAGGAGATCGGCCCCGACGCCCTGGAGTCGATGATGCCCACCCTCGCCAGCGGGATGGTGCCCAAGATGGGCGCCTGCCTCCAGGCCGTGCGCGGCGGCGTCCCCCGGGCCACGGTCGTCGACGGCCGCGAGCCCCACGCCGTACTCCTCGAGATCTTCACCGACGAGGGCATCGGCACCCAGGTCCTCCCGGGTGTGCCCACCAAGCTCCGGAAGGCAACGTCATGACCGCGCCCCATCCCAACACGTCTCACCCCGACTACGTCGAGCGCTACCAGAGCGCCGTGATGAACACCTTCGGCCCGCCCAAGCTGATCCTCGCCCGCGGCGAGGGCAGCCACGTCTGGGACGAGAGCGGCAAGGAGTACGTCGACTTCCTCGGCGGCATCGCCGTCAACGCGCTGGGCCACGGCCATCCCGCGCTCGTCGAGGCGGTCACCAGCCAGCTCCAGACGCTCGGCCACATCTCCAACTTCTTCGCCTCCGCGCCGCAGATCGCGCTCGCGGAGAAGCTGCTCGACCTCGTCGACGGGGCGCTGGACGGCTACCGCCCCGAGGGCCGGGTCTTCTTCACCAACTCCGGCACCGAGGCCAACGAGGCGGCGCTCAAGATCACCCGGCGCACCGGCCGCACCCACCTCGTCGCGATGACCGGCTCCTTCCACGGCCGGACGATGGGCTCGCTCGCGCTGACCTCGAAGGAGGCCTATCGCGCCCCCTTCGAGCCGCTGCCCGGCCACGTCACGTTCGTCCCGTACGGCGACGCCGACGCGCTCGCCGCGGCGGTGACCGACGACACCGCCGCCATCGTCATCGAGCCGATCCAGGGCGAGGCGGGCGTCGTCATGCCCCCCGAGGGCTTCCTCGCGGCCGCCCGGGCCATCGCGGATGAGCACCACGCCCTGCTCTGGTTCGACGAGGTCCAGTCCGGCATGGGGAGGACGGGCTCGTGGCTGGCCTCGGCGACGCCACGGCTGGGCGGCGTGCTGCCCGACATCATCACCCTCGCCAAGGGGCTCGGCGGGGGCTTCCCGATCGGCGCCTGCCTCGGCATCGGGGTCGCCTCCCACCTCCTGGAGCCGGGCAATCACGGCACCACCTTCGGCGGCAACCCGGTCGCCTGCGCGGCCGCGCTCGCCGTCATCCGCACGATCGAGTCCGAGGCCCTCCTCGACAACGCGCTGATCCTCGGCCACAAGCTCCGCGACGGCCTCGCCGCCGACCCACGAGTCGCCGAGGTCACCGGCGAGGGGCTGCTCATCGGGGTCGTGCTCGCCGAGGAGCGCGCCGCCGAGGTCGCCGCCGCGGCGCTCGAGGCCGGCTTCATCCTCAACAACGCCACGCCCGGCCGGATCCGGCTCGCGCCCCCGCTCAACCTCACCGAGGACGACGCGCAGGCGCTCCTCGACGCGTGGCCCGGCATCCTCGACGCCGCCTTCGGCGAGCCCGGGGAGGAGCGGCGATGAGCACCCGCTCATTTCTGGCCGACGACGACCTGACGCCTGCCGAGCAGGCCCGGGTCCTCGACCTGGCCGCCACCCTCAAGGCCGAGCCGTTCCTGGCGCGGCCGCTGGAGGGCCCCAAGACCGTCGCGACGATCTACGACAAGCCGACCCTGCGCACGCAGGCCTCCTTCGCCGCCGGCGTCGCCGAGCTGGGCGGCAACCCGATGCTCGTCGACGGTGGCCTGGCGGGCATCGGCAGGCGCGAGTCGGTCGCCGACGTCGCCCGGGTCCTCGGCCGCCAGGCGACGGCGATCGTCTGGCGGACCTACGCCCAGAGCGCGCTCGAGGAGATGGCGGAGATGTCGGGCGTGCCCGTCGTCAACGCGCTCACCGACGAGTTCCACCCCTGCCAGCTGCTCGCCGACCTGCTCACGATCCGCGAGCACAAGGGCGAGCTCGCCGGCCTGCGCGCCGCGTTCATCGGCGACGGCGCCTGCAACATGGGCAACTCCTGGATCCTCGCCGGCGTCACCGCCGGGATGCACGTCGTCATCGGCGCTCCGGACGGCTACGCGCCCGCCCCGGAGATGTTCGAGCGTGCCAACGCCATCGGCGCCACGACCGGCGGCAGCGCGACGTGGGCGACCGACCCCGTGGAGGCCGTGGCCGGCGCCGACGTCGTCGTCACCGACACCTGGGTCTCCATGGGCAAGGAGGAGGAGGCCGTCGCACGGATCGCCACCTTCGCCCCGTACGCCGTGACCGAGACCCTGATCGGGCACGCGAAGCCCGACGCCATCGTCCTGCACTGCCTGCCGGCGTACCGCGGCAAGGAGATCGCCGCCGAGGTGCTCGACGGACCGCAGAGCGTGATCTGGGACGAGGCAGAGAACCGCCGCCACGCCCAGAAGGCCATTCTCGCCTTCCTCCTCGAGCACCAGTGACGCGGACGACGCCATGACCGAGAGTGCCGTCCGGCCCGCGACCAAGGGCGCCCGCCACCAGCTCATCCTCGAGCTGGTCGCGGGCCACGAGGTGCGCTCGCAGGTCGAGCTCGCCGACCTGCTCGCCGACCACGGCGTGCAGGTCACCCAGGCCACGCTCTCGCGCGACCTCGTCGAGCTCGACGCGAGCAAGGTCCGCGCGGCCAGCGGCGCCCTCGTCTACGCCGTGCCCAACGAGGGCGGCGACCGGCGGCCGGTCGCGCCGGGGGAGTCGGCCGCGGCCCAGTCCCGACTCGCCCGGCTCTGCGGCGAGCTCCTCATGTCCGCCGAGGCCAGCGCCAACCTCGTCGTGCTCCGCACCCCGCCCGGCGCGGCCCAGTTCCTCGCGAGCGCCGTCGACAAGGCAGAGTTCTCCGCGATCCTCGGCACCATCGCGGGCGACGACACCGTGCTCGTCATCGGCCGCGACCCGCTCGGCGGAGACGACCTCGTCGCCAAGTTCCTGGCCCTCGCGGCCCACCAGCAGTCAGCACCAGAACCAGAAAGCGCAGAATGAGCAAGGTCCTCACCTCCCTTCCCGTCGGCGAGCGCGTCGGCATCGCCTTCTCCGGCGGCCTCGACACCTCCGTCGCCGTCGCCTGGATGCGCTCGAAGGGCGCGGTGCCCTGCACCTACACCGCCGACATCGGGCAGTACGACGAGCCCGACATCTCCGGCGTCCCCGACCGCGCCCGCAGCTACGGCGCCGAGATCGCGCGTGCCGTCGACATCAAGCCGCAGCTGGTCGAGGAGGGCCTCGCCGCCCTCGCCTGCGGCGCGTTCCACATCCGCTCGGGCGCGAAGGTCTACTTCAACACCACCCCGCTCGGCAGGGCCGTCACCGGCACCATCCTCGTCCGGGCGATGCAGGCCGACGACGTCAACATCTGGGGCGACGGCTCGACCTACAAGGGCAACGACATCGAGCGGTTCTACCGCTACGGCCTCATGGCCAACCCCGAGCTGCGGATCTACAAGCCGTGGCTCGACGCCGACTTCGTGAACGAGCTCGGCGGGCGGCACGAGATGAGCGAGTGGCTGGTCGCCAACGGGCTGCCCTATCGCGACGCCACCGAGAAGGCCTACTCCACCGACGCCAACATCTGGGGCGCCACCCACGAGGCCAAGACGCTCGAGCACCTCGACGTCTCGCTCGAGACCGTCGAGCCGATCATGGGCGTGAAGTTCTGGGACCCCTCGGTCGCCATCGAGACCGAGGACGTCGCCGTCTCCTTCGAGGCCGGCCGTCCCGTCGCCATCAACGGCGAGCGCTTCAGCGACGCCGTCGCCCTGGTGCTCAGGGCCAACGAGATCGGGGGCCGCCACGGCCTCGGCATGAGCGACCAGATCGAGAACCGCATCATCGAGGCCAAGTCCCGCGGCATCTACGAGGCGCCCGGCATGGCGCTCCTCTTCGCCGCGTACGAGCGCCTCCTCAACGCCGTCCACAACGAGGACACGCTCGCGAACTACCACCACGAGGGCCGCAAGCTCGGCCGGCTGCTCTACGAGGGCCGCTGGCTCGACCCGCAGTCGCTCATGCTGCGCGAGTCGATCCAGCGCTGGATCGCCTCGCTGGCCACCGGCACGGTCACCCTGCGGCTGCGCCGCGGCGACGACTACACGATCCTCACGACCGAGGGCGAGCACTTCTCCTACCACCCCGAGAAGCTCTCGATGGAGCGGGTCGAGAACGCCGCCTTCGGCCCGACCGACCGGATCGGCCAGCTCACCATGCGCAACCTCGACATCGCCGACAGCCGCGCCAAGCTCGAGCAGTACGCAGCCCAGCCCCTCGACCAGGGCAACGTGCTCGTCGAGCACGGCACCCTCTTCGGCGAGCTCCCGGCCGGCGGGTTCGACCAGATCGCCGCGGCCGCCGACGTCGACCCCGACGCGCAGGCGGTGCTCGACGAGGCCGCGATGGAGTTCGGCAGTGACTGATCCCGGCACCGCGGGCGCGACGGGGGAGGGGAAGCTCTGGGGCGGCCGGTTCGCCGGCGGGCCCTCGCCCGAGCTGGAGGCGCTGTCGCGGTCCACGCACTTCGACTGGCGCTTGGGCCTGTACGACATCGCCGGCTCCCACGCGCACGCCAAGGCACTCGCCGCCGCAGGGCTCCTGACGGCTGAGGAGGAGGCCGAGCTGCACCGCGGCCTCGACGTCCTCGCCGATCGCTGGACCAGCGGCGAGCTGCGGCCCGCGGAGTCCGACGAGGACGTCCACGGCGCGCTCGAGCGGCTGCTGATCGCCGAGGTCGGCCCCGACGTCGGCGGCAAGCTCCGCGCCGGCCGCTCCCGCAACGACCAGATCGCCACGCTCTTCCGCTCCTACCTGCTCGACCACGCCTCGGTGATCGGCGGGCTGGTGCTCGACCTCGTCTCGGCGCTGGCCGATCAGGCCGAGACGCATCTCTCCGGCCCCGGCGGGCCGGCGATCATGCCCGGCCGGACGCACCTGCAGCACGCGCAGCCGGTGCTGCTCTCCCACCACCTGCTGGCCCACGCATGGGCGCTGCTCCGGGACGTCTCGCGCCTGGAGGACTGGCGTGCGCGGGTCGAGTCGGACTCGCCGTACGGCTCGGGCGCGCTGGCGGGGCAGAGCCTCGGCCTCGCCCCGGAGCTCGTCGCCCGGGAGCTCGGCTTCACCGGCTCCTCGGCCAACTCGATCGACGGCACCGCCTCACGCGACTTCGTCGCCGAGTTCGCCTTCGTCTGCGCGCAGATCGGCGTCGACGTCTCCCGGATCGCCGAGGAGGTCATCCTCTGGGCGACCCGCGAGTTCGACTTCGTCACGCTGCACGACTCGTGGTCGACGGGATCGTCGATCATGCCGCAGAAGAAGAACCCCGACATCTCCGAGCTCGCCCGTGGCAAGGCGGGCCGGCTCATCGGGAACCTGACCGGGCTGCTGGCGACGCTCAAGGCCCTGCCGCTCGCCTACAACCGCGACCTGCAGGAGGACAAGGAGCCGGTCTTCGACTCCGTCGACACCCTCGAGGTGCTGCTGCCGGCGTTCACCGGGCAGATCGCGACGCTGGTCTACAACACCGGCCGGATGGCCGAGCTCGCCCCGCAGGGCTTCTCGCTCGCCACCGACATCGCCGAATGGCTGGTGCGCGAGGGCACGCCGTTCCGCGTCGCCCACGAGCTCGCCGGCGCCTGCGTCCGCGCGGCCGAGGCCCGCGGCGTCGAGCTCGCCGACCTGACGGACGAGGAGTTCGCCGCGGTCTCGCCCGCGCTCACCCCCGCGGTGCGCTCGGTGCTGACCGTCGACGGCTCCGTGGCCTCCCGCGACGGCCGGGGCGGCACCGCCCCGCGCCGCGTGGCCGAGCAGCTGGCCGAGCTCCGGAATGCTGTCGCTGCTCGACGGCCGGCCTGAGGAGGTCGCGCCGCGCCTGCTCGGCGCGCGCCTCACGCACGCCGGGGTGACGCTCCGCCTCACGGAGGTCGAGGCGTACGGCGGCCCCGACCCCGACGGCGACCCCGGCTCGCACGCCTTCCGCGGCCCGACGCCGCGCAACACGGTCATGTTCGGTCGCGGCGGCGTGCTCTACGTCTACTTCACCTACGGGATGCACCACTGTGCCAATCTCGTCGTCGGCGACGGGCCGGGGGCGGTCCTGCTCCGCGCCGGCGAGGTCGTCGACGGCGTCGAGCTGGCGCGGGCCCGGCGGCCCGGCAGCAGCGACCGCGACCTCGCGCGGGGCCCTGCGCGCCTGTGCCGTGCCCTGGCGCTCGACCTCTCGCACAACGGACTCGTGGTCGGCCCCGAGCTCCGGCTCGTGCCGTCGACGGGCGAGGTCGGGCCTCTGGCGTCCGGGCCACGGGTCGGACTGCGCCTCGCCCCGGAGCGTCCCTGGCGCTTCTGGATCCAGGGCGAGCCGACCGTCTCGCCGTACCGCCCCGCCGTCTCCCGGGGCCCGAAGGGCCTCTGACCTGCGGAAACAGGCGGCGCGTCACGAGAGGTGCGCCCCGATTTGATGCCCCGGACACGTGTGTGTAATGTTTCCTCCTGTCGCCGCGAGCGGCTCCCACACCGGGGGAAACCCCACAAGGTGTGGGCTTCCGCGCGGTCTGACACCGATCTCGATCGGGCCCCGGCAGCGTCAAGTTGACCAGGGTGGAGCGGGTCGGTAAAGTTTCGCAGGTTGCCCCGAGGCAAGGCCGGAAGGCTGAGCGCGGTGTGCGTGTGATTCTTGAGAACTCAACAGTGTGTTATTGAATAGTCGATGAATTTTTTTGTAGCCCCGTCGGCTGGCCTGCTTGTTTTGGTGGGTTGGTTCGATGGTTTCTTTGACAATGATTCTGGCAGCATCTCTTTTTGGGGTGCGAGTCAGTGTCTCCTGTCGGGAGTTGGATTTTTTGTAGTTTTCTACGGAGAGTTTGATCCTGGCTCAGGACGAACGCTGGCGGCGTGCTTAACACATGCAAGTCGAGCGGAAAGGCCTCTTTGGGGGTACTCG
>NZ_JASGDD010000120.1:0-22140 GCF_047607365.1 Nocardioides sp. | reverse complement strand
GGACGTCGCCGGAGCGCTGGCCGACCACCCCCGCATCGGCGAGCGCCACCAGGGCGCGGGGGCCAGCGCCGACATGAGCCGCTCCGAGCAGGCCGGCCTCGGCCTGGACGGCGGCGCCGGCGGCGACCTCACCGCCCGGCTCAAGGCCGGGAACGCGGCGTACGAGGAGCGGTTCGGCCGGATCTACCTCGTCCGCGCCGCCGGACGCAGCGGCGAGGAGATGCTCGCGCTCCTCGAGGAACGGCTCGGCAACGACGACGAGACCGAGGCGGCCGTGACCAAGCAGCAGCTGGGCGAGATCGCCCTGCTCCGACTGGAGGGACTCCTCTCATGACCAGCACTCCCCCGTCCGACGCCGGCATCCGGCTGGGCGCCAACCAGCACGGCAAGGCGGAGGTCCGCCTCGTCAAGGTCACCCGCGACACCCCGACCCACACGATCGAGGACCTCAACGTCTCCTCGCAGCTGCGCGGCGACTTCGAGACCGCCTTCACCGAGGGCGACAACGCCCACGTGCACGCCACCGACACCCAGAAGAACGTCGTCTACGCCAAGGCGAGGGAGCTCGGGGTGGGCTCGCCCGAGTCGTTCCTGCTCGCGCTGGCCGACTACTGGGGCGGCCAGGAGTTCGTCGAGGGCTCCCTGATGAAGGCCGAGCAGTACGCCTGGGAGCGGATCGAGACCAACGACCACTCCTTCGTCCGCAAGGGCCAGGAGACCCGCACCGCCGTCGTCAACGCCTACGGCGACGAGCGGTTCGTGGTCTCCGGGCTCACCGACCTGGTCGTGCTCAAGTCGACGGGCTCGGAGTTCACCGGCTTCCCGCGCGACCGGTACACGACCCTCGCCGAGACGAACGACCGGATCCTGGCCACCGCGGTGACGGCCTGGTGGCGCTGGTCGGAGCTCCCGGAGGACTTCAACGCGGCGTACGACGAGATCCGCGCGATCCTGCTCGACACCTTCGCCGACATCCACTCGCTCGCGCTGCAGCAGACGATCTACGGCATGGGCGTCGCGGTGATGGAGCGCTTCCCCGGCGTCGCCGAGTTCAAGATCAGCTGCCCCAACAAGCATCACTTCCTCGTCGACCTCACCCCCTTCGGCCTCGACAATCCCAACGAGGTGTTCTACGCCGCCGACCGTCCCTACGGCCTGATCCAGGCCACCCTCGACCGCGACGGAGCGGTCCCCGAGCCCCGTGCCTGGGCCAGCGTGCCCGGCTTCGCGTGAGGAGACCCCCATGACCGCCAGCCCGGCCACGACCCGTCCCGAGGACGAGGTCCTCCCCGCGCCACAGCTGGTCTCCTACGGCTTCCAGCACGTCCTCGCCATGGTCGGCGGCGTGCTCGCGGTCCCCTTCATCATCGGCGGCGCCGCCGGTCTCGACGGCGACGACCTCGCCCTGCTGGTCTCCAGCGCGCTCTTCCTCTCCGGCCTGGCCACCCTCCTGCAGACCCTCGGACTCCCGTACGTCGGCTCGCAGCTGCCCCTCGTCCAGGGGATCTCGTTCGCGTCGGTCTCGACGATGCTGACGATCATCGGCAACAACGGCGGCGGCGAGCACGGCCTGCGCGTGACCTTCGGCGCGATCATCGTCGCCGGCGTCGTCGGCTTCGTGATCGCGCCGTTCTTCTCCTCGATCGTGCGCTTCTTCCCGGCGGTCGTCACCGGCTCGGTCATCACCGTGATCGGGCTGTCCCTCGTCCCGGTCGCGGCCGGATGGATCACCGACCAGGGCGAGACCGCGACCACCTCCGCGATCGTCCTGGCCGCCGTCACCCTGCTCGCCGTGCTGGTGCTCGCCAAGATCCCGACCCTGTCGCGGCTCGCGGTGCTGCTGGGCCTCGTGTTCGGCACGGTCGTCGCGCTCATCGCCGGCGAGGCGGACTTCGACGGCGTCGGCTCGGCGAGCGTCGTCGCGATCCCCCACCCCCTGACCTTCGGCGCCCCGGAGTTCGACGTGGCGGCGATCGTGGCGATGGTCATCGTCATCCTCGTCATCATGGTCGAGACCACCGCCGACATCCTCGCCGTCGGCGAGGTGGTCGGGACCACCGTCGACAACAAGCGGATCGCGGCGGGCCTGCGCGCCGACATGGCCTCGACGGTGGTCGCGCCCTTCCTCAACACCTACCCCGCGACGGCGTTCGCGCAGAACGTCGGGATGGTCGCGATCACCGGCATCAAGAGCCGCTTCGCGGTGGCCGTGGGCGGCGGCCTCCTGGCGCTGCTCGGGCTCTCGCCCCTGCTGGCGGCGATCGTCAACGTCATGCCGCTCTCGGTCCTGGCCGGCGCCGGCATCGTCCTCTTCGGCTCGGTGACCGCCAGCGGCATCCGGAGCCTGAGCAAGGTCGACTACGACGGCACCAACAACCTGATCATCGTCGCCACCGCGGTCGGCTTCGGCGTCATCCCGATCGCCTACCCCGACTTCTGGGGCGCCTTCCCCGACTGGTGGCAGACGATCTTCGACTCCGAGATCAGCGCGGCGGCCATCGTGGCGTTCGGCCTCAACCTCTTCTTCAACGTGCTCCTGCCCGGCACCCCCGCCGAGCCCAGCCACCTCGCCGCCGCCCCGGCCCTGCAGGTGCGCGAGGACGAGGCCGAGGTGCTCGGCGAGGGTGGCTCGTTCACCGGTGGCCTCCCCACCGGCTCGCCCGCGAAGGAGACCGAGTGAGGATCGACGCAGTCCGGGCCCAGCGGGTCCTCGTCGACGGCGCCTTCGTGCCTGCGACGCTGGAGCTGCACCGCGGCACGATCGCGCGGATCGCGCCCTACGACGACCCGGCGGCGACCGAGGGCCTCGTCCTCCACGCCCCGGACTCGGCGTACGTCCTTCCCGGGATCGTCGACACCCACGTCCACATCAACGAGCCCGGCCGGACCGACTGGGAGGGCTTCCTCTCGGCCACCGAGGCGGCCGCGCTCGGCGGCGCGACGACACTGATCGACATGCCGCTCAACTCGATCCCGCCGACCACCACGGTCGAGGCGCTGCGGGTCAAGCAGCAGCACGCGGCGGCCGAGCTCATGGTCGACGTCGGCTTCTGGGGCGGCGCGATCCCGGGCAACGTCGCCGACCTCGAGCCGCTCTGGGACGCGGGCGTGTTCGGCTTCAAGTGCTTCCTCTCCCCCAGCGGGGTCGACGAGTTCCCGCCGCTGTCGACGCCGGAGTTCCACGAGGCGCTGCGCGAGATCGCCCGCTTCGGCGGCCGCATGATCGTCCACGCCGAGGACCCGTCGGTCCTCGACGCCTCGCCGGCTCCACCCAGCCGCGCGTACGCCGACTTCCTCGCGTCCCGTCCCGACGAGGCCGAGCTCGCCGCGATCCGCACGGTCCTCGACGGGGCCCGCGAGACGGGCGCGCAGGTGCACATCCTCCACCTCGCGTCGGCGCGCGCGCTGGACATGATCAAGGCGGCCAAGGACGAGGGCCTGCGGCTCACCGTGGAGACCTGCCCGCACTACCTGACCTTCGCGGCCGAGAGCATCCCCGACGCGAGCGCCCAGTTCAAGTGCTGCCCGCCGATCCGCGACCACGGCAACCGGGAGGAGCTGTGGGCGGCGCTGCGCGAGGGGATCATCGACATGATCGTCTCCGACCACTCCCCCGCCACCGCTGAGGAGAAGACCAGGGGCGACGGCGACCTGCAGCAGGCGTGGGGCGGCGTCTCGGGTCTCCAGGTCGGGTTCAGCGCGATGGCGTTCGAGGCGCGGCGGCGCAACATCCCGCTCGCGCGGGTGAGCGACTGGATGAGCCGGAACACCGCCGACTTCGTCGGCCTGCGCCAAAAGGGGCGCATCGCGGAGGGCGCCGACGCGGACCTCGCGATCTACGACTCGGGCGTCGAGTTCCGGATCGAGGCGACCCGGCTTGCGCATAAGAACCCCATCTCGGCCTACGACGGCCTACGCTTCGGCGGCCGGGTGACCCGCTCGATCGTCCGGGGCAACGCGATCGACGTCGAGCACCCCGACTGGAACTGGGGCGAGCAGCTGGTGAGGAGCGAGTCATGACGCTGGGAGGACTGCGCGTCCCGCCCCGGCTGCTGATGGGCCCGGGCCCGATCACGGTCGACCCGCGGGTGCTGCAGGCGATGGGCAACCAGCTGACCGGCCAGTTCGACCCGTGGATGACCGACACCATGACCGAGGTCATGGGGCTCTACCGGACGGTCTTCCAGACGGAGAACGAGCAGACCTTCCTGGTCGATGGCACCTCCCGCGCGGGGATCGAGGCCGCGCTGGTCTCCCTCATCACCCCCGGCGACCGCGTCCTGGTGCCGGTCTTCGGCCGCTTCGGCCACCTGCTCGTCGAGATCGCCGAGCGCTGCGGCGCCGAGGTGCACACGATCGAGGCGCCGTGGGGCGAGGTGGTCGCTCCCGAGGCGGTCGAGGCCGCGATCGCGCGGATCGACCCAGCACTGCTCGCGATCGTCCAGGGCGACACCTCCACCACGATGTGCCAGCCGCTGGCGGACATCGCCGCCATCGCCCGCGAGCACGGCGTGCTGACCTACTGCGACGCCACCGCCAGCCTCGGCGGCAACGAGTTCCTCACCGACGCCTGGGGCATCGACGTCGTCACTGCGGGGCTGCAGAAGTGCCTCGGCGGCCCTTCGGGCAGCGCGCCGATCACGATCAGCCCGCGCGCCGCCGAGCTGATCGACGCCCGCAAGCACGTCGAGGCGGGCATCCGCTCCGGTGACGAGGCCGTCGACGTCGCTCCCGGCACCCGGATCGCGTCCAACTACCTCGACCTCGCGCAGATCATGGACTACTGGGGCCCCCGCCGGCTCAACCACCACACCGAGGCCACGTCGATGCTCTACGCGGCCCGCACCTGCGCCACGCTGCTGGTCGAGGAGGGCATCGAGGCCGCGGTCGCGCGGCACGCCCTGCACGGCGGCGCGATGCTCGCGGGGGTGCAGGGCCTGGGCCTGACGGCGTACGGTGACCTCGAGCACAAGATGACCAACGTGGTCGGCGTGCTCATCCCGGACGGCCTCGGCGCGGGCGGTGGGGACCGGGTGCGGACCGCGCTGCTGGAGGACTTCGGCATCGAGATCGGGACGTCCTTCGGTCCGCTGCACGGCAAGGTCTGGCGGATCGGGACGATGGGCTACAACGCCCGCAAGGACGCCGTGCTCACCACCCTCGCCGCCCTGGAGCAGGTGCTCCGTGCCGAAGGGGTGGCCGTCACGGCAGGGGGCGGCGTCGGCGCCGCCCGCGAGATCTACTCGGAGGTTTCATGACCACGGCCGCTGAGGTCCTGCTGCGCTGCAGCGAGCTCGACCGCTTCTCCGCCCACCACACCTTCCTGGAGCGGACCTACCTCACCAAGGAGCACGCCGCCGCCAACCGGCAGGCGGCGATCTGGATGGAGCAGGCCGGCCTGACCACCTGGGTCGACGCCGCGGGCAACCAGTGGGGCCGCCGCGAGGGCCCGACGCCCGACGCGCCGGCCCTGGTCCTCGGGTCCCACCTCGACACGGTGCCCGACGCGGGCTCCTTCGACGGGATGCTCGGCGTGCTCATGGCGATCGCCGTCGCCGAGCGGCTGCAGGGCGTCGAGCTGCCCTTCGCGCTCGAGGTCGTCGGCTTCTCCGACGAGGAGGGCGCCCGCTTCGGCAAGGCGCTGCTCGGCTCGCAGAGCGTGGCGGGCCTCTGGGATCCCGACTGGTGGGAGCTGCGCGACCGCAACGGCGTCACCCTCCACCAGGCGTTCCTCGACTTCGGCCTCGACCCGCGCCGGATCGGCGAGGCGGCCCGCTCGCCGGAGTCGATCGTCGCCTACCTCGAGGCGCACATCGAGCAGGGTCCCGAGCTCGAGGCCGCGGACCGCTCGCTCGGCTACGTCACCACGATCGCGGGCGCCCGCCGGTTCAAGCTGTCGGTCCTCGGGGAGGCGCGACACGCCGGCGGGACGCCGTACCCGCGTCGCCGGGACGCGCTCGTCGGCGCCAGCGAGGCCATCGTCGCCATCGAGCGCCTCGCCAGGGCCAGCCAGTCGATCGCGACCGTCGGCCGGATCGAGGTCCGCCCGGGCGCGGTCAACGTCATCCCCGGCCGGGCCGACTTCAGCCTCGACCTGCGCGCGGCGACCGACGAGGAGCGCGACGGGATGTGGGACGTCATCGTCGAGACCATCGACGAGCTGTGCGAGGAGCGCTGGCTGCGCTTCGAGTACGACGAGAACCACTCGGCCCCCGCGGCCCCCTGCTCCCCGTGGCTGCAGCAGGCGGTGATCGACGGCATCGTGATGACCGGCGACACCGATCCGATGGGGATCTGGAGCCGGGCCGGCCACGACGCGATGGCCATCGCCCAGATCGCGGAGATCGGGATGCTCTTCGTCCGCTGCTACGACGGCATCAGCCACCACCCGGGCGAGTCAGTCCGCGAGATCGACGTCGAGCTCGGCCTCGACGCGTTCGAGGCCGCGGTGCGCAACGTCGCCGCGGCGTGGCTCCAGCAGCGCGAGCAGCGGGTCACCTCGTGAGCGAGGCGAGGGGCCGGGGCGGCCGACGGCCGATGGCCCACCCACGGGCCGTGGCCGAGCGGCGAGCGAGCGGAGCGACCCGGTGAGCGCCGCCGCGGCTCCGATGCGGCTCGACGAGCGGATCGCCCGTCACCGGGCCGAGCTGTCCCCGCAGGAGCGGCGCGCCGCCGACACCCTGCTGGAGAACCTCGACGACCTCGCGACCTACCGCGCGGCCGAGCTCGCCGACCTCGCCGGGGTCTCGAAGGCGACGATGTCGCGGCTCTTCCGCTCGCTCGGCTTCGCCGGCTTCGACGAGGTCCGCGACCACCTGCGCACCCTGCGCTCCTCGGGCCTGCCGCAGCGGGTCGAGGGCACCCCCGACATGGAGGCGCTGGCCGCCTCCGAGGCGGCGCACGTCGCGGCCGCGATCAGCCAGCCCGGCATCGCCGACGCGGTGGAGTGGATCGCTGCCGCCGACCAGGTGCTCATCCTCGGCTGGCGGGGCAGCTACTCCGTCGCGCTCAACCTGCGCCACCAGCTGATGCAGGCCCGCGGTCACGTCACCGTCGGCCCGGTGCCAGGCCAGGCGGTCGGCGAGGACATCAGCTCCCTCGGCCCGGGCAGCGTGCTCGTCGTCTACGGCTTCCGCCGCCGCCCCCGCCTCTTCGGCTCGCTCCTGGCCGCCGCCGCGGCCACCGGCGCCAAGGTCGTCCTCATCGCCGACCCGACGGCGATCACCCACGTGGCCCACGTGAGCCTCTGGCTGGAGTGCCAGGTCGAGACCACGCTCGCCTTCGACTCCTACGCCGCCGCCGCGACCCTGACCAGCGTGATCGCCGACGGCGTGCTGTCGCGGCTCGGCAGCGCCGCCCACGACCGCGTCTCCCGGATCGCGAGCGCCTACGAGGAGATCGGCGAGGTCGAGTGAGCCCCCTCCCCCTCCTCCCCCGCCGAATGGGGCCTCCCCTCAGCCGAGTAGGGCCTCCCCTCAGCCGAATGGGGCCTGCCAGCGGAGCCCTGCGCTGATGGACCTCGCGTGGGTGGAGACCTGGCGCCGGCCGCGTGAGCGGGGAGGGCTGACGCTGGCGCCCGGGGAGCGGGTCGTCGCCGGCGGGACCTGGCTCTTCTCCGAGCCGCAGCCGTCGGTGACCGGACTCGTCGATCTCACCGGACTGGGGTGGGATCCGTTCGTGGCGACGCCCGGCGGCGGCGTCTCGATCGCCGCGACCTGCACCATCGAGCACCTCGTCGACTCGCCGTGGCCCGCGCACCTGGCCGCCCTGGTCCGGCAGTGTGCCGACGCGCTGCTGATGTCGTTCAAGATCCAGCAGGCGGCCACCGTCGGCGGCAACGTCTGCATGGCGCTGCCCGCCGGCGCGATGATCTCGCTGCTCACCGCGCTCGACGCGGAGGCCGTCGTCTGGGCTCCCGACGGCTCCGAGCGACGCGAGCCGGTCGCGTCGTTCGTCCAGGGGGTGCTCGCGACCTCGCTCGCGCCCGGCGAGGTCGTGCGCTCCTTCGACGTGTCGGCGGAGGCGCTCGCGGATCGGTACGCCTTCGGCCGGATCTCGCTGACGACGTACGGGCGCTCGGCGGCGGTCGTCATCGCCCGCCGTACGCCGTCCGGCATCCGACTCGCCATCACCGGCTCCGTCCCCGCCCCGGTCGTGCTCGAACTCTGCGCCGAGCCCGGCCGGGAGGAGGTGGCGGCGGCGATCGCCGAGATCACCCACTGGTACGACGACGTCCACGGCGCCGCCGACTGGCGCGCCGCGCAGACGCTGCGGCTCGCCCAGGAGACGGTCGCGGAGGTGTTGCGATGAGGCTCAACGGCAGCGACGTCGAGGCGACGCCGGCTCCGGGCCAGTGCCTGCGCACCTTCATCCGCGAGCAGGGCGACTTCGCGCCGAAGAAGGGCTGCGACGCCGGCGACTGCGGCGCCTGCTCGGTGCTGCTCGACGGTCGGGCGGTGCACTCGTGCATCACGCCCGCCATGCGCGCGGTCGACTCCGAGGTCGTGACGGCCAGCGGTCTCGGCTCGCCCGAGCAGCTGTCGCCGGTGCAGGAGTGCTTCGTCCGCGGCCAGGGGTTCCAGTGCGGCTTCTGCACGGCCGGCTACGTCGTCACGGCGACCGCGCTGGCCGACCGCAGCCCCCACTCGACGCGGACGGAGGCCCCACTCGGCGGAGGGGAGGCCCCACTCGGCGGAGGGGAGAGGGAGCGGCTGTTCAAGGGAAACCTGTGCCGCTGCACCGGCTACCGCTCGATCAAGGACTCCCTGGACGGCCGGACCAACGTCACGCCGACCGCGGAGGGCGCGTTCGGGAGGTCGATCGCCGCCCCGGCGGGGTCGCGGATCGTGAGCGGCCGGGAGCCCTACGCGCTCGACCTGCCGGCCGAGGGCGTGCTCCACGCCAAGCTGGTCCGCAGCCCGCACGCCCACGCCCGGGTCGTCGCGGTCGACGCCACGCGCGCCGAGGCGCTGGAGGGCGTCGTCCTCGTCCTCACCCCTGCCGACGACCTCGGGCTGCACTACTCCACCGGCCGCCACGACAGCCGGCTCGACGACCCCGACGACACCCGCTTCCTCGACGACGTGGTCCGCTTCCGGGGCCAGCGGGTGGCCGTGGTCGTCGCCGAGTCCGTCGCGATCGCCGAGCGGGCCGCCGCCCTCGTCGACGTCACGTACGACGTCCTCCCCGCCGTCTTCGACCCGCAGGAGGCCCGCACCCCCGGGGCGCCGCTGGTCCACGGCGACAAGGACCCGGGCACGGCCCGGCTGAGCGAGCCGAGCCGCAACGTGGTCGCCCAGGCCCACGGCTCCTACGGCGACGTCGAGGCGGGCCTCGCCGAGGCCGTGCACCGGGTGGCCGGCACCTGGCAGACGGCCCGCGTGACGCACGCCAGCCTGGAGACGCACGGCGCCCGGGCGTGGACCGACGAGGACGGCACGCTCGTGGTCCGGACCTCCACGCAGGTGCCGTTCCTGGTCCGCGACGAGCTGGCCCACATCCTCGGCCGGCCCTCCGCGTCGATCCGCGTGATCGCCCCTCGCGTCGGCGGCGGCTTCGGGGGCAAGCAGGAGATGCTCGTCGAGGACGTCGTCGCGGTGGCGACGCTGCGCACCGGCCACCCGGTGCAGCTGGAGATGACCCGCGAGGAGCAGTTCACCGCCATCCCGGTCCGGCACCCGATGCGGGTCTCGGTCGAGCTGGGGGCCGACGCCGACGGCGTGCTGACCGCGATGCGGATCGACGTCCTCTCGGACACCGGGGCCTACGCCAACCACGCGGTCGGCGTCCTCTTCCACGGCTGCCACGAGTCGATCGCCGTCTACCGCTGCCCCAACAAGAGGCTCGACGCCGAGGCGGTCTACACCCACAACCCGCCCAGCGGCGCGTTCCGCGGCTACGGCCTCGGCCAGGTCATGTTCGCGCTGGAGTCGGCGATGGACGAGCTCGCGCGGGTCACCGGGCTGACGGCGTACGAGATCCGGAGGAGGAACGTCATCGTGCCGGGCGACGACTTCGTCGTCATCGGGCAGCCCGACACGGATCTCTTCTTCGGCAGCTACGGGCTGGACCAGTGCCTCGACCTCGCCGAGTCCGCGCTGGCCGCGACCCGTGAGGACGAGGGCCAGCAGGCACCCGAGGGCTGGCTGCTCGGCGAGGGGATGGCCGTCGCGATGATCGCGACCATCCCGCCGCGCGGCCACCACTCCACCGCGGTCGTGACGCTGCACCCCGACGGCACCGCCGAGGTCAGGGTCGGCACGGCCGAGTTCGGCAACGGCACGGCGACGGTCCACACCCAGCTCGCGGCCGAGGAGCTGGACGTCGACCCGACGCGGGTGCGGCTGGTCACCGGCGACACCGCGACCAGCGGCTACGACACCGGCGCCTACGGCTCGGCCGGATCGGTGGTGGCCGGTCGTGCCGTGGCGCGCGCCGCCGCCGACGTACGCCGTCAGGTCGACGCCCTCGGCGGCCCCGGCGCCCTCACCGGGCCGGTCACCGCGAGCGCGACCGAGGACGGCTCCAACCGGTCGGTGGCGTTCAACGTGCACGCCTTCCGGGTCGCCGTAGACCCGGCGTCCGGGGAGGTGCGGGTGCTCGACAACCTCCAGACCGTCGACGCGGGGCAGATCATCAACCCCGAGCAGCTCCGCGGGCAGGTCGAAGGCGGCGTCGCGCAGGCGATCGGGAGCGCGATGGCGGAGGAGGTCGTCGTCCGCGACGGCGAGGTGCTCACCCGGACCTTCCGCAACTACCGGCTGCCCCAGATGGGCCACGTCCCGCCGCTGCGGGTGCTGTTCGCGGAGACGACCGACGAGCTCGGCCCGCGGGGAGCGAAGTCGATGAGCGAGGCGCCCTACAACCCGGTGGCGCCGGCGCTCGCGAACGCGATCCGCGACGCGCTCGGCGTGCGGCCGCACGAGCTGCCGATGAGCCGGGACCGGGTGTGGAGGCTGGCCAACCACCCGGACTGACGCCGTGCCGCGACGACACTGAGGCGAGCCTGAGTGGACACTGAGAGCCTGCTGGTGTCTACTGAGCGAGACGTTCTCCGGCCCTCATCGCGACGAGATGGGGGCCGTTATCGTTTCGTGATCATTCCGCGACCGATCCGTGATCTCCACGACGGTGCGTCTCGCCGACCAGCGCGGCGGCGGCGATGATCACCCCCGCGACGAGCAGGCCCCAGCCGACGTCCGCCTTGAGCAGCAGGGCGCCGAGGGCGGCCCCGAGCAGCAGCACCGCGACGGCCACGAAGCGCCGAGCCGTGCCGCCGCCCTTCGCCGCCCCGAGGAACGAGTCCGCGGCCAGGCCGGTCAGGGTCGAGGTGACCACCACGGTGGTGACGTCCTTGACCGCGATGTGCCGCGCGGCGGCCGCCTGGATGCCCATCGCGACGGCGGCGGCGGTGGTCAGCGTGACCATGAGGGCGTGACCGAGGTCGTCCTCCGCCACCAACCCCACCACGCCGAGGACGACCATGATGAGCGCGACGACGCCGAAGAGCGTCGTGGTGACCCCGGTCCACGCCGCGGTCGCGCGGCGCAGGGCACGGCCGCCGATCGCCGCGCCCACGAGGAAGCCGACGAGCGCGAGGGCCGGGCCCAGCACGGGCAGGCCGCTGCCGCCCACCACCGCCATGCCGAGGACCACGACGTTGCCGGTCATGTTGCCCGTGAACACCCGGTCCAGCCCGAGGTAGCCCACCGCGTCGTTGATCCCCGTGGTGAAGGTCAGCAGCAGCATCAGCCACAGGTGCATGGTCGTCGCCGGGACGGCGCGGAGTCGGGCGGTCACCCGCGCACTGTAGAGGCTCCCCGCCGGCTGGTGGGCGTCGGTCTCGTCTGGGGGCCGAGCTGGCACTCCGGCTCTCCCCAGCGCGCTCTCCAGCGCGCTCTCCTGCGCACTCCCAGCGCGATCAGAGGCCGAGGAGGGCGCGGGTCGCGGCGGTGACGACCACGGCCGTCACCACGACGAGCATCACCGAGCCACCCCGCCAGATGACGACCCAGGCGGCGGCGAGGCCGACGACGTCGGCGTTGAGCCGCCACGAGTCGTCGTAGGTGAGGACGTTGGTGACCACCAGCGCGGCCATCAGGGCCGGCGAGGTCAGCGCGACCACGCGCCCGACCGGCGCGGGCAGCTCGCGGCCGCCCAGCAGGACTGGGCCGATCGCCTTGATGACGAAGGTGACGGCGGCGACCGCGAGGATCGTCGCGACCATCTCGCGGGTCATGCGCGGCTCCCGCGCAGGCCCCACAGCGCGGCGAGGGAGGCGAGCAGGACCGGCAGGCCGCCCGGCACGAACGGCGTCACCGCCAGGGCGATGAGGACGCCGCCGAGCGCCACCCCGATCCGGTTCCGGTCGCGCAGCTCGGGGACCAGGACCGCCAGGAAGAACGCGGGATAGACCGCGTCGAGACCGAACCGGGAGAGGGCGCCGAGCAGGCTGCCGCCGTACGCGCCGATGATGGTGCCGGCCTGCCAGGTCACCCACTGCGGCGCGGTCGCGCCGAAGAGGAACCACCGGTCGAAGGTCCCGTCGCCGCGGTCGGCCATCGCCCACGACGCGTCGACGATGGCCTGGCCCTGGAAGGCGCGTACGACGGCGCCGGCTCGCAGCGACGGCGCCAGCGCCACCCCCATCGGGAGGAAGCGCGAGTTCATCAGCCCCGCCGCGGCGGCCGCCGCGACCGGCGTCCCGCCGGCGGCGACGACGGCGATCGCGGCGAACTGCGCGGCGCCGGCGAAGACGAGCAGCGAGGTGAGCACGGCGGCCAGGGCGGTGAACCCGGAGTCGCGCGCCACCACGCCGAACGAGACCGAGAGCAGGCCGCCCGCGACGGCGAAGGGGATGCCCGCCCGGAAGCCGCGCCGGAACGAGCCTCGCCCGTCCTCGTCCTCCACGCCGCCCCAGCTCTCCGTGCCCTCCGTGCCGCCCCAGCTCTCCGTGCCCTCCGTGCCGCCCCTGCCCTCCGTGTCCTCCACGGCGCTCAGCCTGCCAGGGCCGCCGCGGCGACCGCGAGGTCGTCGACGCCGCGCGCCAGGTCGCCGGGGTGGTCGGTGGCCAGGTCGAGCTGGAACCCGAAGAGGGCGGAGTCGATCAGCGTGACGATCCGCTCGGCGCGCGAGGCCGGGGCGCCGCAGCGCACGACGTACCCGCGCAGCGCGCGAGCCCAGCGCTCGTTGGCCTCCAGGACGAGCGACCGGTGGGGCTCCTTGCCCAGCAGGCCGGTCGCCGCCGCCTGGAGGTAGAGGTCGAGGCAGCCGTGCAGCGGCGGGCGCTGGTAGGCGCGCCACAGCGCGTTGACGCCGGCGCGGACGCCGATCTCGGCCGGGAGGGCGTCGACGGCGGCGATCGACCGCTCCTCGGTGCGCGCGACCACCGCCGCGACAAGGCCGTCGCGCGAGCCGAAGTGATAGACGAGCATCCGGTCGCTCGTCCCGATCGCGGCTGCCACCGGCCGCAGGGTCAGGCCGATGAGCCCGTGCTCGAGCACGTGGTCGGTGACCTGGTCGAGCAGCTCCTCCCGTCGCGACATGACCCGAAGTGTAGCGAGTGCTACAGTGACGATGTAGCGACTGCTACATCCATCCAGTCCCGGAGCCCGTCATGACCGCCTTCGCGATGCTCTTCGGCGCCATCGCCGCCGAGGTCGCCTCGACCCTGTCCCTGCCCCGCACCCGCGAGTTCCACGACGTGCCGTGGAGCGCGGCGGTGCTGCTCGGGTACGCCGTGTCCTTCTGGCTGCTCACGCTCGCGCTCCGCGAGATCCAGATGTCGATCGCCTACGCGATCTGGTCGGGCGTCGGCACGGCCGCCACCGCCCTCCTCGCGACCCTCTTCCTCGGCGACTCGATGACCTGGGTCAAAGCGCTCTGGCTGGGCGTCATCATCGCCGGCGTCATCGGCCTGAATCTCACCGGGACGAGCCACGCCTGACAGCGCAGCCCGCGCAGAGCAGCCCGCGGGCCTCTGACGCGCGCGGCCGCAAGGCGGCGCGGCGAAGGCGGCCTTGGAGCGAAGCGGGCCGTCGAGCCGCGCCAACGCCGCGGACGCGCCATCAAAGGTCCGCGGCGGCGGCGCGGCCGGCGGCACGGCCGGAGAAGAGGCATCCGCCGAGGAAGGTCCCCTCGAGCGCGTTGTAGCCCATCATCCCGCCGCCGCCGAACCCGCTGACCTCGCCGGCGGCGTACAGGCCCGGCAGCGGCACGCCTGCCGACGTCAGGCAGCGACCGGAGAGGTCGGTCTCGAGCCCGCCGAGGGTCTTGCGGGAGAGGATGTGCAGCTTCACCGCGATCAGCGGCCCGTGCTCGGGGTCGAGGAAGCGGTGCGGCTTGGCCGAGCGCGAGATCCGGTCGCCGCGGTAGGAGCGGTGGCTGTAGAGCGCCGTCACCTGGGCGTCCTTGGCGAAGGGGTTGGCGATCTCACGGTCGCGCGCCTCCACGAGCGAGCGCAGCGCCACCTCGTCGATCCTCGGACCGGTCGGCTCCCGCCCGGCCAGCTCGTTCATCCCGGCCACCAGCTCCGTCAGGGTCGACGCGATCACGAAGTCCTCGCCGTGCTCCATGAACGCGTGCACCGGAGCCGGGCCCTTGCGCGAGCGCTCGATGACACCGCGGATGGACTTGCCCGTCAGGTCGGGGTTCTGCTCGGAGCCCGAGAGCGCGAACTCCTTGTCGATCACCGACTTGGTGAGCACGAACCACGAGTAGTCGTAGCCCGTGGTCCGCAGGTGCTTCAGCGTCCCGAGCGTGTCGAACCCCGGGAAGTACGGCGCCGGCAGCCGCTCGCCGGTCGCGTCGAGCCACAGCGATGACGGCCCCGGCAGGATCCGGATGCCGTGGTTGGCCCAGATCGGGTCCCAGTTGCGGATGCCCTCGACGTAGTGCCACATCCGGTCCTCGTTGATGATCCGGGCGCCGGTCGCGCGCGTGATCTCGACCATCCGGCCGTCCACGTGCGCGGGCACCCCGGCGACCATGGTCGCGGGCGGCGTACCCAGCCTCGCGGGCCAGGCCTTCCGCACGAGGTCGTGGTTGCCCCCGATCCCGCCGCTGGTCACGACGACGGCGCCCACGCGCAGCTCGAAGTCGCCGACCTCCACCCGGCTGGACGCCTGTCCGCGCGGGATCGAGCTCGGCTCGAGCACCTTTCCGCGTACGCCGACGGCCGCGCCGCCCTCGACGACGACCTCGTCCACGCGGTGACGGTGAGCGAACCGGATCCGGCCCGTCCCGGCATGCTCGCGCACGCGTCGCTCGAACGGCTCGACGACCCCCGGGCCCGTGCCCCACGTGAGGTGGAAGCGCGGCACCGAGTTGCCGTGGCCGTCGGCGCGGCCGTCGCCGCGCTCGGCCCAGCCGACGATGGGGAAGAACCGGTGGCCCATCTCGCGCAGCCAGGAGCGCTTCTCCCCGGCCGCCCAGTGCACGTACGCCTCGGCCCAGCGGCGCGGCCACAGGTCCTCGTCGCGGTCGAACTGCGCGCTGCCCATCCAGTCCTGGAGAGCCAGCTCGGTGGAGTCCTTGATCCCCATCCGGCGCTGCTCGGGACTGTCGACGAGGAAGAGGCCGCCGAGCGACCAGAAGGCCTGCCCGCCGAGGCTCTGCTCCGGCTCCTGGTCGACCAGGACCACGCGCTTGCCCGCGTCGGCCGCCTCCGCGGCGGCGACCAGGCCGGCGAGGCCATGACCCACGACGACGATGTCGGCTGCGTCACTCATGCTGTGGACTCTAGAGCGGAAGCCCCATCGCTTCACGCATGCCCCTCGTGGCGAGCTGGTCGGCCAGCTCGTTGTCGTCGACCCCTGAGTGGCCCTTGACCCAGAACCACTCGACCTCGTGCCGCTCGCAGGCCGCCTCGAGCCGCTGCCAGAGGTCGGCGTTCTTGACCGGCTGCTTCGCCGAGGTCTTCCAGCCGTTCCGCTTCCAGGTGGCCAGCCACGAGGTGATCCCGCCGCGGACGTACTGGCTGTCGGTGTGGACGTGCACGCGGCACGGCCGGTCGAGGGCCTCCAGCGCCATGATCGGCGCGGTGAGCTCCATCCGGTTGTTGGTCGTCGACGCCGAGGAGCCGCCGTACATCTCGCGGACGTGCTCGCCGTAGCGCAGGACCGCGCCCCAACCGCCCGGCCCCGGATTGGGCGTGCAGCCACCGTCGGTGTGGATGACGACGACCTGCTGCTCGGACTCCTCGGGCATGGCGACAACCTTAGGGTGGACTCATGGCGTCGCTGTGGTCGATCCGCTCGCGCAACTCCATCCTGTCGGTCGCCTCCTCGGAGTCGATCCTCTCGATCGGCTCGGCGGGCTCGTTCGCGTCGATCGGATCCGTCGCCTCCTTCGCCTCCGCCGGCTCGGCCGCCTCGGCGATGTCCCTGCTCTCGACCGCCTCCTTCCAGGCCCGCGGCTCCGTGGCCTCGGGCCGGTCCGACGGCGCCGCAGCCGCCTGGCAGGCGCGGGGCGAGGCCAGCAGCCGCCTCGCGGTCGCCTCCCTCGGCCTCGCCGTGGTCGCGGGCGCCGTCTGGTGGGCGACCGGTCGCCTCATCGCCCGTCGCTGAGGCGTGCGGCGAGCCCCGCGCGGCAGCCGGCCATCATCCGCCGGTGGTTCCACGTCAGCACCGGCCGGACGGCGTACGACGCCACGGCGAGGAGGCCGGTCAACTCGACATCCTGGTGGAACGCGAGCCGAGTGCCGCCGGACGAGGTCGGAGTGAGGGCGAAGCGAGCGTGTCCGACGAGGTCGCCACTCAACCCGACCTCCACGACCGGCGGCTCGCGGGTGAGCGCGGTCAGGACGAGGTCGAGCGTGTAGGGCAGCGTCGACCGGCACAGCACCCGCGCGGTGCCGTCGTCGATCTTCGCCACGGCGAGGACCTGCGGCCACCACTCGGGGTAGTGCTCGAGATCCACGAGCACCTCCGCGACCGCATCGACCGCCGCCGCGGCCGCCCACGCCTCGTCGAAGACGAACCGCCGCCGCGTAGGGGACCGCGCACCCTGCGTCGTCTCCGACGCCTCCGACCCCTCCGACGCGCCGGAACGGCTCACTGTGCGCGGTTGCCGAGGTGGGCGACGACCTCCGCGCGCCAAGCGGCCTCGTCGGGGAAGCGCACGCGCGCGATCCGCAGTGCGCCAGCGTCGAGTCGCGGCGCGTAGGCGAGGTCGCAGCGCGCGGAGAGGTACTCCGCGTCGCCGAGCACGTGAGAGGCGAGGTAGAGCGCCAGACGCGAGGAGAGTCCCAGGAGATCCGGCTCCGCGACGATGACGTAGAAGGGCTCGGCGAACGAGCCATGGCGTGCCATCCCGTAGACCCAGCCCGTCGCGGTGCCGAAGCCGACCATCCGGTGATCGCGCTCGAGGCGGCGGTCGACGAAGTGGCGCAGCTCGGTGTCCAGCACGATGTCGAGACCCGTGTGCTTGCGCGTGTCGAGCAGGACGTCCAGCGCGGCCTGGGCGATCCAGTCGTTCAGGTCGCGCGCGGCGACGTCGACCGCCGCGTGATGCTGGCGGAGCACCGTGCGCAGGCAGTGGTCGTCGACGACGCCTGACAGCTGCTCCATGGCCTCGGCCTGGGCTCGCTCGACGTCGTCACGGTTGCTCCGGTCGAAGAGCGTCGGCGCGGACTCGAGCTCGACGTCGTGGCGCGGGTCGTGACCGACCGGGCTGGACTCCTCGGGCTCAGCGGGCCCGACAGAGCAGAACGCCGAGCAGCTGACGAACGGAGCCAGGTCCCAGTCCTCGTCGTTCAGGCGAACGCTCTGGTTCGGCGACGGCTCGGTCATGCGGAGGATTCTAGGAATCGCCACCCACACGACTCCACGGGGTTTTCGCGGCTACTTCTTCGTGCCGTCGTACTGCCCCGGCACCGACCATGCGGTGTTCCCGGCCTGGTAGTCGGCCACCCGCGCGGCGATGATCTCCCGGATCAGCGTCTCGGGGACCTCCTCGTCCCACCTGATCTTGATCGATCCCTCGATCACGTCGAGGCCGGTCTCGGCCGCCTTCTCCCGCCAGTCGGCGAAGAACACCACCGGGAACCGGATGGCGCAGTGGTTCTTGAACGACTGCAGCGTCCACGCCATGGTCCTGGCGGCGTAGGCCGGGAAGTTGAACTTCAGCGCCTCCCCGATCTCGGTCCCCTCGCAGCCCTCGAGCGAGAGCGCGCGCAGCCGGGTCAGGTGCGGGCGCTGATGCGGCTCGAGACGGGCGAAGAACTCCTCGACGGACGCGACCTTGGGAGCGGGCATGACGCCGAGCATAGGAGGTTCGACGACCACTAGCCTGGGCGCATGCGCCTGACCGCGATCCACACCTACCCGGTGAAGTCGATGCGCGGTCACCCCGCCGACGCGGCCGTGGTCGAGCCGTGGGGCCTCGCCGGCGACCGGCGCTGGATGGTCGTCGACACCGACGGCGAGTGCGTCACCGCGCGCGAGCATCCCTCGATGCTGCTGCTCGCCCCGGCCCTCGACGGGAGCGCCCTCTGGCTCCACGGGCCCGGCATGGAGCCCCTGCGCGTGCCGACGCCGGCCGGCGGCCCCGATGTCGCGGTCAGCGTCCACGGCCGCGAGCCCTTCGCCGCGTCGTACGCCGGCGACGATCCGGCCGGGTGGCTCTCGGCGTACCTCGGGACGAGCGTGCGCCTCGCCTTCTCCGACGACCCCACCCGGCGCCGGCTCAACCCCGCGTTCAGCGGCCCCGGCGACTCGGCCTCCTTCGCCGACGCCTACCCCCTGCTCGTCACGACCGAGGAGTCGCTGGCGCAGCTCAACGCGTGGATCGCCGACGGCCCGCGGCCGGACGAGGGGCCGCTGCCGATGAACCGCTTCCGGCCCAACGTCGTCGTCACCGGAACCGCGGCTCCGTTCGTCGAGGACTCCTGGCGCCGGATCCGGATCGGCGAGGCCGTCTTCCGCTCGCCGAAGGGCTGCGACCGCTGCGTCATGACCACCACCGACGCCGCGACGGCCGCGCGCGGGAAGGAGCCGATCACGACGCTGGCCCGGCACCGGCGCTACGACGGCGCCACCTGGTTCGGGATGAACCTCATCCCCGACACCCCGGGCGTCACGCTCCGCGTCGGCGACGCGGTCGAGGTCCTCGAGGCCGAGGACTCCGACGGGCCGCCCCGCTGAGGGCCTGCCCGGACTCTCCGCGATCCGCGATCCCGCGAGGCGGGTCAGGCGGGCAGGGGCACGGTGGCCATCGCGGCAGTGCGGCCGTCGGTGGCGAGGACGATCATCTCGGGGTGGAGGCGGGCCCGGGCCAGCGAGATCCGCGTGCCGAACGTGACCGGGTCGGCCGGATCGAGCGGGCGGAGCAGGTGGCCGTCGGCGTAGACGCGGACACCGGGGGCCGGGGCCGCGAGGGTGACGGTGACCTCCCAGGCGCGCGCTCCGCGGGTGATCGCCACGTCGGCGACGGCCACGCCGGCCCCGGGGGCGGCGGGCGGGACGACCTGGCTGCTCGGCAGGCTCGGCGTGAGGAAGGCCGGCTCCCGGCGACGCGTGGCCGCCTCGTACGCCGACGCGATGTCGATCAGCCGGTCGTCGCTGTAGGCGGGGCCGGCGATGGTGAGCCCGACCGGCATCTGCAGGTCGGCCATGAAGCCCATCGGCACGGTCACCGACGGGATGCCGAGGTGCCGCAGGACGCGGTTGGTGTTGGAGTAGACCACGCCGTTGCGCGAGGCGTCGGCGAGCGACTCGGGACGGCTGAAGAGATCGTCGCGGCCGACGTCGCCGTTGGCCGGGAAGACCACCGCGTCGAGCCCCTGCGCGACGAGCCACTGCTCGAAGTCCTCCACTCGGGCCGCCTCGAGGCCGGTGAGGAGCTGGGCGATGCCGGGGACGTCGTCGTACGACGCCGGCAGGCCCGCCTTGGCCAGCTCGGCCAGCCGCTGCCAGTCGAACCCGCCACGGGCGCGGGTGATCCAGACCGGGACGGGCGCGTCGGCGACGGGGAAGACCGTGTCGCCGTCGACGTCGGCCCACGTGGAGAGCGCCGGGTCGCCGTTCGTGCGCAGGAACTGGTCGAGCGCCATCGCCGTGATCGGCCCGCCCTCGATCGCGCGCCACGTCGGTGGCACGAGGCCGCGCGCGGCGAGCCCGACCGCGCCGGGGCGGTCCTCCTCGTAGTTCGACACCACCGGGAAGTCCACCTCGACGACCTCGGCTCCGAGGGCCCGCAGGTCTTCGGCGGCGCGGTCCCACAGCGCCCGCACGCTCGGCCGGATGACCGGCGGCACGAGCGGCTCAGGGTCGTCCCCGAGGTAGAGCCGGGGCACGCCGACCCGCAGCCCGGCCAGGTCGCGGGGCCGCTCGCGCACGACCGGGCTCGGGAGCACCTCGGAGGGCCAGGGCAGGGGGACGACGTTCTGCTCCCGCCAGAAGTCCCCCACGCGATCGAGGTCCTCGACGGCGATCACGTCCAGCAGGCGGAGGAGGTCGTCGACCGAACGGGTGTGCGGCACGACGACGTCGCAGGTCGGGCGCAGCGGCCAGTTGCCGCGGATGGAGATGACCCCGCGCGAGGGCGTGTAGGCGACCAGCGCGTTGTTGGAGGCCGGCGACCGGCCCGAGGAGACCGTCTCCTCGGCCATGCCGAAGGCGCACATGCTGCTCGCCGTGGCCGTCCCGGACCCGTTGGAGGAGCCCGAGCCGTAGGCCGCGGTCAGGTAGTCGGGGTGGTAGGGGCTGCGGGCGTAGCCGTAGAGGCCCGGCTGGACCCCGCCGGCGGCCATCGGCGGCATGGTGGTCTTCCCGATGAGCACCGCTCCGGCGGCGCGCAGCATCGCGATCGTGGCCGCGTCCTCGCCGGCGACCAGGTCGGCGAGCGCGGGACTGCCCGAGGCGACGGTCAGGCCGGCCACCCGATAGCTGTCCTTGACCGTGAAGGGGATCCCCTCCAGCGGGCCCGCCTCACCGGCCGCCCGGCGTACGTCGGAGGCGGCCGCCGCGTCGAGGCAGGCGGGGTCGAGCACCGGCACGGCGTTGAGGCACAGGCCGGTGCGGTCGTAGTAGGCGATCCGGTTGAGGTAGGCGACGGTCAGGCCGACGCTCGTGACCGTGCCCGCCTCCAGCGCCGCCAGCAGCTCGGCGATGCTCTTCTCCACCACGTCGAAAGCCACGTCGAAAGCCAGGTCGTCCGCCACAGCGGCAGCCTTTCACATCCGTCCGCCCGGGCGGCGGGGTTGTCGCGGCCCAGCACAATGGGCCGGTGATCGCAGGCAGGTACGAGCTCCTCCGGGAGCTCGGGCGAGGCGGCGCGGGCACGGTCTGGCTGGCCCGCGACAGCGTCCTCGGCCGCGAGGTCGCGATGAAGCGGCAGAGCGGCACCGGCGAGCGCGACCAGCGCAGCGGTGAGGTGGCTCGGCGCGAGGCCCGCGTCGCGGCGCGGCTCCACCATCCGCACCTGGTCACGCTCTACGACCTCGCCGAGGACGACGGCGACCTGTGGCTGGTGATGGAGTTCGTCGCCGGGCCCAGCCTGACGCAGGTCGTCGCCGACCACGGCCCGATGACGCCCGACGAGGCCGCCCGGATCGTGACCGGCGTCGCGGAGGGCCTGCGCTATATCCACGCCCAGGGCGTGGTGCACCGCGACGTGAAGCCGTCCAACATCCTGCTCGACCCCTCCGGCGAGCCGAAGCTGGCCGACTTCGGCATCGCACGCAGCGCCGAGCAGACCGCGGCGACGATCACCGCCACCGGAGCGGTGCACGGCTCCCCCGCCTACCTCGCGCCCGAGATCGCCACCGGGCGGGGCGCCACGGACCGCAGCGACGTCTGGTCGCTCGGCGCCACGCTCTTCCACCTGCTGACCGGCGCCCCGCCGTACGCGGACGCGGACAACAACGCGGTCGCGATCCTCTACCGGATCGTGCACGAGCCGGTGCCGACCACCGACCGCGCGGGCCGGCTGGCGCCGCTGCTCGCGGGGGCCATGACGCCCGATCCCGCTCGCCGCTGGACGATCGAGCAGGTTGCCGACTTCCTCGCCGGTCGGCCCGTGGCGGGGCCGACCGGCACCGCGGAGCTCACCGCGGTGAGCCGTGCGCCCGTACGCCGGCGGGCGCGCCACCCACGACGGCGGCCGTGGCCCTGGCTGCCGTACGTCGCCGCCGCACTCGTC
>NZ_JASGDD010000119.1:0-53314 GCF_047607365.1 Nocardioides sp. | reverse complement strand
GGGGCGACGCCGGGCCGACGTGGGCGACGGGGCTGGCGGCGCGGGCGAGCTCCGGGCGCTCGGCCGGCGTGCCGCCGAGAAGACGGACGTGGGGCGCCTGCGGATCGGCGCCGGGCATGTCCTCGAGCGAGGTCACGGGGTACCAGCCGACGACGGCGGACACCGCGCTGCTCACGCCGACGGCTCCGAGGTCGCCCTCGGCGCTGCCGGGCTGCGCGGCGAGCGTCGCGAGATGGCCCCCGGCGGAGTCGCCGAGCAGCCCGATCCGATCGGGATCGACGCCGAGCCGGGATCCGAAGGTCCGCAGCCAGCGGACGGCCGCCTTGACGTCGTACAGGCACGCGGGGAAGGGGGCCTCGGCCGAGTGACGGTAGCTGATGGACGCGACCGCGATGCCGGCGTCGTTGAGCCGGCGCCACAGTGTGGCCCAGTCGACCATGTCGTCCCAGGCGGGCAGGTGCGAGCCGCCCAGCCACGCGCCGCCGTGGACGTAGACGACCACCGGGACCGGGCCGTCGGCGTCGGGCACGTAGAGGTCCATCGCCTGCGGCCGCCAGCCCTCGACGTTGGCGTAGACGACCTGGCTCCAGACGGTCCGGTCGCCGTCGCGCCAGGGCGCGCGGGCGGAGGGGAGCTCGTAGGGCTTGACCGGGAAGGGGAGCGGGAACCGCTGGAGGGGTACGTCGGGCGCGCCGGCCACGTCAGCGACCCGTCAGCCGACGGTGACGGCCGGTGCGGCGCCCTCGGCGGGCTCCATCGACTCGGCGATCTTCATCGCCTCCTCGATCAGGGTCTCGACGATGGCGTGCTCGGGGACGGTCTTGATCACCTCGCCCTTGACGAAGATCTGGCCCTTGCCGTTGCCGGAGGCGACGCCGAGGTCGGCCTCGCGGGCCTCGCCGGGGCCGTTGACCACACACCCCATGACGGCGACGCGGAGCGGGACCTCGAGACCGTCGAGGCCGGCGGTGACCTGCTCGGCGAGGGTGTAGACGTCGACCTGCGCACGGCCGCACGAGGGGCAGGAGACGATCTCCAGGCGGCGCGGCCGGAGGTTGAGCGACTCGAGGATCTGGAGGCCGACCTTGACCTCCTCGACCGGCGGCGCGGACAGCGAGACCCGGATCGTGTCGCCGATGCCCTGGGACAGCAGGGCGCCGAACGCCGTCGCGGACTTGATCGTGCCCTGGAACGCCGGGCCGGCCTCGGTCACGCCGAGGTGCAGCGGCCAGTCGCCGGCCTCGGCGAGCAGCTCGTAGGCCCGCACCATGACGACGGGGTCGTTGTGCTTGACCGAGATCTTGAAGTCGTGGAAGTCGTGCTCCTCGAAGAGACCCGCCTCCCACACCGCGGACTCGACGAGCGCCTCGGGCGTGGCCTTGCCGTACTTCTCGAGCAGGCGCTTGTCGAGGGACCCGGCGTTGACGCCGATCCGGATCGACGTGCCGTGGTCCTTGGCGACCGCCGCGATCTCCTTGACCTGGTCGTCGAAGGCGCGGATGTTGCCCGGATTCACGCGTACGGCGGCGCAGCCCGCCTCGATGGCGGCGAAGACGTACTTCGGCTGGAAGTGGATGTCGGCGATCACCGGGATCTGCGCCTTGCGGGCGATGGCCGGCAGCGCCTCGGCATCGTCCTGGCTCGGGCAGGCGACCCGGACGATGTCGCAGCCCGACGCGGTCAGCTCGGCGATCTGCTGGAGCGTCGCGTTGACGTCGGCGGTCAGCGTCGTGCACATCGACTGGACCGAGATCGGCGACTCGCTGCCGACCCCCACCTTGCCGACCTTGATCTGGCGGGTGGTGCGGCGGGGGGCGAGCACGGGCGGCGGTGCCTCCGGCATGCCGAGCGAAACAGCGGTCACAACGACCGATTCTAGGTGGTGCCGTCAGGCGAGGGCGAAGTAGCGCAGGTAGAGGTAGAGCCAGGCGATCGCCAGCGACAGCACGGTCACCACGACGCCGTACTTGGTGAAGCCCAGGAAGCTGATCGGCTGCCCCGCCTTGGCCGCGATGCCGAGGACCACCACGTTGGCACCGGCCGCGACCGCCGTGGCGTTGCCGCCGAGATCGGCGCCCCAGACGAACGCCCACCACAGGGGGCTCTCGGCCCCGCCGTGTGGGGTCACCGCCACCATGTCCTCCACAATCGGGACCATCGCCGTCGTGTACGGGATGTTGTCGACGAAGGCCCCGAAGACCCCCGAGCCGAACAGCAGCGCGGTCGCGCCCAGCAGCTCGCGGTCGCCCATCCAGTCCGCGGCGAGTCGGCCCAGCTCTCCGATCACGCCGACCTCCACCAGCGAGCCGATCAGCACGAAGAGGGCCATGAAGAAGGCGAGGGTGCCCCATTCCACCTCCTCGAGGAACTCCTCCGGCGTGGTCCGCGAGACCAGGACGGTGACGCCGGCGCCCATCATCGCGACGACCGACGGGTCCAGGTGGACGACCGTGTGGAGGCTGAAGGCGACCATCACCAGCGCGAGGACCACCAGGCAGCGCACCAGCAGTCGCATGTTGACGATGGCGTCGCGGGGGCGCAGGTCGCCGAGACCGTCCAGGTCGACGGGCGTGGACAGATAGGAGCGGAAGAGGACCCGGGCGAGGAGGCAGTAGCCGGCCAGCAGGGCGACGCTCAGCGGCAGCGAGTGGATCAGGAAGTCGTCGAAGGTCAGCCCGGCCCGGCTGCCGATGATGATGTTCGGCGGATCGGCGATCAGCGTCGAGGGCCCCCCGAGGTTGGCGGCGAGGACGAGGGAGACGAGGTAGGGCATCGGCGAGAGCCCGAGCCGGCGGCACACCGAGAGGGTGACCGGCGCGACCAGCAGCACGCACGTCACGTTGTCGAGGATCGGCGCGACCACCGAGGTGACCAGGACGAGCAGCACGAGCAGCCTGTAGGGATGGCCACCCGATCGGCGAGCGGCCCACAGCGCCAGGAACTCGAAGAGGCCGGTCTGCTTGAGCACGCCGACGATCACCATCATCCCGAACAGCAGGAAGATGACGTTCCAGTCGACACCGGTCTCGGGGTCGAAGAAGGCCGTCTCCGCGTCGACGAGCCCGATCACCGTCATGCCGGCGACGCCCCCGAGCGCCGCGGCCACGCGGTTGACTCGCTCGGTGGCGATGAGGGCGTAGCTGATCAGGAAGACGGAGACGGCGGCCGACGCCAGGATCACGCGGTGCTCACCTCGAGCTCGCCGCACCAGCCGGCGAGCCGGCCGTGGCGGCTCACCGACCGCAGGCGCTCCTCCGCCTGGCCGACCTGGTCCCGGCCGGCGACCACAAGCACGTGGTCGGCGACGCGGAGCACCGTCCGCCCATCCGGCACCACGACCTCCGAGCCACGCGTGACCAGCGCGACGGCCGAGCCCGCCGGCAGGCGCAGCTCGTCGACCGTGACACCGCCCAGCCTCGAGCCCTCCTCCACCTCGAAGCGCAGCATCAGCGCGTCGAGCCGGTCCAGCGGCGCGAAGCCGATCGAGACCTTGTGGACGAAGCTCCCCCGCTCCCGCCAGCGCGGCTCCCTGCCGGTGCCGATGGCCAGCCCCACGGTGAATCCGACGGCGGCGCAGATCATGCCAACCGCGACGGCCAGCTCCAGCTCAGCGGTTCCCATCACGGCCGCTCCCTCCCGTGGGCTGGTGAAGGTGGAGCAGCAGCTCCACGCCGGCGAGGTCGACGCCCGTGATCGACCCGCCCGGCACCGCGATGCCGACGAGGGCCGCCACCACGCCGCGGCCCGAGGCGGCCAGGTCGGTGGCCTCGTGGTCGGCGACCATCGCGACGAACCGCTGCTCGGCGACCGTCGCGAGGCGGATGCGCGCGTCGTCGTACCTCCTGCCGGGAGGCTGGGAGGCGAGCAGGACGGTCAGGTCCACGAGCACCCGCACCTCCCGGCCCGAGAGCGTCGACGCCCGCACGTTCAGCGCCACCTGGCACGGATCGACGGGCCACGCGCGGGCCGACTCCAGGACGGGCACGACCACCGCGAGCCGCCCTCGGGTCGTCCGGACGACCCGGCCACGGCGCACGACCGTGACGCGGTGCCGCGACGGCGCGAGACGCACCACGGCGGGGACCAGCAGGCCCACGACGGCCACGAGGAGCACTGCCACCATCGCCTCCGACATGTTCCGACCTCCGGTCCCGTTCGTCCTGCTCGCCTCGGGCTCAAGTCAAGTCGACGGAGGGCCGGGGGCGAATGGGTGCTAGCACCCATTCGCCGCAGCGCCCACACGTAGCGGGCACATGGGACGCTGGGACGGTGGGCGTGAGATCGCTGTCGCTGTTCTGGAAGGTGTGCGCGACCAACGGGGCGGTGTTCCTGGCGGGAACGCTGGTCCTGGCGCTCTCTCCCGCCCGGGTGTCGGAGGACGTGCTCGCCTCCGAGGCGGTCGTCCTCGCGGTCGGACTCGCCGTCATCATCGCGCTCAACGGACTGCTGCTGCGCCGCAGCCTGGCGCCGGTGGACCGCCTGATCCGGACGATGGACAGCGTGCGCCTCGCCAACACGGGTCAGCGCCAGCCCTCGCCGCGCAGCGGCCCGGCGGCGCTGCTCGTGGAGAGCTACAACGCGATGCTCGACCGACTGGAGCGCGAACGCGCCGCGAGCGCGGCCAGAGAGCTCTCGGCCCAGGAGGCGGAGAGACACCGGATCGCCCAGGAGCTCCACGACGAGATCGGGCAGAGCCTGACGGTGGTGCTGCTGGGGCTCAAGCGGCTGGCCGACCAGCTCGACGGGGTCGCGCCGCCCGACGTGGTCGCGGAGGTCGGGGTGCTCCGCGACTCGGCGCGCCACGGCTTGGACGACATCCGCCGCGTCGCACGGCGGCTGCGACCGGGCGTACTCGACGATCTCGGGCTGCACAGCGCTCTCGCCGCCTTGTGCAGCGATGTCTCCGCGGCCGGCACCGTGCGGGTCACCCGCACCTTCGGGCGCGGGCTGCCCGCCCTGGACCGGGAGACCGAGCTGGTCGTCTACCGCGTGGCACAGGAGGCGCTCACCAACGTCGTCCGGCACGCCGGCACGGCGAGCGTCGCCGTCTCGCTCACCCGCCTCGGCGAACGGGTCGTGCTCGAGGTGGTCGACGACGGCGCCGGCCGAGGAGACCTGACGCCCGGCGCCGGCATCGTCGGGATGCACGAGCGAGCCCGGCTCGTCGGTGGCGACCTCGAGGTCGCCACCCTGCCCGGGCACGGGACCCGGGTTCGACTGTCGTTGCCGATCCCGGCGGCGGAGCACTCGCCGTGACCACGCGGATCCTCCTCGCCGACGACCACACGCTCGTACGCCGCGGAGTCCGGCTCATCCTCGAGCAGGAGCCCGACATAGCGGTCGTGGCCGAGGCCGGCGACGGGTCCGAGGCGCTGGCGCTGCTGCGTCGGGTCGAGGTCGACCTGGTCGTCCTCGACGTCGCGATGCCGCGGATGACGGGCCTGCAGGCGGCGCGCGAGATCGCCCGCCGCCCGAACCCGCCGAAGCTGCTGATGCTCTCCATGCACGACAACGAGCAGTACTTCTTCGAGTCTCTCAAGGCGGGCGCCAGCGGCTACGTGCTGAAGTCGGTCGCGGACGAGGATCTCGTCGGGGCGTGCCGGGCGGCGATGCGCGGCGAGGCGTTCGTCTATCCCGGTGCGGTGGGGACGCTGGTGCGCGACCTGCTCGAGCGCATGCGCCGCGGCGAGCAGCTGCCGACCAGCGTGCTGACCGCGCGCGAGGACGAGGTGCTCAAGCTGATCGCCGAGGGCTTCTCGACGCGCGAGATCGCCCGTGCGCTGACGATCAGCGCGAAGACGGTGGAGCGGCACCGCGCGAACATCCTCGCCAAGCTCGGCATGCGCGATCGGACGCAGGTGACCCGCTACGCGATCAGGGCCGGCCTGATCGAGCCGTAGACCTCACTCGGCCGTGAGGTGAACCGGGACGACGAGGTCGCCGACGATCAGGACGACTCCCATGACGAGCATGGCCGACGCGACGACGTACGCGATCGGGAGGAGCTTGGCGGCGTCGACGAACCCGGGATCGGGGCGGCCGAGCAGGCGGGCGACGCCGCGGCGCAGGCCCTCCCAGAGCGCGGAGGCGATGTGGCCGCCGTCGAGCGGGAGGAGCGGGATGAAGTTGAACAGGCCGATGAAGAGGTTGAAGCCACCGACCAGGCTGGCGAGGAAGACCAGCTTCTCGGTGAGCGGGAAGTCGCTGCTGGAGACCGCCTCGCCGGCGTACCGGCTGCCGCCGACGATCGAGACGGGGCTGTCGGCGGCGCGGTCCTCGACCCCGGCAATCGCCTTCGCGACGCCCCAGACCTTCGCCGGGAGGTGCACGAAGGAGACCACGGAGTCCTTGGCCATGCCGGCCATCTGCCTCAGCGTGTAGATCGGGCCGCCGTGGGTGACCTCGGTGTGCGAGGTCGGCGTGACCCCGAGGAAGCCGACCTGGCGGAGTGTCTCGGTCGTCGAGCTCGTTCCGGTGGGACGCGCCTCGACGGTGGTGTTGGTGGTCGCTTCCTGCTCGACGCCGTCGCGCAGGAAGCGAAGAGTCGCGGCGCCGTCGTCGTTGGCCTGCACCAGCGCCTTGAGCTGCGCCCACGACGTGACGGCCGTGCCGTTGAAGGAGGTGATCTCGTCGCCCGCCTCCAGCCCGGCGACGGCGGCGGGCGACTCGGGGTCGCCGGCCTGGCAGGTGGTGCGGTTCTCGACGTAGGGGATGACGCACTGGGTGACCTCGGCGAGCACCGGGCGCCCGGCGTCGGCCACGGTCGTGCGCTCGCCGTAGAGCCCGAAGATCGCGAGGTAGCAGACGAAGGCGATGAGGAGGTTCACCGTCGGCCCGCCGGCCATCACGATGACCTTCTTCCACCACGCCATCTTGTAGAAGAGGCGGGGCTCGTCCGCCGGCGTGACGTGCTCCCACTCGGCCTGGCGGGCGTCGGAGATGAGCTGGGTGAACATGCCCGTGTTCGAGTCGCGCTGCTCGCCGCTCGGGCCTGGCGGGAGCATCCCGACAATCTTGACGTAGCCGCCGAGCGGGAACGCCTTGATGCCGACCTCCGTCTCCTGGCCCGCGCGCGGCTTGCGCGACCAGAGGGTGGGGCCGAAGCCGACGAAGAACTGCGTGACCTTGCCGCCGAAGCGCTTGGCGGGGATGAGGTGCCCGAGCTCGTGCAGCCCGATCGAGGCCAGGATCGCCAGGAAGAAGGCGACGAGGCCGAGGGTGTAGAGAAGTGCGGTCACCGCTGTGTTCAACGTCCGATCAGGGTCTGGGCTGTCTCGCGGGCCCATGCGTCGGCCGCGAGGACGTCCTCGACCGTGAGCCCATCCGAGCGTACGTCGTCGGCCTGAGCGACCACGGCGGCGACGGTGTCCACGATGCCGGTGAAGGAGATGCCGCCGTCGTGGAAGGCGTCGACGCACACCTCGTTGGCCGCGTTGTAGACGGCGGGCGCCGTCCCGCCGCGCTCCCCCACCTCGCGGGCGAGCCGCACCGCCGGGAAGGCGACGTCGTCGACCGGCTCGAAGCGCCAGTCCGAGGCCTTCGTCCAGTCGATCGGGGTCTCGGCGCCGGGCACGCGGTCGGGCCACGCCATGCCCATCGCGATCGGCACCATCATCGTCGGCAGGCCGAGCTGGGCGACGACGGCGCCGTCGGCGAACTCGACCATCGAGTGGATCATCTGCTGCGGGTGCACGACCACGTCGATGCGGTCGAACGGGACGTCGAAGAGCAGATGGGCCTCGATCACCTCGAGGCCCTTGTTGACCAGGGTGGCGGAGTTGGTGGTGATGACCCGGCCCATCGCGAAGTTGGGGTGCTTGAGCGCCTCCTGCGGCGTCACGCGGGCGAGCTGCTCGCGGGTGCGCCCGCGGAACGGTCCGCCGCTCGCGGTGACGACCAGACGGCGTACCTCCTCGGCGCGGCCCGCGCGCAGCGACTGGGCGATGGCGCTGTGCTCGGAGTCCACCGGCACGATCTGGCCCGGCCCCGCCGCCTGCTTGACCAGAGGGCCGCCGATGATCAGCGACTCCTTGTTGGCCAGCGCCAGGGTGTTGCCGGCCTCGAGGGCGGCGAGCGTCGGGCGGAGCCCCACCGCGCCGGTGATGCCGTTGAGCACCACGTCGCACGCGGTCGCGGCGGCGTCGACGGACGCCTGCTCGCCGAGACCGTGGACGGCCGGCGCGAACTCCTCGACCTGGGCCTCGAACAGCGCCGGGTTGCCTCCCCCGGCGGTCAGGCCGACGACCCGGAAGCGGTCGGGGCTCGCCCGCACGAGGTCCAGCGCCTGGGTGCCGATGGAGCCCGTCGAGCCGAGGATGACCACATCGCGCATGGGCCATATCCTGGCGTACATGAGCGGCGGCCCCACGATCCCCCAGAAGCGCAACCTCGTCACGGCCATCCCCGGCCCCCTCTCCCAGGAGCGGCACGAGCGCAAGAAGGCGTTCGTCTCCGACGGCGTCGGCACCACCCTGCCGGTCTACGTCGAGGCCGCCGGCGGCGGGATCCTCGTCGACGTCGACGGCAACGCGCTGATCGACCTCGGCTCCGGCATCGCGGTCACGACGGTCGGCAACGCCGCCGAGCGGGTCGTCGCCCGCGCGGCCGAGCAGCTCGCCGCGTTCACCCACACCTGCTTCACCGTGACGCCGTACGACGGCTACGTCGACGTCGCGCAGAAGCTGGCCGAGCTCACCCCCGGCGAGCACGCGAAGAAGTCGGCGCTGTTCAACTCCGGCGCCGAGGCGGTCGAGAACGCGATCAAGATCGCGCGCCACGCGACCGGCCGCGACGCGGTGATCGTCTTCGACCACGCCTACCACGGGCGTACCAACCTGACGATGGCGATGACCGCGAAGCAGATGCCCTACAAGCACGGCTTCGGCCCGTTCGCCGGCGAGGTCTACCGCGCGCCGATGTCCTACCCGGTGCGCGACGGGCTGACGGGAGCCGAGGCGGCGGCGCGGGCGATCGACGTGATCGCCTCGCAGGTCGGCGCCGACCAGGTCGCGGCGATCATCGTGGAGCCGATCCAGGGCGAGGGCGGCTTCGTCGTCCCCGCACCCGGCTTCCTCCCCGCGCTCGCGGCCTATGCCGCCGAGAACGGCATCGTCTTCATCGCCGACGAGATCCAGTCCGGCTTCTGCCGCACCGGCGCCTGGTTCGCGGTCGACTTCGAGGGCGTCGTCCCGGACATGATCACGACGGCCAAGGGCATCGCCGGCGGCCTGCCGCTGTCCGCCGTCACCGGCCGCGCCGAGCTGATGGACTCCGTCCACGCAGGCGGCCTCGGCGGCACGTACGCCGGCAACCCAGTGGCCTGCGCCGGCGCCCTCGGCGCGATCGAGGAGATGGAGACCGGCGACCTGGCCGCGCGTGCGACCGCGATCGGCGCGCTGATGGAGCGTCGCCTCCGGGCGTTGCGGGAGGAGTTCGACGTCATCGCCGACATCCGCGGCCGCGGCGCGATGCTGGCCATCGAGCTGTGCAAGCCCGGCACGCTCGAGCCCGACCCGCTGCGGACGAACGCCGTGGCGGCCCACTGCCACCAGCAGGGCGTCGTGGTGTTGACGGCCGGGACGTGGGGCAACGTCTTCCGCTTCCTGCCGCCCCTGTCGATCAGCGACGAGTTGCTGGAGGAGGCCTTCGACGTCATCGCCGAGGCCTTCGCCGCCACCGCCTGAGGCGTCGCGAAACGCGGCACCCGGCGGCGTTGCACGCCGCTCGACGGCCCGCTTCGCTCCCAGGCCGCCTTCGCGTCGGCGCCTTGCCGGGCACCACGTTTGGCGACGCCTCCCTCGTCAGGCGGGCTCGGTCACGTCCTGGCCGGTGAGGGCGTCGTAGGCGTAGACCTCCTCGCCGGCGCGCGGATCGCGGGCGTGGATCACGTGGAAGGTCGGTCCATCGCCACTGCTGTCGCCACTGCTGTCGCCGGAGAGGTCGACGACGGAGGCGCTCGCGCCGAGGACGCCACGGACGATGCCGGGTGCGGCGGAGGTGTCGATCCGGGTGACGATGCCCGGCGTCACCCAGACGGGCACACCGGCGAGGAAGCCGCTCGCCTGCAGATGGAGGTGGCCGGTCAGGATCACGCGCACGTCGGTCCCCCGGACCACGTCGGCGAGCGCGTCGATGTCCTGGAGCACCGCACGCTCGGCGTACGGGATGGCGGGGATGCGCAGCGGCGGGTGGTGGAAGGCGAGGACGGTCCCCCGGGGCGCGGACGAGGCCAGGACGGTGGCGAGCGCGGCGAGCTGGCGCTCGCCGATGACACCGTGCCCCTGGCCGGGCACGAGGCTGTCGAGGGTGACGACGCGGAGCCCGCCGAGGTCGCTCACCGCCGCACGCGTGCCTCCGTCCGGGTCGAGGAGCGTGCCGCGGTCGGCGCCGCCGGCGCCGAGGTGGCCGGTGCCCAGCGCGGCCGCGAAGGCGTCGCGGTCGTCATGGTTGCCGGTGCTGTAGACGTGCGGGATGCCGCGCTCGGCCGCGAAGGCGCCGACCCGCTCGCGGACGGCCTCACATCCCGCCGCCGATCCGTCGTCGGCGATGTCGCCGCTGACGACGATGAGGTCCAGGTCGGGCACATGGCGCACGTCGTGGAGGATCCGCTCGAGCGAGCCGATCGCGTCGACGCCGTCCATGTCGGGGCCGGTCGCGGGCACGTGCGGGTCGGAGAGGTGGAGGATCCGGGTCACGCGACCATCCTGGCCCGACCCGCGCGCCGAGACCGGTAGCGCCGAGCGGTGCCGCTGCGGAGAATGGAGCGCATGCGGACTCAGGCGGAGCGGGACGAGCGGACTCTCGACATCGCCGGCGCGGTGCTCGGCGGAGCGGCGGCGTGGGTCGCGCTCGGGCTGCTCGGTGCGCTCGCGCTGAGCCTCCTCTCCGCCGGCGACGGCGTCTGGCATGCCGCGGCCGCGCTCGCCCTGGCCGGCTTCGCGGCGACCGTGATGGTCTCCCTCGCACGTCGCGGCGCCTCGCGGCGGTGAGCGAGCGGGTCCGTGCGGCGACCGGAGACGACGTCGGGGCACTGATCCGGCTGCGGCGGGGGTGGGCGGCGGAGAAGGGCGCTCCGACCGACGAGCCCGGGTTCGGCGAGAGGTTCGCGGCGTGGCTCGCGGCCGAGGGCGAGCGGCGGCGGTTCTGGCTGGCCGAGGTCGACGGCGCGGCCGTCGGGATGGTCAACCTGACGACGTTCACCCGGATGCCCTATCCGACCGGCACGGACGTCAAGGGCGCCTGGGGCTACGTCGGCAACCTCTTCGTCGACCCCGTTCACCGGGGCTGCGGGATCGGCAGGGAGCTGATCGAGGCGTGCACGGCGTACGCGCGGGAGCAGGACTTCGCCCGCGTCGTGCTGGCGCCGAGCGAGCGGTCGGTGCCGCTCTACGAGCGGGCGGGACTCCGGAGCGCGACCGAGCTCATGATCTTGCCGCTCGACGGTTGAGGACCTAGCGGACCGGGTCGTCGGAGCCGGAGAGCCGCTGGGCGAGCCAGATCGGGACGATCGAGACGACGACGAGGAACGCGGCGACGGCGTTGACGACCGGGGCCTGGTTGGGCCGGAAGAGGTTGGCGAAGATCCAGATCGGCAGGGTCTGGTCCCGGGCGCCCGCGGTGAAGGTCGTCACCACGATCTCGTCGAAGGAGAGCGCGAAGGCCAGCAGGGCCCCGGCGAGCAGTGCCGAGCGCAGCAGCGGAAAGGTGACCAGCCGGAACGTCATGAGCGGCGACGCGCCGAGGTCCGCCGAGGCCTCCGTCAGGGAGCCGCCGAGCCGCCGCAGCCGCGCCTGGACGTTGTTGAAGACCGTCACGATGCAGAAGGTGGCGTGCGCGATCACGATCGTGAGGAAGCCGAGCCGCAGCCCGAGCACCGACTGGAACATGTTGTTGAGCGCGACGCCGGTGACGATGCCGGGCAGGGCGATCGGCAGGATGATCAGCAGCGACACGGCCGTGCGGCCGAAGAACCGGCCCCGCTGCAGGCCGAGCGCGGCGAGGGTGCCGAGCACGAGCGAGACCAGCGTGGCAAGCAGCGCCACCTCGACGGAGACGAGCAGCGCGTGCCGCACGCCGTCGGAGTGGAAGGCGCGCGACCACCAGTCCACGGTGTAGCCGGTGGGCGGCCAGGCGAAGGTCTTGGAGGTGTTGAAGGAGTTGAGCACCACCAGCATCAGCGGCAGGTAGATCACCGCCAGCACGACGGTGGTGGCGGCGCCGTAGAGGACGCGGAGACGGGTCGAGATCATCGGGCCCTCACAGGCTCTCGAGGGCGCCGGTGCGTCGCACGGCCCACAGGTAGACCAGCATGACGACGGCCGGGACGAACGCCAGCGCGGCCGCGAAGGGCAGGTCGTTGGCGGTGCCGACCGACTGGTAGACCACCCCGCCGAGCACCTGCGTCGGACCGCCGACGATCTTGACCGCGACGTAGTCGCCGAGTGACAGCGAGAAGGTGAAGATCGATCCGGCGACGATCGAGGGGAACACGGTCGGGACGATCACCCTGCGGAAGGTGGTCGCCGTAGAGGCCCCCAGATCCGCCGAGGCCTCGAGCAGGGAGCCCGGCAGCCGCTGGAACCCGGCGCACACCGGAAGGATCATGTAGGGCAGCCACAGATAGGCGAGCGTGATGACCAGCCCGCTGAGGCCGTAGCCGAGGTGGATGCCGAGGGAGGCGAGCGGGCCCGACTCCGAGAGCATCGCGCGCCAGGCGTAGGCCTTGACCAGGTAGGACGCCCACAGCGGCATCAGCACCGCGATGACGAGCACCCGCTGCCAGCGAGCGGTCGCGATCTTGGCCATGAAGAACGCGATCGGCAGCGCCAGTACGACGTCCACGACCGTCACGAGGAGCGCGACGCCCACGGTCCTCAGCGCCACCGTGCGGTAGACCCCGTCGGTCAGCAGCGACGTGATGTTGTCGAGTGTGAACGTGCGGACGATGGCGCCGGTGTACTCGTCGGCGGTCCAGAACGCCGTGAGCAGCAGCGCGGCCAGGGCCCCGAGGTAGGCGACGCCGAGCCACAGCATCGGCGGCGTGAGGAGTGCCAGCGTCACTCCCCCGGGACGTCGCGAACCTCGAGACCCTGACCGGTCACCCATGCGTCAGCCCTTGATCTCGGTCCAGGCCTTGGCCCACTCCGAGTACGGCACGCACTCGGTGTCACGGCCGTCGAGGCAGTCGGAGATGGGCGTGGTCCAGTACCAGATCTTCTTGGCGTAGGCCTCGTCGGAGGCGTGGAAGGTGTCGCAGAACGTCGCGTCGTCGTCGACGGTCGCGATGGTGTCGCACGCCTTGGCGTTGGCCGGCGCCTCACCGAAGTAGTAGGCCGAGGCGGCGTTGCCCTCGGGCCCGCCGATGTAGTCCAGCCAGGCATAGGCGCAGTTCGGGTGCTCGGACTTCGCGTTGATCATCCAGGTGTCCGACCAGCCTGTGGCGCCCTCCTCGGGGACGATGCTCTGGATCGGCTTCTTGTCGGCGTCGACGAGGTTGACGATGACCTGCCACGAGGTGCCGAGCACGTCGTCGCCCTTCTCGAAGGCCTGCTGCTGGGCGGCGTAGTCCGACCAGTACTCGCCGACCACCTTGCGCTGGGTCTTGAGCAACGACACCGCCGCGTCGAACTGGTCCTGGTCGAGCGCGTAGGGGTTGGTGATCTCGAGCTCCGGCTTGGTCTGCATGAGCACCAGCGCCGCGTCGGCGATGTAGATCGGGCTGTCGTAGGCCGAGATCTTGCCGGCGTACGGCGAGTCGGCGTCGAACATGTCGGCCCAGCTGGTCGGCGCGGTGGTGACGACGTCGGGATTCCAGGTCAGCAGGTTGGCGCCCCAGCCCTGCGGCATGCCGTACATCTGGCCGTCGACGGAGTTGTAGTCGGTGTCCTTGAGGAAGGACTGGATGTCTCCGTAGTTCTCGAGCAGGTCGGTGTTGACCGGCTGGACGTAGCCGCCGGCGATGAGCCGGAGGGTGGCGTCGCCCGACGCCGACACGACGTCGTAGTCGCCGGTCTTCATCAGGTTGAGCGCCTCGTCGGAGGAGCCGAAGTACTTCACCGTCGCCTCGCAGCCGGTCTCCTGCTCGAACGGCGTCACCCAGTCGTACGCCGGGTCGTTGCTCCCGTCCTCGGCGTAGCCCGGCCACGCCAGGATGCTCACCGATCCCTCGTTCTCCCCGAGGGACTTCACCATGGGGACGTCGGGTGCCTCGAAGCCTCCCGACGACGAGGACCCCGACGAGTCCGAGGACCCGCAGGCGGACAGGGCGAGCACGCCGACGGCCGCCAGGGCGCCGGCCCGCATGCGATGTGACTTCTGCATCTTCAACTCCTGGTGTGGTGGGTGAGCGGGACGAGGTCGTCGGGGCGCCAGCTGACGGTGACGCGATCGCCGCGCGCGGCGAGGTGGGCGCTGGCGGAGTTGGGCTGGGAGACCGTGACGGTCGGGCCGACATCGAGGGCGACCACGGTGTGGGTCGCGGCGCCGAGATAGACCACCTCGGCGATCACGCCGTCCGCGCTCTGCGTTCCTCCGGCGGGCGTCCCGAGGTGCAGCCGCTCGGGGCGTACGGCGACCGGGCCGGTGATGCCGCTCGACGCGGGGGCGAACTCCGCGCCGTCGAGGAGGTTGGTGGTGCCGACGAATCCGGCGACGAATGCGTTGGCCGGCTGCTCGTAGAGGCCGACGGGCGTCGCGAGCTGCTCGATCCGGCCGGCGTTGAAGACGGCGATGCGGTCGCTCATCGTCAGCGCCTCCTCCTGGTCGTGGGTGACGAACACGAAGGTGATGCCGACCTCGCGCTGGATCTCCTTGAGCTCCAGCTGCATCTCCCGGCGGAGCTTGAGGTCGAGGGCGCCCAGCGGCTCGTCGAGCAGGAGCACCGTGGGCCGATTGACCAGCGCACGGGCGAGGGCGACCCGCTGCCGCTGCCCTCCGGAGAGCTGGCCCGGCTTGCGGCCCGCGAACCCCTCCAGCCGCACCTGGGCGAGCGCCTCCTCGGCGCGGGCCCGGCGCGTGGCGGCCGGGACCCTCTTCACCTTGAGGCCGTACTCCACGTTGCCGCCGACGGTGAGGTGCGGGAAGAGCGCGTAGTCCTGGAAGACCGTGTTCACGTCGCGCCGGTGCGCCGGGACGGCGGTGACGTCGGCGCCGGCGAGCTCGATGGTGCCGGCCGTCGGTCGCTCGAATCCGGCGATGAGCCGCAGCACGGTGGTCTTCCCCGAGCCGGACGGGCCGAGCATCGAGAAGAACTCCCCGTCGGCCACCTCGAGGTCGAGCCCGTCGACCGCCGCGGTGTCGCCGTACGTCTTGCTCAGTCCGCTCAGCCGGATGGCCGTGCCGGTCATCGGCTCCTCCTCATCGTTGTGAGTCCGGAAATCATATGGAGTCATATGTTAATTCTGGACGTGTCTCGTGTCAGCGGGTCGTAAAAACTGAGACGGTAGGACCGGGGAGAGGAGGACGCGGATGACCGGCACCGGCGGACATCGCCACGAGGCGAGCCCGGCACGCGCCGCGATCTTCGCCCCGCTCGGCGACGGGGGTCGCGCCCTGCTGGTGGAGCGGCGCATCGCCGAGGCGATCCGCTCGGGACTGCTGGTGGAGGGCGAGCGGCTGCCCAGCGAGGCCGAGCTGGCGCATCGGCTGGGCGTGGCGCTCGTGACGGCCCGCGAGGCCCTGGTCGCCCTGCGCCGGCAGGGCCTCGTCAGGACGACGCGCGGCCGCAACGGGGGCAGCTTCGTCACCGCCCAGAGCGGCGAGGACCAGGCCGGGGCGCGGCTCGCGTCGATGTCGCGGCTCGAGCTGCGCGACCGCGGCAGCCACTACGTGGTGGTGCTCACCGGGTGCGCCGAGCTGGCGGCCGGGCGGGTGGACCCGGCGGAGGTGGAGTACGTCCGGGGCATCGTCCCGCGGCCCGAGGAGCCCGGCGGCGAGGCCGACGTGGGCGCTTGGCGGCGCGCCGAGACCGAGCTCTACCTCGCGGTGGCCGCACTGACGCAGTCCGCCCGGCTGACCCGGGAGGTGATCCGGCTCGAGGCCGACTTCGGCTCTCTGCTGCGCCTCCCACTCGCCGACGCCGAGCATCGTGAGGCCACCCGCCGGAGGCTGGCCCGCATGGCCGACGCCCTGGAGTCGGGCGACACCGCGACGGCGCGGGAGACCACCCGGGAGCAGCTCCACGAGGCGCTCGAGCGTCTGGCCGACCTCCATGCGGCGGTGCGATGATGACGCCCATGCGACCCGCCCTCGTGCCCGTGTCGACGGTGGAGGAGACCGTCGGCGCCGTCGAGCGGCACTTCCATCGGATCTACGACGAGCTCGCGGTGTGGTCCGACACGCTGGTCGAGCTCTTCTCGGCGGGTCCGGTCACCGCGGCGATGGCCTCGACCGCGATCATCGGCCGGGCGCTCGCCTTCCTCGACGGCCCGCACAGCCTGGTCGGCGGCGGCTTCGTCGCCGCTCGCGACGCGCTCGCCGACCGTCCGCTCTACCTCGCGTGGTGGCAGGGCGACAACCGCGCCCTGCTCGCCGAGCCCAGCGGCCCCGCCACCGAGGTCTTCGACTACACCCGGCGGCCGTGGTTCACGGTGCCCGAGCGCACCGGGCGCCGACATCTGACCGGGCCGTACGTCGACTTCGTCTGCACCGACGAGTACACCGTGACCGCCACCGCGCCCGTGACGGTCGACGGGCGGATGGTGGGCGTGGTCGGCGCCGACACCCTCGTCGAGACGCTCGAGCGGATGCTGCTGCCCGGACTCCGGGCGAGCGGCGCCACGCTGGTGAGCGAGCACGGCCGAGCCGTCGTCTCCGCCGACCCCCACATCGGACCCGGCGACCGGGTGGGCCCGGGGACGACGTACGCGTGCGCGGGCCTGCCGCTCTCCGTCGTCGTCCCCTGACCCGGTCACTCCCCGATGTACGACATCACGTGCTTGATCCGGGTGTAGTCGTCGAAGCCGTAGCGGGAGAGGTCCTTGCCGTAGCCGGAGTGCTTGAAGCCGCCGTGGGGCATCTCGGAGACGAAGGGGATGTGGGTGTTGATCCACACCACGCCGAAGTCGAGGCGCTTGGAGACCCGCATCGCGCGGCCGTGGTCCTTCGTCCACACCGAGGAGCCGAGGGCGTAGCGCACGCCGTTCGCATAGGCGAGCGCCTGCGCCTCGTCGCCGAACCGCTGGGCGGTGATCACGGGGCCGAAGATCTCGTCCTGGACGAGGGCGTCGTCCTGGCGCAGTCCGGCGAGCACCGTGGGCTCGTAGAAGTAGCCGCCCTCTCCCCCGGGCACGGTGGCACGTCGGCCGCCGGCGGCGACGCTCGCGTGGTCGGGCAGCGCGTCGACCAGGCCGGCGACCCGCTCCAGCTGCCCGGAGTTGTTGAGCGCGCCGAAGAAGACGTCCTCGTCGTACGGCAGGCCGGTACGCGTCGCGCGGGCGGCCTCGGCGAGCGCGGCGACGAACTCGTCGTGGATGCCGTCCTGGACGAGCAGCCGGGTGGCGGCGGTGCAGTCCTGGCCGGCGTTGAAGTAGCCCGCCTCCGCGATCGCGGTCGCCGCGCGCTCGATGCCCGCGTCGTCGAGGTCGTCGAAGACGATCACCGGCGCCTTGCCGCCGAGCTCGAGGTGGACCCGCTTCACGTCCTCGGCGGAGGCCTTCGCGACCTCGATGCCCGCGCGGACCGAGCCGGTGATCGCGACCAGCTGCGGCGTGGGGTGGGTCGTCATCGCGGCGCCGGTGGCCCGGTCGCCCGCGATCACGTTGAGCACGCCGGGCGGCAGGATCTCCTGGGCGAGCTCGGCCAGGAGCAGGGAGGCGGCGGGCGTGGTGTCCGACGGCTTGAGCACGATGGTGTTGCCCGCCGCCAGCGCCGGGCCGATCTTCCACGCCATCATGTTGAGCGGGTAGTTCCAGGGGCAGACCTGGGCGACGACGCCGATCGGCTCGCGGCGGATGATCGAGGTGTGGTCGGCGAGGTACTCCCCCGCGGCCGTCCCCTCCATCACGCGCGCGGCGCCGGCGAAGAAGCGGAGGTGGTCGATCGTCGCGGGCATCTCCTCGCTCTTGGTGAGCGCGTAGGGCTTGCCGGTGTCCCTCACCTCGGCGGCGAGCAGGTCCTCGGCGCGCTCCTCCATGAGCGTCGCGAGGCGCAACAGCATCTCCGAGCGCTCGCGCGGGGTGGTCTCGCCCCACGTCTCGAAGGCCCGCTCGGCGGCCCTGAAGGCGCGGTCGACGTCCTCGGCGCCCGACATCGGCGCGGCGGCGTAGACCGTGCCGGTGGAGGGGTCGACGACGTCGTACGTCGTGCCGTCGGCGGCGTCGACGAGCTCGCCGTCGATGACGTTCCTCAGCTGCTGCATCTCATCACTTCTCCGTGCTGTCGTAGACCTTGACTCCGCCGACCCACGTGGAGACCACGGTGACGTCGGCGATGCCGTCGGGCTCGGTGGCGAAGGGGTCGCGGTCGTGGACCACGAGGTCGGCGGTCATGCCCGGCGCGATGAGGCCGGCGTCGTCGCGGTGGTTCACCCACGCGCTCCCGCTCGTGTACGCCGTCAGCGCGGCCTCCAACGGGATCGCCTGCTCCGGGTTGAGCGGATCGGGGTTGAGCGGATCGGGGTTGATGTCGCCGCCGCGACCGGGGTCGGTCCGGTTGACCGCGACGTGGAGGGCCTGCCAGGGGTCGGGAGTGCTGACCGGCCAGTCGCTGCCCGCGACGAGCCGGGCGCCGGCCGCGAGCATGGTGGCCCAGGGGTACTGCCAGGCGGCCCGCTCGGTCCCGACCTGCGGGATGACGAGGTCGACCATCTGGTCGTCGTGGCAGGCCCACAGCGTCTGCATGTTCACCGCGACGCCGGAGGCGCCGAAGCGCGGCTGGTCCTCGGGTCGGACGAACTGCAGGTGCGCGACGTGGTGGCGCCGGTCGGCACCGGGATAGGCCTCGATCGCCGCCTCGAGAGCGTCCAGCGACTCGGTCACGGCGCCGTCGCCGATGGCGTGGATGTGGATCTGGAACCCCTCGGCGGTGAGCAGCGGCGCGGCCTCGCGCAGCACGGCGGGGTCGACGAAGGAGTGGCCGGAGTTGGCGGTGAGGTGGCCGTGGCAGCGGTCGAGATACGGCGTGCTCATCGAGGCCGTGCCGTTCTCCGGCACGCCGTCCTGCATCACCTTCACGCTGGTGGCGCGAAAGCCCGGACGAGCCGATCCGGGTTGTCCGCCCGCTTGGCTGTCGTAGGACGCGCGGAGCGCCACCAGGTCGGGGATCTGCTCGACGCCGCGGTCGCGGTCCCACCACAGCGCGCCGACGACGTCGGCGGTGAGCAGGCCGTCGCGGGTCGCGGCGGCGTAGGTCGGGCCGGGGTCGGTCATGCCCGCGTAGGCGCCGACGATCGCGTCCTGCCAGCCGGTCACGCCGACGGAGTGGAGGTAGGCCTGCGCCTCGAGCAGCCCGGCCATCAGCTCCTCGTCGGTGGTCTCGGGCAGGTGGTCGGCGACGAGCGCCATCGCGCCCTCGTGCAGGGTGCCCGTGGGGGCGCCGTCGGCGTCGCGCTCGAGGTAGCCGTCCGGCGGGTCGGGGGTCGCGGCGGTGACACCGGCGACCTCGAACGCCCGGGTGTTGGCCCACGCGCCGTGGTGGTCGCGGTTGACCAGGAAGACCGGCCGATCGGGCACGACCGCGTCGAGGTCCGCAGCGAGCGGGGCGCCGCCCGGGAAGCACGCCATGGCCCAGCCACCGCCGACGATCCACGGCAGGTCCGGGTGGGCGTCGGCGTACGCCTTGACGGTGGCGAGGTAGTCGTCGCGGCTGTAGAGCTGGGAGAGGTCGCAGCGGATCCGCTCGAGGCCGCCCTGGACGGCGTGGACGTGCGCGTCGGTGAAGCCGGGGGTGAGCAGGCCGCCGGCCTGGTCGACGATCTCGTCCACCTCCCCGGGCCCGGGGAGCGGGTCGTCGGCCGAGAGCACGGCCTCGATCACACCGTCGCGGACGAGGACGCCGCCCACCCCGAGGAGGTAGTGGCGGCCGTCGAAGACCGGCCCGTTCGCGAACAGCGTCGTGCTCATGGATGCTGTCTATCAGAGCGAGCCAGGCTACGCATCAGCACCGTGTGACGTAGTTGTAACAACTGATTTCGTTGGCTTGTCGAACATTTGCCACCGAATCGGTAGCCTCGCTCTCATGGCACTCGACTACGACCAGATGCAGCGCGCCGCGAAGGACCATCTCTGGATGCACTTCACCCGGCACTCGACCTACGCCGAGTCCGACGTCCCCATCATCGTCAAGGGCGAGGGTGCCTACATCTGGGACGCGACCGGCAAGAAGGTGCTCGACGGGCTTGCCGGCCTCTTCGTCAACCAGGTCGGCCACGGTCGCACCGAGCTCGCCGAGGCCGCGGCTCGCCAGACGCAGCAGCTGGCCTTCCACCCGCTGTGGTCCTACGCCCACCCGACGGCGATCGAGCTGGCGGACCGCCTCGCCGACGCGGCACCGGGCGACCTCGATCGCGTCTTCTTCACCAGCGGCGGCGGCGAGGCCGTCGAGTCGGCCTGGAAGCTGGCCAAGAACTACTTCAAGCTCACCGGCAAGCCCGGCAAGCACAAGGTGATCTCGCGCGCGATCGCCTACCACGGCACCACCCAGGGCGCCCTCTCGATCACCGGCATCCCCGGCCTCAAGGCGCCGTTCGAGCCGCTCGTGCCCTCAACCTTCCGGGTGCCCAACACCAACGTCTACCGCGCGGAGGAGATCACTGGCGGACTCCTCGATGTCACCGACGCGGCCTCGGAACTGGCGTTCGGCCGCTGGGCCGCCGACCAGATCGAGATCGCCATCCTCAACGAGGGCGCCGACACCGTCGCCGCGGTCTTCCTCGAGCCGGTGCAGAACGCCGGTGGCTGCTTCCCTCCGCCGGCCGGCTACTGGCAGCGGGTGCGCGAGATCTGCGACGCGTACGACGTCCTGCTGGTCTCCGACGAGGTCATCTGCGCCTACGGCCGCCTCGGCACCATGTTCGGGGGTGAGAAGTTCGACTACGTGCCGGACATCGTCACCTCGGCCAAGGGCCTCACCTCGGGCTACTCCCCGCTCGGCGCGATGATCGCCTCCGAGCGGCTCTTCGAGCCGTTCAAGGAGAGCGGCGAGGTGTTCTACCACGGCTACACGTTCGGCGGTCACCCCGTCTCCTGCGCCGTCGCGCTGGCCAACCTGGACCTCTTCGAGTCCGAGGGTCTGCTCGCGAACGTGACCGAGAACGAGACGGCGTTCCATGCCACCTTGTCGAAGCTGCGCGACATCCCGATCGTGGGCGACGTGCGCGGCTCGGGCTACTTCTACGGCATCGAGCTGGTCCGCGACCAGGCCACCAAGGAGACCTTCACCGAGGAGGAGTGCGAGCGCATCCTCTACGGCTACGTGTCGAAGGCACTGTGGGACGAGGGCCTCTACTGCCGCGCCGACGACCGAGGCGACCCCGTCATCCAGCTCTCGCCCCCGCTGATCATCGGCCAGCGAGAGTTCGACGAGATCGAGTCCATCCTCCGCGTGGTCCTGGAGAAGGCCTCGACGATGCTCTGAGTCCCGGGCGGTCTCGCCCGCCGAGCCGGAGGACCGCTGCCGCCAGCCACAGCGCCGCGACGACGGGGATCGACAGTTCGCCCAGCCCGTCTGCGAGGGTGGCGACGGGGTTCGGGTGGCCGAGCCGGGCGACGAGCCATGCCACCGCCGCGGCTCCGGTGAGCGTCGCCGCGGCCACCCGGAGCCGCGCGTAGTGGCGTGTCCGGGCGAGCAGCACGAGCGGCGGCAGGACGAGCGCCACGACCAGCAGCTGCATCAGCTCGATGCCGAGATTGAACCCGAGCAGCGCGAGGACCAGGTGCACGCCACCGAGGTTCAGGGCCCGCAGCGCCTCGGAGAAGGCCAGGCCGTGGACCAGCCCGAACGCGCCGGCGACCAGGGCCTCCCGGCCGGGGAAGACCGGCCGGATCGCGTGCACGGCGGCGACCAGGATGCTGAGGGCGATGGCCGCCTCGACCAGCTGCTGCGGCACCGGGACGCCGAGGGCGCCGAGCGCCAGGGTGACCGAGTGTCCGAGCGCGAACGCCAGGGTCACGGTGGCGATCCGGCGTACGGCGGCGCGGATCCCGACCGCGCCGGACCAGCGACGGGCGCGAGCCAGCAGCGGCGCGGGCAGGAGCAGCGTCAGGAGGAAGAGCTGGTGGTCGGTGCCCTCGCGGATGTGCTGCATCCCGAGGGCGACCATGTCGGCGAGGCCGGTGTGGCCGCCGCTCTCGCCGAGGTCGACGTGCAGGTCGGCGACCTCGTTGGTCACCGTGTTCCGCTTGACCGTGCCGACCTCGTAGGCCCCGCTGAAGTCCTCGTCGGTGCTGTCGGAGTCGACGGTGACGATGATCGTGTGGGTCGCGATCCGGTCGACGACCGCGTCGTAGCCGAGGTCGAAGGAGCCCTCCTCCTCGACGTCGCTCCCGGCCGGCGGGGTGAGCGTGAAGGTGGTCTCGAGCTGGGCGTAGATCCCGGTGGTCGCGGTGTTGCCGGCATCGGAGACGACGAGGTCGCCCTCGGTGACCGTCCAGGCCGCGCCGTCGTCGGAGGTCGGCGCGAAGTGGTCGAGGAGGTAGGCCTCGATCGCGTCGGCCTGCGCGTCGACGTCGCTCTGGGTACCCTCGCCGAGGTCGATCCCGCTGGCCGCCTCGAGGTCCTCGAGCGGGATGTCGACGGTCGCCACGATGGCGGCGTCGGTGACGGCCAGCTGGATGGACGAGGTGGGGACGACGTGCGCCGACGCCGGGAGGGCGAGCGCGATGGTCGCCACCAGGGCGGCGACCATCGCGGCCGCCGCCCCGGCGAGGGCACGCCCGACCCGTGGGAGTGTCGAGACCACCGGCGTCAGCTCTGCGTGCCGCCGTAGTCGGCCTGCCGGTCGCGCCACACCGAGTGCGGGTGGTTTCCGGAGAGCACGATGCCGTTCTGCATCGAGAACTCGATCCAGACCGACGGCCCGTCGATCCGGATGTAGTCGTTCTTCTCGGTGAGCGCGGTGGTGCCGGAGTAGGCGACGTAGGTGTCGTCCAGCTCGTCCTCGTAGGAGGCCAGGATCGTCGCCGCGTCGTCGTCGGCGACATCGTCGACGTACGTCGCGATGGCGGCCAGCACGAGCTTCTTCTGGTCGGCGGAGAGGGTGGAGACCTTGACGCCCTCGTAGTCGGTCGGGAACGCCCAGTCGTTGCCGGGACCGAGCACCAGGTCGGTGTAGACGTCGGCGAGCTCCGCACTGGCCAGCTGGTCGTCGGAGAGGCCGGCGAGCAGTGCGGTGAGGGCAGCGGCCTTGACCTTGAAGACGTTCTCGGTCTCGCCGTCCCAGGTGAAGTCGCCGAACGGCTCGATGCCGCGGAAGGAGGGGGTGGCACCGACCAGGGCGCCGTCGGTGTAGGTGTTGGCGACGGCCAGGTGGTGACCGCCGAACTGGAACTCCCAGGTGCCGGAGTCCTGCGGACTGCCGAGGATGGCGACGTAGAAGTTCTCGCGGCCGTAGGTGTCGCCGCCGCCGTTCTCACCGAGGTAGTCGTCGGCGTCGAGATGCATCGTGATCTCGTCGTAGCCGAGTCCGGCGGTGGTGCCGGTCGCCGCCTTCAGCAGGGCGGTGAAGGCAGCGAGCTGGTCGTCGCTCAGCTCGCCCAGGTTGATGCCCAGCCGGCCCTGGCTGCTGCCACCACCGCTCGACGCGGTCGCGCCGCCGCCGGTGGCATCGGTGGGCGGAGTGCCACCGCCCTCGGAGGCGCCGCTGGGCGGCGTGCCGCCGGACTCGGTGCCGCCGCTCGGCATGCTGCCGCCGCCCGCTCCTCCGGCGCCGCCGGTGAGCAGCCCCTGCGGGAGGTTCGACCAGCGTTGCGCGTTGCTGAGGCTGTAGTCGAGGAGGGTCGCGGCCTTCTGGTCGTCGTCCAGCGTGTTGTAGAAGGCCTGCGCGAGGGCGGCCACGGAGCCCGCCGCCGCTGCGCCGTCGGCGGTCGCGCTCGACGTGCCCGACGTGCCCGAGGACGCCCCGGAGCTCGAGGAGGAGTCCGAGGAGGAGCAGCCGGCCAGGGCGAGTGCGCCGAGGACGGCGGCGGCGGAGCCCTGCAGCAGAGTTCGTCGGGAGAAGGCGCCGGGCTCACCGGTCTTGTTCGCGATTGTCATGACCTTATTGTTCACAATCAAGGTGAGTACGTCGTGATCCCTCGCTGAGTTCGCCGTGAGAGTGGCGGAGACGTCAGCGCGCGCCGTCGCCCGAGACGGGCGGGGTGCCGACCGTGTGGAAGGAGTCGATCGTCTTGAGCCCCCAGGCCTGGCCCTTCCTCCGCTCGCTCTCGGTCCAGGTGACGAGCTTCCAGTCGGGGGCGAGCACGAGACGGGTCAGCGGGTTGCACAGCTCGATCCGGTTGCCGCCCGGCTCCCAGACGTAGAGGAAGAAGGTCTGCTGGATCGCGTGCTTGTGCGGCCCGGTCTCGATGACGACGCCCTGGTCGATGCACAGGTCGGCGGCGCGGAGGATGTCGGTGCGCTCGTCGGTCGCGAAGGCGATGTGATGGAGCCGGCCCTGCGAGCCGGTCCAGTCCTCGGTGTAGACGACGTCGTAGGACTTGTTGCTGTAGGTCAGCCAGCGGGCGGCCACGCGGCCGCTGTCGAGCTTGATCTCCTCGGTCGGCATCGCGCCGAGCACGTGCTCGTGGAACTCCGCGTTGGCGAGCACGTCGGCGCCGAGGAAGTTGAGGTGGTCGAGCCGGCGTACGCCGACGCCGCGGTTGGGCTTGGCCTGCGGCTGGTTCTTCAGCGAGGGGCGCAGCTCCTCCGGCGCCACATACCACTCAGTGTCGACGTAGAGGCCGAACTCGTGACCGTCGGGGTCGACGGTGACGAAGGTGCGGCCCATGCCGGCGCGCCCCTCCTCCCAGCTGCCGTCGCCGCCGGCGGCACGGATCGCCTCGATCCGCCGGTCCAGCGCCTCGGGGCTGGAGGCGCGCAGGCTCGAGCGTCGGATCCCCGGCTGGTCGTGCGGGGTCAGGATGACGCTGGTCCTCTCGTAGTCGTCGAAGGTGCGCAGCAGCACCGAGTCGCCCTCGCGACCGACCTCGGTCAGCCCGAGGATCTCGGTGAAGAACCACACCGACCCTTCCAGCTCCGGGGTGAGCAGCTCGACGTTGCCGATGTGGGCGATGTCGCCCAGACGTCCGGACATCAGGAGTCCTCCGATTTCTGGTGGCGGTCGGGGCCCGGGTAGACGACCCCGTCCATGAGCATGCGGGCGGTGCGGAGCACCGAGGTCGAGGCGATCGGGTGGTCCCCGTCGCCAGGGGTGACCAGGAGGTCGAGGAAGCCGGTGGGGTGCTCGATCCGCAGCGGCTGCCCCTCCTCGGGCAGTAGGGCGATGCCGTCCGCGATCGTGCCGGGGATCATCACGGCCGCGGCCACCGAGGCCGCGCCGAGCACCCCGATCGCCTGGTGGACCCGCTCGGGGATGAAGCTGCGGGTGGTCACGGAACCACCCTCTCCCGGGGGACCGAGCAGGACCATCTTCGGCACTGTGGTGGCATCCGGGTCCTCGTCGATCCCCATCAGCGGCATCGCCGCCGCCCGCAGCGCGCGCACGCGGTCCGCGAGCGGGCCGTGCTCGAGCTCCTCGGGCGGCTCGTCGCCGCGAGCGCCGAGGTCGGCGGCGCGGATCAGGACCGACGGCATGCCGTTGTCGATGCAGGTGACCTCGACGCCGTCGACGGCGTCGAGGGCCTTGCCGGTGGGCAGCAGCGGCTTCTCGGAGGGGGTGGAGACGACCTCGACGGGAGCCGCGGTGCCGGGGACCCCGGTGAGGGTGGTGTCGCCGTCGTACGTGACGACGCCGCCGGGCGTCTGGACGCGGAGCAGGGCGGTGGTGCCGGTGTTGACCAGCCGGACGCTGACCTCGGTGACCGGGTCGACGGCGGGCACGAGCCCGCGATCGACGGCGAACGGACCGACCGCGGCGAGCATGTTGCCGCAGGTCTGTCCGGTGGAGACGACCGCGCGGTCGACCACGACCTGGAGGAAGAGGTAGTCGACGTCGACGCCGTCGAGCTCGCTCGCCGAGACCACGGCGACCTTGCTGGTCAGCGGGTGGGCGCCGCCGAGGCCGTCGATCTGGCGTGGGTCCGGACTGCCCATGATCCGGAGCATGAGAGCGTCCCGCTCGGCCGGATCGGCAGGCAGGTCGGAGGCGAGGAAGACCCCGCCCTTGGAGGTCCCGCCGCGCATCAGGGCACCGCGCACTCCGGGACCGGTCATCAAGCGCCGCCCTGCTCGGCCAGCTCATCCCAGCGGACGTACTCCACACCGAGGTCGCGGAGCAGGGGCCGCAGGTCGTAGCGGTCCAGGCCGAGCTGGCCGCCGGCGAGCGCGTCGCGGGTGGCCGTCTCCTTCTCCTCCCGGGCGCGGGAGGCCTCGACGGTCTGCGGCACCTCGAGGCGAGGGACGACGACGACCCCGTCGTCATCGGCGACGATCACGTCTCCCGCGGAGATGACCTGATCGGCGATGACGACGGGGAGGTTCACGTTGCCGGCGGTCGCCTTCACCGTGCCCTCGGCGCTCACGTGACGCGACCAGACCGGAAAGCCCATCCGGCGCAGCACCTCGGTGTCGCGGACGCCGCCGTCGATGACGAGCCCGGCGACGCCACGGGAGGCGAGCGAGGTGGCCAGCAGGTCCCCGAAGAAGCCGTGGGTGCTGGCGGCGGCGACGCCGACGACCAGGACGTCGCCGGGCCGGCACTGCTCGACGGCCGCATGGATCATCAGGTTGTCTCCCGGCCAGCAGAGCGCCGTGACGGCCGGGCCGGCGATCGCGGTGCCCTGCTGGATCGGTCGCAGCGCGGCGCCGAGACTGCCGACACGGCCCTGCGCCTCGTGCACGGTCGCGACGCCGAAGCCCTGGAGCGCGGCGACCTGCTCGGCGTCGGGGCGGGGGACGTCGGTGACGACGAGTCGTCTCACGGTGCCTCCTCGCCGTCGGGGCGCCTGCCCTGCTTGGCCTGCTGGATCAGCTCGTAGACGTGGTGCCGGAGCTCGGCGAACCGCGGCGTGGCACGGGTGTTGAGCTGGTCGCGCTCGTCGGGCAGGTCGACCTTGACGTCCTCCAGGATCACCGTGGGGCGGTTGGAGAGGACCAGCACGCGCTGGCCGAGGTAGACCGCCTCATCGATGTCGTGGGTGACGAACAGGACGGTGACCCCGAGCCGCTGCCACAGCGTGCGGACGAGATCCTCGAGGTCGGCGCGGGTCTGGGCGTCGACGGCGGCGAAGGGCTCGTCCATCAGCAGCACCTGCGGCTCGTACGCCACCGCGCGGGCGATGGCGACGCGCTGCTGCATGCCGCCCGAGAGCTGCCAGGGGTGGGCGCCGGCGGAGTCGGTCAGCCCGACGGCCTCCAGCGCCTCGGCGACCTTGGCCCGCCGGTCGGCCTTGGCCAAGCCCTTCTCCTTGAGCGGCAGCTCGACGTTCTGCCGCACGGTGAGCCACGGGAACAGGCTGCGGCCGTACTCCTGGAAGACCACGGCCATGCCCTCGGGCGGCCCCGCGACCTTCCTTCCGGACAGCTCCACGCTGCCCGCGGTGAGGTCGAGCAGGCCGGCGATGCAGCGCAGCAGCGTCGTCTTGCCGGCGCCCGAGGGGCCGACGATGCAGACCAGCTCGCCGGGAGCGACGCCGAAGGTGAGGTCGCGCACCGCCTCGACGGAGCGGCCCTGGCCGGCGTACACCTTGCGGAGGCCGCGGACGTCGAGGATGGCGCCGGGGCCGCTCGCGGGGACGGGGACGGGAGAGGTCATGTCAGGCTCCTCGGTCGGCCTGGCGCAGGCCGCGGTACCAGGCGAGGGTGTAGTGCTCGACGACCCGGAAGATCATCGAGAGGACGAAGCCGAGCAGGCCGAGCAGGATGATCCCGGTCCACATCTCGGGCATGGCGAAGCTGCGCTGGAACTGCACGATCGAGGCGCCGAGCCCGCGGTTGGCGCCGAAGAGCTCGCTGATCACCATGAGGATCACGCCGATCGACAGCGCCTGGCGGGCGCCGGCGGCGACCTGGGGGCTCGAACCGCGCAGCACCACCTGGACGAACCGCGTGCGCCGGCTCATCCGGTAGCTGCGGGCGGTGTCGACCAGCACCTCGTCGAGGCCGCGGACGCCCTCGACCGCGTTGAGCAGGATCGGCCACAGACAGCCGAGCGCGATCGTGACGATCTTGGCCGTCCAGCCGGTGTAGCCGGAGAAGAGCGCGATGATCGGGACGAGCACCGGCGGCGGGACCGCGCGGAAGAACTCCAGCGTCGGCTCGAGGAAGGCGCGCAGGGTGCGGTTGAGGCCGATCGCGACGCCGAGCAGGACCCCGGCCACGAGCGCGATGCCGTAGCCGATGGCCAGCCGGACGACGCTCGGCACGATGTCGTGCTGGATCCGGTCGGGCGTCCAGGTGTCGGGGAAGGCCTTGACGATCGTCTCCAGCGAGGGCCAGAAGACGTCGGTGTTGTCCGCCGAGAGGACCCACCAGGCGGCGACGAGGACCACGGGCAGCGCGAGCAGGCGCAGCGCGTGGCCGGCCACGTTCCGCAGCACGCTCATGACTGCTCCCTCCGGACCGATGGGTGCCAGCGCAGGACGCGGCGCTCGACCGCTCGGGCCGCGAGGTTGACGCCGACGCCAACGACGCCCACCACCACGACGAGCGCGTAGGTGATCGCGACCGCGTTGGAGGACTGGGCGACGCCGATGCGCTGGCCCAGCCCCGGCACGCCGATCACGAGCTCGGCGGTGATCTCGAGGATGAGCGCCACCGCGGCGGCGAGCCGGAAGCCCGTGACGATGTACGGCAGGGCCGTCGGCAGGACGACGGTGCGCAGGATCGACACCCGCGAGAACCGGTAGGAGCGGGCGGTGTCGCGCACCACCGGATCGACGTCGGCCACGCCGTACAGCACCTGCACCAGCACCTGCCAGGTCGCCGCGTAGACCACGAGGACGAGGGCCGAGGACGGCTGGGTCCCGTAGACGAGCACCACCAGCGGGATCAGCGCGACCGACGGGATCGGGCGGAGGAACTCGATCGTCGAGGCGGTGTACTCGCGCAGGAGGCGGCTGCTGCCGATGACCACGCCGGCCGCGACGCCGACCGCCATCGCGATCGACAGGCCGATCAGCCAGCCGCGCAGGGTCTGGCCGAGCGCGGTCCAGAACTCCGCCGTGCCGAGCTGATCCCCCAGGGCGCGGGCGATCGTGCTCGACGGCGGCAGGAACTCCTCGTTGACCAGGCCGAGGCGGGGCAGCAGCTCCCCCAGCAGGACGACGCAGGCCAGGCCCGCGACGCCCAGGCCGGCGTCGTACCCGCGGCGGGTGGAGAGGTGGGCAGCGGTCACGGCAGCATGGTGGACGGGTCGACCTCGGTGGAGGTGAGTCCGTCCTTCTGCATCAACCCGGCCAGGGTGGTGAGCGAGTCGGTGCTGATCTCGCTCGACCACGTCGGCAGGATCACTGCCGCCTGGGTGGCCTCGTCGAGGTCGGTGTAGGTGCTGAGGATGGCGCGTACGGCGTCGGGGTTCTGCTGCGCGTAGTCGAGCGACTTGTTCATCGCGGTGGTGAACCTCGTGACCACGTCGGCGTGGTCCTTGGCGTAGTCGGCCGAGGTGAAGTAGTCGGCGAACTGGAGGTCCGGCGCGGTGGCGACGTAGTTGGAGGAGACCAGCTTGTCGCCGGCGTTGAGAGCGGCGGTGAGGAACGGCTCGACCAGCTGGGCGGCGTCCACGTCGCCGCTCTTGACCGCCGCGAGCGCGTCGGGGAAGCCGAGCTCGACGTAGTCGATCGACGACGGGTCCCCGCCGTCGGCGGTCACGGCCGCGTTGGTGGTGACGGTGTTGATGTTGCTCAGCGTGTTGACCGCGACCTTCTTGCCCGCGAGGTCCTTGGCCGAGGCGATGGCGCTGTCCGCCGGCACCACGATGCCGCCGAAGTCCTCGCCGTCCTTGCCGGTCGAGGCGACGCCCGCGGCGACGATGTCGAGATCGATGCCCTTGCTCTGGGCGAGCATGAGCGAGACGGCGTTGGAGAAGCCGAACTGGAACTGACCGGAGGTCACGCCGGGCACGATCGCCGCGCCGCCCTGGGCGGTGGTGAGCTTCAGGTCGAGCCCCTCGTCGGAGAAGAAGCCCTGCTTCACCCCGAGGTAGATCGGGGCGACGTCGATGATCGGGATGACGCCGACCGAGATCGAGGTGGTGCCGTCGGCGGAGTCGCCGCCGTCGCTGCCGCCGCAGCCGGCGAACGCCAGCGGGAGGGCGAGAGCCAGGCCCAGGACGGCGCGACGCCGTACGCCGGGACGGGGGGTGTGCTGCATGGGTCACTCCTTCGGGGCGAGGGGCCGGGAGGACGGACGCGTCCCTCCGGCTCGGTGTGACCGACGTTACAGAAGATTGTTGACAATGTGAAGAACAAAATTGGCGTGAAAATTGGCACGTTCCAGGCGAATGGGGCCTCCGATCCCGCCGAGTAGGGCCTCCGATCCCGCCGAGTAGGGGCTCCGGCTCGCGGGAGCCCCCACTCGCTCGACCCAAGGCCCCAATCGACCGACCCAAGGCCCCATTCGGCGATCAGGCGAGGTCGCGCAGAGCCTCGATGACGCTGGCGATGTGGGCCCGGACAGCGCGCTCGGCACCCTCGGGGTCGCGCGCGGTGATCGCCTCGATCATCGCGAGGTGCTGCGGCAGGGAGACCGCCGGGCGGCCGGGGCGCATGGCGAGCCGGAACTGGTGGCGCACGTTGCGGGCGAGCAGCAGCTCGAGCACCTCGGTGGCGGCGGGCTGGTCGGCGATGGCGCGGATCCGGTCGTGCAGCCGGCTGTTGAGCGCCGAGTAGGTCGAGATCTCCCCCGTGGCCACGGCGTCCTGCATCCGGCGGCCGATCTCGCGGAGCTCCTCGATCTCGTCGTCGGCGATGTTCTCGGCCGCCTTCGCGCCGCAGAGCCCCTCGACGACCATCCGGACCTCGGTGATCGCGACGGCCTCCTCCACGCTCACGCTCCGCACCCGGGCTCCCCGGTTGGCGACGCGCTCGACCAGGCCGGCGTGGTCGAGTCGCGCCAGCGCGTTGCGGACGGCTCCCCTGCTGGCGGCGTACCGCTCCGTCAGGTCGGCCTCGACGAGGCGCTGGCCGGGGACGAGCTCGCCCGCGAGGATGTCGGCGCGGATGGCCTCCGCCACCGAGTCCGGAACGCCGGTCTCCAGTCCTGCCTCAGCCATCCGTCTGTCCTCTCGCGCTTCCGGCTATGCTAACTGCCAACAATGTTGTGAACAATCGCGGGAGGTGTTGTGGCCCACATCGCCTTGATCGGTCTGGGCGAGGTCGGAGGCCTCGCTGCCGAGGAGTTTCTCACTCGCGGGCACCGCGTGACGTGGTTCGACACAGCCGGCACCGATCCCGACTCGATCCCGGCGCGCACCGCCCGGAGGCTCGCGCTCCATCCTCCTCGCGCCCTGGCCGAGGCGCTCGCCGACGCGGACGCGGTGCTCTGCGCGGTGACGGCGGGCTCCGCCGTACGGGCGGCGGAGGCGGCGGCCCCCGCGCTCCCCCGCGACGCCTGGTTCATCGACCTCAACTCCTCGGCGCCCGGGCACAAGGCCGCGGCGGCCCGCGCGGTCGAGGCGGCCGGGGGCCGGTACGTCGAGACGGCGCTGATGTCGGCCTTCGGAGCGCGTCGGCTCGACTCGCCGTTCCTGGTCGGCGGCCCGCGCGCCGCCGCCTTCGCCACCGAGGCGGCGGAGCTCGGGATGAGCGATGTGACCGTCGTCGACGGCCCGATCGGCACGGCGGCGGCGACCAAGCTCTCCCGCTCGGTGCTCATCAAGGGCCTCGAGGCGCTCTTCGCCGAGTCGCTGCTCACCGCGCGGGCCCACGGCGTCGAGCGGGCGGTCCTCGCCTCGCTCCCGGGACTTCTCCCCGAGGCCGACTGGGAGCGGATCGCGGCCTACTTCGTCGAGCGCTCACTGCACCACGGCCGGCGGCGGGCCGAGGAGATGGAGCAGGCGGCCGGCATGGTGGCCGACACCGGCGTCGACCCGTGGATGGCGACGGCGACCGCCCGGCGCGAGGAGTGGGCCGCGGCCCTCGGCGTACCGCTGCCGGAGCGGGCCGAGGACCTGCCCGCCCTCGGCGACCTCCTCGACGCCGTACGCCGGCACGCCGATCCCGACGCCCGGCGCGCCCTCCACCTCCAGCCCCAGCCGCAGACCCAGCCGCAGACCCAGCCGCAGACCCAGCCCGACGGAGACCTCTCGTGATCATCGACTGCCACGGCCACTACACGACCGCTCCCGCGGCGCACACCCGGTGGCGCGAGGAGCAGCTCGCCGCGGTCGGCGAGGGCAGGCCGGCTCCGGCGTACCCGCTCATCGGCGACGACGAGATCGTCGAGTCGATCGAGTCCAACCAGCTGCGCCTGGCCCGCGAGCGCGGCATCGACCTGACGGTCTTCTCGCCCCGGGCCTCGGCGATGGGCCACCACGAGGGCGGGCTCGAGGCATCGGTCGCCTGGTCGCGCGCCTGCAACGACCTCGTGGCGCGGGTCGCCGGGCTCTTCCCCGACGCGTTCGTCCCGGCCTGCCAGCTGCCCCAGGCGGCCGGCGAGCCGCTCGACGCGGCCATCGCCGAGCTGCGCCGCTGCGTGGAGACGATGGGGTTCGTCGCGCTCAACCTCGATCCCGACCCGAGCGGCGGCCACTGGACGTCGCCCCCGCTCACGGACCCGCATTGGTTCGGCCTCTACGAGGCCATGTGCGAGCTGGACGTCCCCGCGATGGTGCACGTCTCGGCGAGCGACAACCCGGCCTTCCACGCGACCGGCGCGCACTACCTCAACGCCGACACCACCGCGTTCATGCAGCTGCTGCAGGGCGACCTCTTCGCCCGCTTCCCCACGCTGCGCCTGGTGATCCCCCACGGCGGCGGCGCGGTCCCCTACCACTGGGGCCGCTACCGCGGGCTGGCCGACATGCTCGGGCAGCCGCCGCTGGAGACGCACCTGATGCGCAACGTCTTCTTCGACACCTGCGTCTACCACCAGCCGGGGATCGACCTGCTGCTCTCGGTCGTCGACGTGGACAACGTGCTCTTCGGCTCGGAGATGGTGGGCGCCGTCCGGGGCATCGACCCCCGGACCGGGCACCACTTCGACGACACCCGCCGCTACGTGGAGGCCTCGGCGCTGGACGAGGCGGGCAGGCGGCAGGTCTTCGAGGAGAACGTCCGCCGCGTCTACCCCCGCCTCGGTGCACCCTAGGAGTCGAAGCCGAAGCCCAGCCGGTCCATGCTGCGGAGGAAGAGGTTGCGCCTGCCCTCGTGGCGGTCGGAGGCCTCGAGCGAGGCGGTCATCGCCTTGATGCCCGCGTAGCGGAAGGGCTCGGGCGGGAACGGCAGCGGCTTGGACCGCACCATCTCCAGCGAGGTCCGCTCGGTCGACTCCCCCGACAGCAGGTCCAGCATCACCTGGGCGCCGAAGCGCGTCGCGGCCACCCCGAGGCCGGTGTAGCCGAGCGCATAGGCCACCGTGCCGGCGTACGCGGTCCCGAAGAAGGCGGAGAAGCGGGTGCAGGTGTCGATGACGCCGGCCCAGCGGTGGGTGAAGCGCAGCCCGGCGAGCTGCGGGAAGGTCTCGAAGAACTGCTCGGCCAGCAGCCCGTGCGTCCTCCCCTGCGACTCCAGCACCGGCGAGATGCGGGACCCGTAGTGGTAGACCGCGTCGTAGCCGCCCCACAGGATCCGGTTGTCCCGCGTCAGGCGGTAGTAGTGGAACAGGTTGGCCGAGTCGCCGATCCCCTCGCGGCCGGCCCACCCGATCGAGGCGAGCTGGGCGTCCGACAGCGGCTCGCTCATGAGGACGTAGTCGTAGACCGGCACGGTCATCAGCCGCAGCCGCCGCAGCAGCGACGGGAAGGCGTTGGTGCCGAGCGCCACCCGGCCCGCGCGCACCCAGCCGGCGTCGGTCGTGACCCGCACACCGGCACCGCCGGCGCCGTCGCGCTCGAGCGAGGTCGCCCGCGATCCCTCGTGGACGACCACCCCCGCGTCGAGGCAGGCCGCGCGCAGTCCCCAGGCCAGCCGGGCCGGCTCGACCAGCGCCGTCTCGTCGGGGAGGGCCAGCGCGCCGAGGTAGGTCGGCGAGTCGACGCGGGCGCGCGCGGCCGCGGCGTCGAGGACGTCGTGCTCGACGCCGTGCCGGCTCAGGGTCGCGGCCAGCTCGTGGAGCTCCTCGACCTGGTGCGGCTGCGTCGCGACGGCCAGCTCGCCGCTCATCCGCCAGTCGCAGTCGATGCCGAGCCGCTCGATCGTCGCGCCGATCTCGCGCAGGTTCTCCGCCCCGAGCCGGTCGAGCACCTCCAGCTCGGCCGGCCACCGCTCGAGCCCGTTGGCGAAGCCGTGGGTCAGCGAGGCCGACGCGAAGCCGCCGTTGCGCCCGCTGGCCTGGTCGCCGCACTGCCCGGCCTCGAGCAGCGTCACGCTCCGGTCGGGGAACCGCTCGCGGGCCAGCAGCGCCGTCCAGAGCCCGGTGTAGCCGCCGCCGACGACCACGAGATCGGCCTCCGCGGCCCCGATCAGCGGCGGCAGTGGCGCCGGACGGCTCGCGTCCTCGAGCCAGTACGACGTCCGGACGGCGTCCCGCAGGGACTCATGCATCGCGGCCAGCCCGGCGGCGAGACAGCAGCTCGCCGCCCAGGACGATCGCGATCGCCAGCAGGAACATGATCGTGCCGATCGCGTTGACCTGCATCGGCAGGCCGCGCAGCGCGGCGCCCCAGACGAAGATGGGGAAGGTCGTCACCGTGCCCGCGTTGAGGTTGGTGATGATGTAGTCGTCGAAGCTGAGCGAGAACGAGAGCAGCGACGCGGACAGGATGCCGGGGAACACCAGCGGGAAGGTGACCCGCCAGAAGGTGGTGCGCTCGTCGGCGTAGAGGTCCATCGCCGCCTCCTGCAGCGTGGCGTCCATCCCGGCGAGACGTGCCTTGACCGTCACCACGACGTAGGAGAGGCAGAACGTCACGTGGGCGATGACGATCGTGACGTAGCCGAGGTGGCCGCCCATCCGCAGCGCGATGAAGAACGCGAGCAGCGAGGTGCCCATGACGATGTCGGGCGTGGCCATCGGCAGGAAGAGGACGGTGTTGACGCCGCTGCGGCCGGCGAAGCGGTGCCGCATCAGCGCGAACGCCGCGAGGGTGCCGATGAGCGTCGCGATCACCGTCGCCACCGCGCCGATCCACAGCGAGGTGACGACCGAGCCGCACATCTGGGACGGCGCGCAGAGGTTCGTCCAGTTGCCGACGCCGAACTCGTACCACTGGTAGGTCGTCTTCTTGCCGTGCTCGATGTTGAAGCTCATCGCGGCGACGACGATGTTGGGGATGTAGAGGAAGACCAGGACGAGCAGCCCGATGAAGGCGATGACGTTGGCGCGGATCCAGCGCAGCACGTTGAGCGCCGGGGCGCGGCCCTCGAGCCACGTGTTGGCCGCGGCGGTCGACATCAGCACGAGCGAGACGACGCCGAGCAGCGCCCACCCGACGGCGACCCACCCCGCGGCCACCGGGCCGGAGGCGAAGAGCTTGGCGGCGACGAGCACCGAGGCGACGACCCCACCCGCCCCGAGGCCGAAGAGCCGGTCGCGCGCTCCGGTGTCGTCGGCGTCGAGCGTCCGGGCGGCGGCCTTGATCGCGACGCCCGCCACGAGCGCGAGCGCCAGCAGCACGAGCATGAGGAACGCGAACGGCGGCCCGGCGAAGTTGAGCGCGGTGTCGGGCACGGAGTAGCGGTAGATCGAGAAGCCGAGCACGGCCAGGACCAGCCCGAGCAGGGCGACGCCGGACATGAGGCGCGCGAGCTCGACGCCGACGACGAGGCTGACCGGCTTGCGCTCGCTGACGGAGACGGAGGAGGTCACAGCAGCTCCTCCGTCCCGGCCTTGCGGACGTAGAGGATCGTCGAGGCGAGGATGAGCAGCAGCAGGAGCACCGAGAGGGCGCCGGCCGAGGCGTAGTCGGCCTGGGAGGTGAAGAGCGCCTGGATGTCCGAGCCGATCACCCGGTCGCTGGTCGAGCCGAGGAGCTGGGCGTTGATGTAGTCGCCGACCGCCGGGATGAAGGTCAGCAGGGTGGCGCTCACGACGCCCGGCAGCGTCAGCGGCAGGGTCACCTTGCGGAAGGTGGTGAACCCGCCGGCGTAGAGGTCGCCGGCCGCCTCGAGGAGTCGTCGGTCGATCTTCTCGATGCTGGTGTAGAGCGGCAGGATCGCGAACGGCATGTAGTTGTAGGTCAGGCCGGCGATGGCGGCCACCGGCGTGGCGAGGATGCGGTCGTCGGCGCCGAGCAGGTGCAGCGAGTGCAGGGTGTGGACCAGCCAGCTCTGGTCGCCGAGGACGAGCTTCCAGGCGTTGGTGCGGATGAGGAAGCTGGTGAGGAACGGCGCGATGACGAGGACCAGCACGACGTTCTTCCAGCGCCCGGTCTTGAAGGCGATCGTGTAGGCGAGGATGTAGCCGAGGACGAGGCAGAAGGCGGTGGCGATGAGCGCCCACCAGAGCGAGCGCCACAGGTGCGGGCCGTACTCCTTGATGACGTGCCAGAAGTTCTGCACGTGCCACGTCATGTCGTAGCCCGTGAGCACCGACCCCTCGGGGTCGTAGAGGCTGGTGGCGACGAGGGACAGGAACGGGATGAGGAAGAAGAGCAGCAGCCAGATCCCGATGGGCGCGATCAGCCAGTACGGCAGCAGCCGACTCTGTCGCATCAGTCCTCCTCGATGCCCGCGGTCGCGTCCTGGTCGGCCGGGAGCAGGAACGCGAACTCCGGCCGCCAGGTGAAGTCGACGGCCGTCCCGGGAGCGAGTACGCCGCGGGCGCCGGTGTTCTGCTCGAAGGCCTGGATCTCCTGGCCCCATGAGGTGCGCACGACGTACTGCGTGGAGACGCCGATGAAGCTCGTGTCGACGATCGTGCCGCCGGTGAAGTGGTTGCCCGGGGCGTCGAGCGGCTCCCCGACGGGGGCGACGAGAACCTTCTCCGGCCGGATGCCGACCCAGCCGGCGCCGCTGGCGACGTGGGCGCGGCCGCGCGGGATCGAGACGAGCGTCCCCTGCATGTCGACCTTCACGACCTCGCCGTCGCCGGAGCCGTCGGAGCCCTTGACGACGCCCTTGATCAGGTTGGACTGGCCGAGGAAGTTCGCCACGAACGTGGTCTGGGGGTTCTCGTAGAGCTCCGCCGGCGAGCCGAGCTGCTCGATCCGGCCGGCGTTCATCACCGCGATGGTGTCGGCCATCGTCATGGCCTCCTCCTGGTCGTGGGTGACGTGCACGAACGTGAGGCCGACCTCGGTCTGGATCCGCTTGAGCTCCATCTGCATGCCGCGGCGGAGCTTGAGGTCGAGCGCGCCGAGCGGCTCGTCGAGGAGCAGCACCTCCGGCTGGTTGATCAGCGCCCGGGCCAGCGCGACCCGCTGCTGCTGGCCGCCGGAGAGCTGGGTGGGCTTCTTGCCGGCCTGGGTGCTGAGCTCGACGAGCTCGAGCATCTCCGCCACGGGCCTGGCGACGTCCTTGATGCGCCGGCGCTTGAGACCGAAGGCGACGTTCTCGGCGATCGTCAGGTGCGGGAAGAGCGCGTAGCTCTGGAAGACGGTGTTGACCGGGCGCTTGTAGGGCTTCTCGTAGGTGACGTCGATGTCGCCGATCGCGATCGACCCGGCGGTCGGGATCTCCAGGCCGGCGACCATCCGCAGCGTGGTGGTCTTGCCGCAGCCCGAGGGCCCGAGGAGCGCGAAGAAGCTCCCCTGCGGCACCACGAGGTCGAGCGGGTGCACGGCGGTGAAGCCGTTGGCGTAGGTCTTCTCCAGCTGCGACAGCGTGAGGTCGCGGTCGCCGGAGGTGGCAGGTGCGCTGGGCTCAGACGCCAGAGACATGGGAGAAGTCGCTTTCGTAGTCGCGGATCTTGACCTCGTCGAGCGCCATGAAGCCATGGGTCTTCGCGAGGTAGGAGTCGTCGGGCAGGATCAGGTTCCGGAGCGCGTCGTCCTCGAGCACGTCGGGATCGAGCTCCTCGATGTACTTCTCGATCCCCTGGACCGGGCTGACGTAGTAGTTGTAGTCGGCCAGCTTCGCCGCGACCTCGGGCTGGTAGTAGTAGTCGATCCACTTCTCGGCGAGGGCCTGGTGCTGCGCCAGGTTGGGGATGAGCATGTTGTCGGCCCAGACCATCATCCCCTCGTCGGGCACGACGAAGTGGAGGTTCGGGTCCTCCGAGGCGGCCATGTCGCCGGACCAGGCGAGACAGGCCACGGTGTTCCCCGCGGTGAGGTCGTCGGTGTACTCCTGCCCCGAGAAGGCGCGGATCTGCCCCGAGCTCTTGGCCTTCTCCAGCAGCTCGATGGCCTCGTCCCACTGGTCCTGGGTGAAGTCCGACGGGTCGTAGCCGAGGCCGAGCAGCACCAGTCCCATGGTGTCGCGCATCTCGGTCATCACCGCGACCTTGCCCTTGAGGTCGGAGCGGGTCAGCAGCTCGACGATCGTGCTCGGCGGCTTGTCGAGGTACTTCGCGTTGTAGGCCAGCCCGGTGAAGCCGGCCTGCCAGGGGGCGGAGTACTTCCGCTCCGGATCCCAGGCCGGGGCCTCGAGCGAGCTGATGATGTTGGCGTGCAGGTTGGGCACCTTGGCCGCGTCGAGCGGCTGGATCCAGCCCATCCCGATCATCCGCGCGGCCATCCAGTCGGTGAGCATGAACATGTCCCGCCCGGTCGAGGCGCCCGACCCGAGCTGGTTGACCACCTTGTTGAAGAAGACCACGTTGTCGGTCACGTCGGTGTGATAGTTCACCCGGGCGCCGTACGTCTTCTTGAACTCCGTCAGCGTCGAGACGTAGTCGTCGTCGGGCAGATCCTCGTCGATGTAGAGCGGCCAGTTGCTGATCGTGAGGACCGGGTCGGTGGCCGAGAGGTCCTTGGCGACGAGCTTGGCCGGGTCCTGGTGGCGGTCCGGCGTGGAGAAGAGCGGCAGCGACCCGAGCGCGGCCGCGCCGACGAGGCCGGTCCCGCCGGCCGTGATCAGGGTCCGTCGACGCATGCCTCGGATCGTGTCACGGAGCAAAGGACGCAAACAAGGGAATCCGTGGTCTGGAAACACAAACGCAACGAACTGCGTCGCCTGGGGTGTGCCAAACAATGGAAACCATCGTCCACAATGGCGCCCATGACCAGGGAAACCGCACGCCCGGCCGTCGTCCTCGACGACGTCAGCAAGGCGATCATCGAGCAGCTCCAGCAGGACGGCCGCCGCTCCTACGCCGCGATCGGCAAGGTCGTCGGGCTCTCCGAGGCGGCCGTGCGCCAGCGGGTGCAGCGGCTCGTCGACTCCGGCGTGCTCCAGGTCGTCGCGGTCACCGACCCCCTCCAGCTCGGCTTCGCCCGCCAGGCCATGGTCGGGCTCAAGGTCACCGGCCCACTGGAGGAGGTGGCCGATCTCCTGGGCGCCCTGGACGAGGTCGACTACGTCGTGATCACCGCCGGGCCGTACGACATCCTCGTCGAGGTGGTCTGCGAGTCCGACGACCACCTGCTCGAGCTCCTCTCCACCCGCATCCGGGCCATCCCAGGAGTCCTGAGCACCGAGACGTTCATGTACCTCAAGCTCACGAAGCAGGTCTACAACTGGGGCGTGCGCTGATGCCCTCTCCGGGGTACGCCGGCTTGTCGCTGTGGCACGCGACCGCCGGCGATCCGCTCACCCCGCGACCGGCGCTCGCGGGCGACCTGACCGCCGACGTCTGCGTGGTCGGCGCGGGCTACACGGGATTGTGGACGGCCTACTACCTCGCCTCCGCGCGACCGGACCTGCGGATCGTCGTGGTCGAGAAGGAGATCGCGGGCTTCGGCGCGTCCGGCCGCAACGGCGGCTGGCTCTCGGCGCTCTTCCCGCGGGATCTCGGCTCCCCCGCACTCGACGACGCCATGCGGGCCTCGATCGACGAGGTCATCTCCGTCGCCGGAGCCGAGGGGATCGACGCCGACATCGCCAAGGGCGGCACCGTCGTCCTCGCCCGCTCGGCCGCCCAGTGGGAGCGGGCGAAGGCCGACGCGGCCCACTCCGGAGCCGAGCTGCTCGACGAGCCGGCCGCCCGGGCGCTGCTCAACGCCACCGGCACCCTGGGCGGCACCTGGACGCCGGACTGCGCGGCGATCCACCCGGCGAAGCTCGTGCGCGGGCTCGCCCGGGCCGCCGAGGCGCGCGGGGTCACGATCCACGAGTCCTCCCCGGTGACGTCGATCGCCGATCACGTCGTCACGACGCCGGGCGGCTCGGTCGCGGCCGACGTCGTCGTCCGTGCCACGGAGGGGTACACCGCGACCCTGCCCGGCTTCGAGCGCGACGTCATCCCGGTCTACTCCCTCGTCATCGCCACCGCTCCCCTGCCGGCTTCGGTGTGGGCGGAGATCGGGCTCGGGCGGCGCGAGACGTTCAGCGACTACCGCAACCTCATCGTCTACGGACAGCGCACCGCCGACGACCGGCTCGTCTTCGGTGGCCGCGGCGCGCCCTACCACTTCGGCTCGCGGATCGCGCCGGAGAACGACCGCGATCCGCGGGTGTTCGCCTCGCTCTACGCCACGCTCGTCGAGATGTTCCCGGTGCTGCGCGGCACCCGCGTGACGCACGCGTGGGGTGGGGCGCTGGGCATCCCGCGGGACTGGTGCGCCTCGGTCGGCCTCGACCGCGCGTCCGGACTGGCCTGGGCGGGCGGGTACGTCGGCGACGGGGTCACGACCACCAACCTGGCCGGACGCACCCTGCGCGATCTCATCCTCGGCACCCCGTCCGCGCTCACCGTGCTCCCGTGGGTCGACCACCGCTCGCCCCGCTGGGAGCCCGAGCCCCTTCGCTGGCTGGGCGTCAACGCCGGCCTGCGCGCGATGACCCTCGCCGACACCGAGGAGCGGATCACCGGGCGCCCGTCGGTCCTCGCGCGGCTGATGGCGCCGCTGCTCGGCGGCCACTGACCCGATATTCGGTTGCGCGCCCACCGGGCCGAGGAGAGAGTGTCGCGGAGCGGCGCGGACACGCGCTGCCGTCGGAGAGAGGAGTCGTCACATGACCGTCGTTGTCATCGGCCTGCCCGCAGACACCCTCTCTCCGAACACTGGGAGCATGCATGACCCAGGAGCACGCCTCCTTCGATCCTGATCGCCCCGATCAGGGGATCGACCCCCGCTTCACCTTCGACTTCCGCACCTACGACCGTCTCGGCGACGGGCAGCGGTGGTCCACCTGGCTCTCCGTCGAGCCGCTGTGCCGAGGCCCGGAGCCGCGACCTGACTGGGTGGTGACCTCCCAGGGTGCGGTCGACACCGAGCTCGGCATCCTCAAGACCGGCAAGGAGGCCGACGCCTTCCTGCTCGATCGGACCGACCCGCACGACCCCGCGCAGTCGGCGGTGATGGTGGCCAAGCGCTACCGCGACGACCGGCATCGCTCCTTCCACCGCGCCGCGACCTACACCGAAGGCCGCAGCACCAAGCGGTCCCGCGACGAGCGCGCACTCAAACGCAGGTCGACGTGGGGACGCGAGGTGGCGAAGTCCGAGTGGGCCGCCTCGGAATGGAACGCCCTGGTCCGGTGCTGGCAGCTCGGGCTGTCGGTCCCGTACCCCGTCCAGATCGACGGCACCGAGCTGCTCATGGAGTGGATCGAGGCCGACGGGGAGACCGCCCCGCGGCTGGCGCAGACCCGCCCGGACGCCGGCCTGCTGGCGTCCTACTTCGATCAGGTCCGCTCGGCGATGCTGACCCTGGCCGAGGCGGGACTCGCGCACGGCGACCTGTCGCCCTACAACATCCTCGCTGCCGGCGAGCGGCTGGTGATCATCGACCTCCCGCAGGTCGTCGACCTCGCCGGCAACGCCGCCGGGCCGGACTTCCTCCACCGCGACTGCGTCAACGTCTGCACGTGGTTCCGGCAGCGCGGACTCGATCCGGCCGTCGCGGACGAGGAGGCGCTCTTCGGCGAGCTGATGGCGGCGGCATGGTGAGGCCGGTCCTACAGTCGGGCGGGTGAGCCGACGTCACGTCCGGCGCCGGCCCGAGCCGGTCGCCGCCCCCGAGCCGACCTGCCCGGTCGATCCCGAGCGCTCCTCGCTCTACACCGCGACCGAGCTCTACGACACGCCCGCGTACGCCGAGTCGCTGGACGCCCGCGCCTACGCCTGGTCCCGCCTGCCGAAGGACCACGAGCGCGCGAAGGTGAGGGCGCTGCACGACTTCGCGATCGACGAGGCGCTCGACGGGTGGATCGCGGGGCGGCATCTGGTGGGCGTGATGGGCGGCCACGCGGCACTGCGCGGCTCCGCCGGCTACGTCGCGGCGGCGCGGCTGGGGCACGCGCTCGGCTCGACCCACGTCGTGGCGACCGGGGGCGGCCCGGGTGCGATGGAGGCGGCCAACCTCGGCGCCTACCTGAGGAGCCGGCCGTGGGACGAGGTGACCGCGGTGATCGACCGGCTGGCCGTCGTACCGGGGTTCGTGCCGTCCGTGGAGGCCTGGGCCGCGCCCGCGCTGGAGGTCGTCCGCGAGGGCGGCGAGCGGCCGGAGGCGTCCTCGCTCGGGATCCCGACGTGGTTCTACGGTCACGAGCCGCCCAACGTCTTCTGCGACGCGATCGCGAAGTACTTCCGCAACGCCACTCGCGAGGCGATCCTGCTGGAGATCTGCGACGCCGGCATCGTCTTCCTGCCCGGTGCTGCCGGGACGGTGCAGGAGGTCTTCCAGGACGCGTGCGAGAACTACTACGCGACGCCCGAGTCCGTGGCGCCGATGGTGCTCGTCGGCGAGCGCTACTGGACCCACGAGCTGCCGGTCTGGCCGCTGCTCCTGTCGCTCTCCCGCGGGACGCCGATGGAGGGGAACGTGCACCTCGTCGACGGCGCCGCCGGGGCTGCCGGGCTCCTCACCGGGAAGGCGCCGGGATAGGCCCGGCGAGCCTCAGCGTGCCTTCCGGACGCCGATCGCGTAGCTCGCGCTCACCCGGCCGAGCGCCTTGTTGCCGGTCAGCCTCAGCCTCAGCACGAGCTGGGTCGCGCCGCCGACCTTCGAGCGCCGCACCCGGATCTTCTTGGTGTACACGCAGCTCTTCTTGACCTTCGCGGAGCTGCGGGCGATCGTCCGTCCCTTCTTCGCCAGGGTCAGCCTCACCACGCCCTTGCACCCCGCCTTGGCCGAGACCCCGGACGGCAGGCCGAGCTTGCCCCTCACCCTGACCACCACGGAGCGGCTCGAGGCCGACGCCGCGCCTCCGACGACGGGGACCGCGCCGCTCGCGGAGAGCGGTCCCGGCTTCGGAGCAGTCGCACTCGTGGTCCCGGCGGCGCCGAGGGCGTCGGCGGTGATGACGAGGCGTCCGCCCGAGCCGACCACCACGGCCTGCGTCGCGCTGATCATGTCGACGTCCTTCCACGAGGTCGTGGTCCCGTCGCCGATCGCCTCGGCCGCCGCCCCGTCGATCGAGCGCAGGATCGCGCCGCCGTCACCCACCGCGAGGAAGGTCCCGCCGTACCCCGCCACGCTGCGCAGCGCCGGCGTGGAGGCGCCGCCGGCCAGCTCCACGAAGCTGCTCGTGCCGCCGCCGTCGGTGCTGTATCCCCAGCTCAGCCCGCCCGTGGGGTCGTCGGCGACCATCTGGAGGTGCGACGTGTTGGTCGGGTCCACCGCGAGCGACATCCGGCCCTTGTAGTGGTTCACCATGCCGTCGGTCAGCCGCACGGCGGGGCTGGCGAGCCCGTCGTTGCTGCGCCAGAGGAAGCCGAAGTTCTGGTCGGCGAACCACAGGCTGCCCGGCGAGGCGACCACGTCGGTGACGACGCTGTCGATCTGGCAGCCGCCCGACGACAGCCGTCCGACGTCCTTCCACACCGACCCGGGGCCGCCCTTGAGCACGACGCCCTCGTCGAGCCCCACGGCATAGGCGATCGAGTTGCTGACCCAGGTGATGCCCACGAGGGGCTGTCGCGGCGCCGCGCTCGTCCCGGGCGTCCCGGGCGTGCACTGGCCGATCCCGGCGGACGCGCCGTTGTCGTCGTACGTCGACCCGCTCAGGTCGTCGAACGCCCAGCTCGGCGTCGACGTGCTGCCGTCCCAGTAGTAGACGGCCCCGGACCCGCCCTGCGATCCGACGGCGTAGCCGTGCTTGCCGTCCGGGCTCAGCTCGATGTCCGTGAACGTGGTCCCGGGGTAGTCGGCGTCGACGGTGAACGGCCCGCTCGGCGGCCCCGAGAGCAGCCTGCCGCTGCCGGTGGCGAAGACGACCCGGGTGGGGGTGTAGTCCACCGCTGTGATGTCCTCGCTCACGCCGGTGGCGATGGCCGTCCACCCCACGGCGGCCTGCGCGGCCGGCGCGAAGGTCACGAGGCCGGCGCAGACGCATGCTGCAACGAGGAGGCGGGAGATGGCGCGCATCGCGGAGTCCTGTCACCGAGAGGATGCCGACACCCTAGCTGCCCGGGAGCGCCGGCCGGTAGGGCTCAGGCGGCGGTGCGGCGGGCGGTCGCCGCGCGGCGGGAGGCGATGACGTCGCGGTACTGCTCGACGAGCAGGGCGTTGATCGCGGGCCACGAGCGGCCCTCGACGCGGGCCCGGCCGAAGCGACCCATCCGGCGGGCCAGCCGCGGGTTGCCGTGCAGCGTCCGGACGTAGCGCGCCAGGTCCGGCGCGGATCCGGGCTCGTAGAGGTAGCCGGACTTGAGGTCGTCGACGACGTCGATCGGGCCGCCCTGGCGCGGCGCGACGACCGGGACGCCCGAGGCGAGCGCCTCCTGCGCCGACTGGCAGAAGGTCTCGTGCCGGCCGGTGTGCACGAAGATGTCGAGCGAGGCGTACGCCGACGCCAGCCGCTCTCCGTGGAGCACGCCCAGGAAGTGGGCGTTCGGGAGCAGTCGCCGCAGCCGCTCCTCCTCGGGACCTCCGCCGACGAGGACCAGCGAGTAGCGCGGATCCTCGTCGATGACCTGGAGGAGGCCGAGCTCCTTCTCGGGCGCCAGCCTGCCGACGTACCCGACGATGGTCTCGCCCCCTCCCCCGAGCTGCAGCCGCAGCCGGTGGTCGCGCTTGGCGGGGGCGAAGAGCTCGGTGTCGACGCCCCGTGGCCACAGGGCGGTGTTGCCGACGCCGAGCTCGTCGAGCTGCGCGAGGCTGGCGGTGGAGGGCGCGAGGGTGCGGTCGACGCGGGTGTGGATCGCGCGGGTGAGGGCGGCGGCGGCACGCGCGCCACCGGCGTGGCCGAGCAGCGGGTAGCGCTCGGCGAAGCCGACCAGGTCGGTCTGGTAGATCGCGACCGTGGGGATGCCCATCTCCTCGGCCACCTTGATCGCCTGGTAGCCGAGCGTGGCCGGGCTGGCGACGTGGATAACGTCGGGGCCGAAGCGCTGGAAGATCGCCCGGAGCCGGCGGCGGGTCTCCAGGCCGACGCGGAAGTCGCGGTAGAAGGGCAGGCTCGCTCCGCGTACGCGGAGCACCGGCGCGCCGGCGTACTCCGGCGGGCCGGTGGGAGCGACGACGGCGGCCTCGTGACCCTCGGTCTCGAGGTGCTCGAGGACGCGGCGGACGGAGTTGGTCACGCCGTTGATCTGCGGGAGGAAGGACTCGGTCACCACCAGGACGCGGAGATCGCTCATGCCTCCAGCGTCGGCGGCGCGGCTGACGAGCGAGGTTGGCGAAAGTGACCTGCCGGTGAATGTCGCGCGTCGGCAGCCGCGATACTCACTGCCATGAGCCTTCTTCGCGAACGACGTCCCGGCGGCATCGAGGTGCTGCGGATCGACCGGCCGGCCAAGCGCAACGCGCTCGACACGGCGACGCTGGGGCTGCTGAACTCCGCCCTGACCGAGCTCGCGGCGGATCCGGACGTCCGTGCCGTGGTGGTGTCGACCACCTCGACCACCGCCCTGTGCGCCGGCGCGGACGTCGGCGAGACGCTCGACGCGGCCGGCGGGGTGCGGCGGATGGAGGCCTTCGCGGAGCTGTACCGCCGGATCGAGGAGGTGCCGGTGCCCACGATCGCCGTGTGCGTCGGCAACTGCGTCGGGGCGGGCGCCGAGATCGTCGCCGGCTGCGACCTGCGGGTCGCCGGAGAGAACCTCAAGCTCGCGTGGGCCGGGGCACGCCTCGGCGTACCCGTGGGGCCGGCACGGCTCACGACGCTCATCGGCCTCTCCCGCGCGAAGGAGCTGGTCTACCTCGGCCGCCCGATCGGCGCCGCAGAGGCGCTCGCCAGCGGCCTCGCCCACCGGGCCGTGCCCACGGATGAGGCGGAGGCGACCGCGATCGAGCTCGCCGAGGCCGTCGCACGGCAGTCGGCGCCGGGGATCCGCAACCTCAAGGAGATGTTCCGCCACCTCGAGGGCACCCTGGACCGGATCGACTACGAGAACGAGCGGCTGGTGGAGTTCCAGCGCCACGGCACCGGCCTCCCCCAGGGTTGACCGCTACCAGTGCCTCGCGCCGTACGACACGGTGCTCAATCACGCGGACAACTACCCCGGCGGCGAGGCGCCGTCGAACGCGAGCGACATCGCCGCCCGCTGCCGCGACGCCGGCCGCAGCCGCTTCGCCTGGGCCGCCTTCACGGGCACGGCGGGCATCGTCCTCGCCGCTGCCGTCGCGATCGGCTTCCGGCGCCGGACAGGCTAGGCGTCGTCCTCCGACCAGTAGACCGTCGCGCGCCACCAGCTCCCGTGCTCGGTCACCTCGTCGCCGGAGACGGTGAGGTCGAGCACCCGATCGCTGGCGATGCCCGACGCTCGAAGCTCGCGAACACGCTCGTCAGGGCAGGCGACAGCGACGAGCAGATAGCCCATCCGCACTTCTGACGGAGGCCCCCGACGGCACTCAGATAGTCGTTCGTCACCGGCTTGCCCTGTCGGTAGGTTCTTCGTGATGCACGCGGGTCAGCACACGGTCAGTCTCGAATCCGTGCGGGCCATGGTCCGACGGCAGTTCCCGCAATGGCGGAGCCTTCCTGTGCGACCCGTCGAAAGCGGTGGAACCGTCAACTGGACCTTCCGCCTCGGCGAGGAGCTTGCTGTTCGTCTGCCGATGCTCGGAACAGACCCGATAGCCGTCCAGGCCGAGTTGGAGAACGAGGCGTCGGCGATGGCGGAGTTCGCTTCGAACTGCCCATTCCCCTGCCCAGAGTCGGTGGAGATCGGCGCGCCAGACACCCACTATCCGCTTCCCTGGAGCGTGCAGACATGGGTCGTCGGCGCTGACGCTGTCGCGAACGATGCTTCGAACTCGATTCCGTTCGCCGTCGATCTGGCCGCCCTCATCGGGTCCTTGCGCCGGACCGGTGTTGCTGGCAGGACGTACGACGGCAGCGGGCGCGGTGGCCATCTACCCGATCACGACGCGTGGATGGACGAGTGCTTCTACGAGAGCGTCGACCTCCTCGACGTGCCAATCCTGCGGGCACTCTGGGCGGACCTGCGCACGCTTCCACGAGTCGACTCCGACGTGATGTCCCATCGCGACATCACTCCACCGAACGTCCTGGTCGGCCAAGGGCGGCTGACAGGCGTGCTCGACACAGGAGGATTCGCCCCCGCGGACCCCGCGTTGGACCTCGTCGCAGGCTGGCACCTGCTGTCCGCAACACCGCGGGACGTGTTTCGCTCCGAACTCGCCACCTTCGACAACCAATGGCTCCGAGGCATGGCTTGGGCATTCCAGCAGGCCATGGGGCTGGTCTGGTACTACCGGCTCAGCAACCCACCGATGAGCCAGTGGGGCAACAGAACCCTCGACCGCATCGTCGCAGCCGCGGCGTCCTGGTGAAGGGCCGCCAGCTGCGGGTTGCACCCGAGACATGGCGTGAGCAGCAAGAGATCGCGCGTCGGTGAAGCGGAGCCGCTGCCCGATCGGGACCCGTCACCGCGCGAACGAGCGGTCGTCGAACGATGCCAGGTCACGCATCAGCGCGCCGGAGAGGACGACCATCATCTCGTCACCGCCGACGGAGGCACCACCGCTCTCCTCGGGCACCGCGACGAGGAGCCACACCGGGCCGGCGGCAAAGTCGAGGCGCAATGCGATAGGCACGTCGACGTCGGACCATCTGCGGATGGGCCCCCACGACGACGCGCCGACCTTCCACCGCTGCCAACCGATGGTCGCCGCCTCGATCCGCTGACCCGCGGCCCGGCTCCAGAAGGAGTCGCCTTCGGGGCCGTTGCGGCACAGGTCTTCCCCGAGCTCGCCCTCGATGATCTCGATCCCGTAGCACTCGAACGTCGAGCCCCAGGTCACGGTGCGCGTGCCCTCGCTCGTGTGGAGCTCGATGCCCATCACCGCGTTGTGCCAGTCGCCGTGATCCCAGTGCTCGAGCTCCCCGTCCAGCGGGTCGAGATCCCGGTAGTCCACGGACAGGACCTGAAGCCCGACCAGTCGCTGCACGGTCGCCTCGAACGCGGCGCGGACGCTCACGACTCGGCGGCGGCGAGCTGGCCGCAGGCGCCGTCGATCTCGCGGCCGCGGGTGTCGCGGACGGTGGTGGAGATGCCGCGGGATTCGAGGCGGCGGACGAACTCACGCTCGTCAGCGGGGTCCGAGGCGGTCCACTTCGAGCCGGGCGTGGGGTTGAGGGGGATGAGGTTGACGTGCGTCCAGCCGGTGCCGCGGCCGTCGGCGGAGAGGACGTCGGCGAGGAGCTCGGCGCGGTGGTCCTGGTCGTTGATGCCGCGCATCATGGCGTACTCGATCGAGACGCGGCGGCCGGTCCGCTCGAAGTAGTAGTAGGCCGCGTCGACGGTCTCGGCAACCGAGAAGCGGGTGTTGATCGGGACGATCTCGTTGCGCAGCTCGTCGTCGGGGGCGTGCAGCGACAGCGCGAGCGTGACGGGGATGCCCTCGTCGGCGAGCTGGCGCATTCGCGGGACGAGACCGACGGTGGAGACCGTCACGTGACGGGCGGAGAGGCCGAGTCCGTCCGGCGCGGGATCGGTGAGCCGGCGTACGGCACCGAGGGTGGCCGCATAGGCGTGGAGGGGCTCGCCCATCCCCATGAAGACCACGTTGGAGAGCCGGCCGGGTCCGCCGGCCACCTCGCCGGTGGCCATCGCGCGGGCGGCGACGACGACCTGGTGGACGATCTCGGCGGTCGACATGTTGCGCTGCAGGCCGCCCTGGCCGGTGGCGCAGAAGGGGCAGGCCATGCCGCAGCCGGCCTGGGAGGAGATGCAGATGGTGGCGCGGTCGGTGTAGCGCATCAGCACCGACTCGACCAGCGCGCCGTCGAAGAGCTTCCAGAGCGTCTTGACCGTGGTGCCGCGGTCGGCGGTCTGGGTGCGGACCGGCGTGAGCAGCTCGGGCAGGAAGCCCGCCACCAGCTCGGCGCGCTGCGCGGCCGGCAGGTCGGTCATCTGCGCCGGGTCGTGCACCAGCCGCTCGAAGTAGTGCACCGAGAGCTGCTTGGCCCGGAAGCCGGGCAGGCCCAGCTCCGCGGCCGCCGCGGCGCGCTCGGCGAGGGACAGGTCCGCGAGGTGGCGCGGGGGCTTGCCGCGACCCTTCGGCGGGGTGAGGACCAGCGGGATGGCGCGGCCGCGCATCGCCGCGTCCTCGGGCGTCTCGCCCGGCGTCCTGGCGCCCGCCCCGCCGATCTCCTCGCTCACGCGTCCAGTCTCCCATCCGGCGTACGGCGGCGCCGAAATGACATCGCCCCGGAGGGGCCCCTCAGCCTCCCTCGCCGATGAGCGTGAAGCCGAACACCCGCTGGCAGAACCAGACCAGCCCGACGACCGAGACCGCGAGGGCGATCAGCCCGGCGACCCAGGCGGCCGTGCGCGGCGCCCGGTGGCGCAGCAGGGCGAGCGCGGGGAAGAGGAGGATGATGAGGCCGATCTGGACCGTCTCCAGGCCGACGTTGAAGACCAGCAGCGACCAGAGCAGGGTCCACGACCAGGCGTGGTCGATGCCCAGCGCTCCGGCGAACCCCATGCCGTGGACGAGCCCGAAGCAGAACACGACTCCCAGCCGCGACCAGCCCGCGCGGTCGAGCGCCAGGTGGCTCGTGCTCGTCACGTCGAGCTCGAGGGCGCCCGGGCCGAGGCGCCACAGTCGCCAGAGGAACCATGCCGCCGTCGCGGCGATGGAGAGCGCGATGAGCGGCTCGACCACGTCGGCGGAGAGGTGCACGACCCCGAAGGCGGCCAGGATGAGGGTCGTCGAGTGCGCCAGGGTGAAGGTCGTGGCGGCCAGCACGACCTCGCGGAGCCGGCGGGACCCGACGATCAGCGCCGTGAGGAAGAGCAGGTGGTCCAGTCCCTTGAGCAGGTGCTCCGCGCCGAGCCTCCAGAACTCGGCGAACCGCTGGGCGGCCGACTGCGCGGTCGAGAAGGCGGGATGGCTCGCGTCGAGCGCCGCGCTGCCGGTCCGGCCGTCGAGGTCGTAGGTCACGATCGTCTTGGCGCTCGTCACGTAGCCCTCGTCGTCGGGGAAGAGCGCCGCCCGGATCCGGTGCCCCGACTCGAGTACGTCGGCGTCGGCGTCGTGCGGGCAGGCCCAGTCGATCGCGAGGGTCGCGTAGGGCACCCCCTGGTCGTCGTTCATGGCGACCGCGATCCCGGGCTCGAGGCTCGGCGCGCAGGGGCTGCCGGCGTACGCGATGGACAGGCGGTCGGAGAGGTAGGCCAGGACGGAGTCGGCGTGCTGCTCGAGGGCGCGCGTCATGCCGTCGAAGTCGCCGTCCTCCCAGGCGGGCTGGCCGGTCTCGAACAGCGGGTCGTCCCGCTGCGCGTCGGCGACCGAGACGACGAGCAGGTCGTACTCCAGCCCCACGCGGGTGCGGACGTGGTCGTCGCCGGCCGCCGACGCGTCGAGGTAGACGACCGTGCTGAAGCCGTGCGCCGTCGCCGGTCCGGCGAGACCGAGGGAGAGGACGGCCGAGCCGAGAGCGGCCAGGAGCAGGAGCAGGGTGAGGACAGGCCCCGGGCGCGAGCCCGGGGCCTGTCGTGCGAGGGCGTCGATGGTCAGCCCAGGCTCTTCTGGAGCGAGCGGACCACCACGAGCTGGGCCTTGAGGATCTTCTTCCTCGTGCCCTTGGCCTTCTTGATCTGCTTCTGCAGCGAGGCGATCTTCGCGGCGACCTTCTGCTTGAGCGCCGGCGGCACCACCGTGGCCGTGGCGGTCGCCGTGGCCGTCGCGGTCGTCGTGGCCGTCGCGGTGGCGGTGGCGGTCGTCGTCTGCGTGACCGTGACCGTCGGCGTGGCCGTCGGCTCGGCGGTCACCGTCTCGGTCACCTTCTCGACGTCCGCGGGCGGCACGATCGGCGAGATGTCGGCGTCGTCGCGGAAGAGGCTGAACTGGTCCTGGACCGAGCCGATCGGCGCGAGGTTGCCGGAGAGGTCGACGCCGCGCGTCTTGACCTTGCCGAGGTCGTACGCCGGGTTGGGGCCGGTGTCGTCGTTGGCCCGGATGTTCTTGACCTGGAGGCCCTTGTCGTTGACCGTGACCTCGACGTAGGTCTGGACGTGCTCCTGGTTCTCGACCGAGTTGGCCCAGTGCCGCGTGTGCGCGAGCGTCGTGCCGGTGGTGGTGTCGAGTGTCTCCGGCCCGCCGACGTACGTCGTGTCGGCGCCGTAGCCGCCCTTGCTGGAGTCCGGCGTCGTCAGGTCGTAGTACTTCGAGCCGGAGGCCGAGTTGGCGGTGACGTAGACGACGCCGCCGGGGCCCTCGACGACCGTGGGCTGGCCGGGGTGCTCGGTGGCGTCGGCCTTCGCGGTCGTGGCGGTGCCGTCGGTCGTGGTGCCCTTGAGCGCGTAGGTCCGCGAGTAGGAGTGGTCGTGGCCCTGGAGCACGAGGTCGACGCCCAGGTCGGAGAACGCCGTGGTGAAGTCGGTGCGGCGCTGCTGGTTGTCGGTGTCGTTGGCGTGGTCGGCCGGCGAGTAGATCGAGTGGTGGTAGACGAGGACGACGTGGGTGATGTCGCCCTTCTTCTCCGCGTTGATCGTGTCGGTGACGAACTGCACGTGTGCCGGGTCGGAGCCGTTGGCCGCGTTGTAGGCGTTGGAGTTCAGGTCGATGAACAGCACGCCCTTGTAGGTGAACCAGTAGTCGCCACCGGTGTTGGTGCCGGCGCTGTTGTTGTTCGAGTAGAGCGCGTTGGCGTCGTCCCTCGTGTCGGGGAGGGCGAAGTGCTGGTCGTAGCCGCGACCGCCGTTGTCGTGGTTGCCGATGGTGGCGGCCCAGGGGATCGAGCGGAGCTCGTCGGGCTTGAGGAAGTTGTTCCAGTGGGTCTCGTTGTTGGCGGTCTCGACCTGGTCGCCGCCGGAGACGTAGAGCTCGGCCTTCGGGCTCTGGACCCTCGATTGGTCGAGCGTGAAGTCCCAGCCCTCGCCATCGGCCACGGGGTCGCCCGACGAGCCGATCTGCGGGTCGCCGAAGAACAGGAACTGGAAGTCGCCGCCGCCGAACGTGCCGGTCGTGAAGGAGTAGGCCTGCGACGCGTTCGACGTCCCGGTCTCCAGCACGCGGTAGTAGTAGGTGGTGTTCGCGGCGAGGCCGTCGAGCAGGGCCTTGCCGTTGTACGGCGTCAGGGCCGTGATCGACTCGGCCGTCGTGTTCGCCGCGACCGTGCCGGTGACGGTCGTGGCGTTGCTGAAGTCGGCCGCGGTGGCCAGCTGGACCGACTCGCCGCCGGTGGGGTTGGTCGAGGAGTACCACGCCAGCGTGCGGGACGTCTCGTCCTCGCCCACGCCGAGGATGAGGCCGGTGAAGGCCGCGGGGGTGCCGTCCGCGTTGGCGGCGAGGTTCACGCCGGTGCCTGCGACGGCCGCGGCCGCCAGCGACGCGGTCGCGATGCCGACGCCGAGACGGCGGCGGGTGAGGTGGAGGTGCATGGAAGCGGTTCCCTTTCCTTGGACGAAGGCAAACGTCAGGACACTCTCGACACCGGGTGAATGGACGGGGAACCTCGATCGTCGGGTTCGGGCACGGTGCGGTAGCAGGTCGTGACGATCGGATGAACAGCCGCTAGGACCGCGCTTCCGGTTGGAAACCGCGTCGATCGGTCGGGTAGGAAATCCGCGTGCCCCGCCGTCGTACGCCTCTCGTCGCCGTCCCGCTGCTCCTCGCCGGAGCCGCCCTGGCCGGATGCGGCGGCGCCACGTCGGCGATCGAGGCGACGTCGCAGCCGAGCCCGAGCGTGGCGCTCAGCTACACCACCTCGGCCGTCGGCGCCGACGG